>CAINHC010000052.1 GCA_903848795.1 uncultured bacterium | reverse complement strand
TTTTATGAAGTGTTTGGGTTACCTTTCACCGAAAGAAGTATTGGAAAAACATCGCAAAAGAAAAAAGAAGCTCTGATCGCTTCCTTTTTCTGAGAATTGTATGGTTTTTAAAATATTAAAACGTGGGGTTTGTGTGCCTTTGCATATGCAGTTGTTAATACAATTAATATAAAAGTAAGACAAATTACAAGATTACTTAAAACAGAATCAATACTGGATTGACCTTGAAATAATACAAAACCCATCAAGGCTATACCAATAATTGACAGTATTATAAGAAAGAACCTTCTTAATGCTAAAAAGTAGAAGATAAGGATGTTTACTATTGCAGTAAGCAACATTACCAATCCTGCTTTTGGTAAATAATGTGCAAATGAAGCATATTTATCACCAATCATTAACGAAACCACTATACCATTTAATATGTAAAATGTAAATAGGCCTGCCCCGCCGATTATCAAAGAGATGATTAGCGACTTTTTGAGAGCTGAGGCATTCTCTGCAAATGTATTTTTAAGCTTGACTGAGGATAGTAAAACGGCTGAAGTCGGCCCTATTGCAAAATAGAGTATTTTAGCTATTGCCGATATTCCGCTATATAATCCCGCATCCGTTGCATCAAAATAGTGTTTTACGATAAGCACGTCTGATGTGTAATACAGGGTAACTAGGCTAGTTGCAAAAAATACCAAAACACCATATTTCAATTCTTTCTTTACACTCCCCTTTTCTAGAGAGTGAACATTTGTCTTTGTACTTAGATGTAATGAGTTTCTTGTTTTGTAGATCAAATACACCAGCACAAGAACGTTCGCCATGACTATTCCAGCTGTCGCTCCCATTACACCAAAACCTAGTAAAACACATCCCACAGCGAATATTAAGCGTCCTGAGGAGGAAATAACCCCTGAGAATGAAAGCTCTGTAAATTTACCACTGCCTTGTAGAAATGCATTTCTAAATGTTGTATTTGCACTTATTGGTAATATCACAGCAAGACCAACTAGAGGATATATTGATGAGAAGTTAAAAAAAGATTTTAATTCTGAAATGGACAGTAGCAGTATGACAAACACTACTCCTATAATCCAATAAGCTATTTTTTGCAATTCTGAAATTATTGCATCACGCTCATGTTGGTTTTCTGTATTTGTGGTTATGTTTACTATAACAACAGAAAAAGCACCGAAAATTATTGCAGATTGTGCCATGAGAGCAATAAATGCCTGCACATCACCAAAATCCTCTGGTGTCATTAATCTTCCAAGAAGTGGGTGAAATACATAATTTAGGAACGCCACTATCATGGAGCCTGTAAAATATACAGCATATTGTTTTAAAAAAGTATCGGACTTTAATCTTTTAATCACGTTGTTTTTATTGTATCATCTCTTTGTCTATTTAAGAATCTTTTTCTCACAGCACCTTTTATATTTTTTACCACTATTACATGGACAGGGGCCTTGTCTTCGTATAGACGGAACGTTGTCGACAACATCATCTGGTCCATACACAACCTTAATACTAGAACCTATTACAGGATAAATATCACCCAATATCATTTTTTTGAAAGGATAATTAGGTATTAGAGTTTTTAATACTTCATGTGCTATTTGTCTAACTGCAGCAAGTTCCGCACCTTGGACAGGGTTCCAAGATTGATTATCGGAACTAGTCATCCATCCCATTGAATTTTCTCTAGACAATTGAGCATAATCCTCGCCTAACTCAGGATCAACATGAGAACCTCCATCCTTATTTGCTACAGCCAAAATAATTTCTTTTCTTGTTAAAAGTATACTGGATTTACTTTTAAAAATAGTTCTATTCCAATAATCTTCAAATGATGTATAACCAGATTCATTTGTAGGACTTTCATCAAGAAACGGTGCATAACCAGACGCAGGACCTAGTCTTATACGTATTAATCCACCCCAACCTCCAGCGTATTCCATATTTTCAGTAATCTCAATTTTTGTATTTGCTATTGAGTCATAAAATTTAGTATCAGTGAATCCTAATTGACTCAATAAGGAAGTTGATTTATCAGTGTCATGTAATAACAATCTTATTGTATGGGCCATTCTTTTCGCCTCACTTATTCTGCCCACATCATAGGCACCTGCTGAGCTTTCAAGGAATTCCAATTGTTCGGTATAGTGATTTTCTAGATCTGTCCGTGTTTGTTGAACTTTTGTCATAATTTATAATAATATATTTATTATTTCTAAATTTTTCTCAGCCTCTCTACCAACTTATAAACAGTTGTCGATGGGTTTCGTAAGGCTTGATTCACCCTGTTCTCACTTAAGTGCATTTCTTCTAATTTTTTAGCATTCTTAATTGCAAAAGCTTCTTTTTCTTTTATGATGCTATAGATGTTTGAATTTTTCTCATATTTTCGAGAAAGTAATTTAGTAAGTTTTGTATTGAATGCTTTTCTGTTAATTGCAGTTTGTAGATATTCAAAGTGCAATATAAACCAAAGTTCAAAACATTCATTTGAATATGCAACTTGTATCTTGTTTTTTTCAGCTAATTCAATGGCATGATTAAAGTCTAGATGTTCATCTTTATCAAAAACAACCCACCATTCTGTAACAAAGGCTGGGTCATTTCTTTCGTTTTCTTTTTTATTAATCACCCATTCAACAAGTGACAATGTATGATCTCCCCGACCATCTACAATTATCTCAATTTCATTTCTCTTCAACTCGTCTTTAATTGCGTTAAAATAATTTGGTTCAGTCTTCTTCCCTTCCGTATAAATACGAATAACACTACGTGGAAATTGACTCGCAGGTTTTCTTTGAAAGACAGACATCTAATATTATTTTTCTATTGATTGGATAAAGGGTAAAGCTCCAAAACGACCTTCTAGATATTTTTTTGAAAACTCCGTGTCATTTCTTATACCAGTTTTAAAATCGGCTAAAGAAAATAACTTTGCTGATCCAAATTCATCTTTCTCAGTAAACCAGAACTGATCTTTGATAAATTCATCCTTGTAAGAAAGCAGACTTGTATCATGCGTTGTTACAATCAACTGAGCATTATTTTTATTTATAACCGCAGACTCAAAGAGATCAACAATAAATTTTGTTAAAATAGGATGTAGGCTGTTGTCAAATTCATCAATAAATAATACTCTCCCTTCATTAAGTACATTAATCACAGGACCCAGTATTGACAAGAAATTTTGAGTACCATTAGACTCCTCGTGTATAGGTAATTCAAATGTTCCAGTCTTTTTATTATTTTCATCATACTTAGAATGTTCCAGATATAAGATGTTACCCTTTTTAATGCTATTTGTTGTTGAAAACTCCCCTCTTTCATTTGTAATATTAAATACAGGTTGATCGACTTCCACAGTTCTACCACCAGAAATACAGAAATCAGCTTTTTTTAAATATTCTAGAATTTTATTCTTAAACTCAGGATTTTCTTTGAACATTTCAATTGTATAATCTTGAATTTGTTGATGATCAAAGATTACATCAATTTTTTTAAGTGCATCCATAATAGATAATGCAAATGGACTGTTAAAAAGAGCAGCTTGAGATATGAACAGAGCATCTTTTCTAGTATTATTTAGTATTACATCAACATCGCTAAATATCTTTCCAATGTCAATTTTTTGTTCATTTCTAGATATGTACACTTCCTCTGTTCCACCTGATGATACCTTACTCATATTTTCAGTCACAATATGATTCTTAAGATACGAAAAATTGTAACGATAAATACCTTGATTCTCTCCAATAATAGAAAAAACTAATTCAAAAAAACTAGGTTTTGTTAAATTATCTGCAGATGCTAGAAATGGAAAAAATGGAAGTCCTGAATTTTCTTTATTGTTAGCAGAAAAGAGCATCCCTTGTCTTAGATTTAGAAAGGCACGTAGAATTGATGTTTTTCCACAAGCATTTGGGCCATAAATAAAGGATGTTTTAAGGAGATTTTCACCATTGCTTTCAAATGTGTGCTTCTCATTTTTTCTCGAAAACATAGAAAATGTAGCCTTATTTTTAAAGACCATAAAGTTTTCAACTGAAAATTCAATAATTGATATTTGCATTTTTGTTACATTTTATTGCTAATAATGTATCTATATTATGCACATTTAAGTAAATTATGCAAATATTTTACAATAAGATAACACAAAGACTGTAGAATGAGGAATTTTTATGTAAAAATATAGGCGCCGGCAGGATTGCCGGCGCCCGTAGGTGCCACACTGTGAACGTCAACCGTTACTCCCACCGTCGTACGGCGGGTAATACGGATCGGCTGGTTCGATGAGGTCGCCATCGTTCCATTGCGGGATAATGAAGTAGGTGCCGGTCTCCGTGACTGGCAAGACAAAGGTCATTGCCCCGCGAGTCTTGTCGACCGTCGGAATGTAGGTGAGCCACTGGGCCGTCCCCGCCTTCCGAACCAAAGCGGACTTGAACCACTTGCCTTCCGTTGTCCAGAAGGATACCTTGGATGTAAATGGCGTAGTCACCTTCAGCTCGGCGGTGATGTTACCACCGTAAGCATATCCGCCCTTGATGGTCGGAACGACGACAAAGACATCGCTGTCCTGCATAGTTGTCACACCCTTGATTGAGGCCGAGAAACTGGCGGAGTAGGTTGTCGAATGCATCGGCACCCCACCTTTGCCAATATTCCAGAAGACCCAATTTCCGACGTAATTGTCGTTGGTGTTTGGCGAACCATTTGGCGACTGATTGCTGGTATAGACCCCGAGAATACGATCACCTCCGGCGAGTTGCTTGGGAAAGTAAACCTTCCCGTTACGAACTTGCAGATTGTAATTGTTCTGGGACTGACCCTTTGAGTTGAGATCATCCACGAATGCCGAATCGGCTCCCGCGATTGGAATCGGAATCAATTCAGCCATATCCATAGTCAGGTCCTTGTAGTCCGATGGCATCGCGTATGACCCAGAAGGATCGGGGCCAACTAGCTTGTACTGTTTGTACCCACTGAAGAGTACGTCCCAGTCCATGCTATAAACCTCTGCCCAAGTGAACAGCGAATCGCTGGGATTCACGACGTCCACCGACAAGCTGACGCTTTTGACGGCGCTCATGATTCCCGCAGCGGTAGCCTCCGTCACGGGTGTGTACCCGCTGGAATTTCCGCCGGACGGCAAAAACGTGCTGATGGAAACCGACACGGAATATGCCTGCTCCTCCGCATAGGTTTTGAGAGCCGCCTGTGACGTGAGCATGGGGAGCACCGACTGGTTGGCCGGCGTCACCATTGGCTGCGTCGTAGTAACCGGCGTAGGCGATGGAACGGTTGGCGTTGAGGTTGGTTCCCCATGTCCCAACGCTGTGAACGCGAGGAAGGCCGATGCGATGAGCACTTTGAGTGCATTGATTTTCGTTTTCATGCTGTTTCTGTTTTTTCTGTGTTTGTTTTTTCTATGCTGTTTGTTTTTGTTTCTGCTATTCTCCCAGTGTTGGGTTGACATGCAACCCTTCAAAGTGAAGGGGTTTTTCATCAACCACTGACTGCGGCTGTGGTGTTGCGGTCGACTCCTTTGCAGGAGCGGCCGTTGAGGTTTGTTCGTTCTGAGAAGGTTTGAATTTTTCACAGACGATGACGATAGCGCCCAAAAGGCACGCCACCGCAACAATAATGCTCGGTTTGCTTTTCATTTATTCAGTTGGCAAAGATTCTTCTCCATACCTTTAAATACGAAGATTAGGGTATTATGTATTTATGGCGAAAAATCTTAAAAACAAGAAAAAGCACCTGTCAGATGAGGAGCGATTCTGCATACAGAAGATGCTTCGGGCTGGCGAAACTATAACCAAAATAGCTAAAACATTAGAACGTGGACTATCCACTATAAGTGAAGAGATTAAGGCAAATGGAGGAAGAGACAAGTATGTAGCAAAGAATGCAATACATAGAGCGTACCTGAAACAATACAGAAAGAAACGTGATTGCAATAAGGTGGCACAAGACGGTCATCTCCTCCGATTCATTGAGAAGAAACTTGAGGCTGGTTGGTCACCCGGTGCCATATCAGCAAGAACAAAGATTCAATCAGGACTCAGATATGTAAGCGAAAAGAGTATAAGAAAGTTCATTGAAAAACGTTCTGGACTGGAGAGGTTCCTGTTCTGGAACAGGAACAACAAAAAGAGTGGACCAAAGAAGGAAAACAAATTATTCCTAACCGATCCAAATAGAAAATGGATTGATATACGCCCCACAAGGGCGCTGTATGAGTATGGACACTGGGAGATGGACTTTATTGTATCCAAACATAATTCATGGGTACTCCTGGTCTGTGTAGAGAAATACAGCAGATTAATCAGACTCAGTTTAATTCCAAACAGAACACATCAAGTGGTGCAAAATGCATTGAAAGTATTGCTCAAGGGCTATGTGGTTAATACCCTAACCACAGACAATGATATTGCATTTGGCAAATGGAAGGATTTGGAATTAGCACTTAAAACTTCCATATATTTCTGTCACCCATATCACTCATGGGAGAAAGGATTGGTTGAGAATTGCAATAGATGGATACGAGAATTTATACCAAAAAGGACTGACTTGGCGTCAGTCCCTTCTGGATTTGTTTTGGATATTGAAAATTATTTTAATCACAAAGCACGAGAGTGCTTGAGTGGGATGACTGCGTATGAAGTATCGTTTTCAAAAGAGTTTGGAGAGTGTGATATAGTATTAGAATCATTATCAGTTAACTTTCCTGATATTCGTATTAGGGGGTAAGGAGGCGATTCACTGCCAAACAGAACCGTATCACAGTTAGATATATCTGTCAATGGTATTTATAAAGATACGGCTAATATCATAATCATTTTGATTATTATTTATACAAAGCTACCCCCCCCAACCTTGACCCACCCCCTTAACCCATGTTATAAAAAATATATGACTAATTTATCTAACATGTCCGCCAGCGTATGGCTTATCCCCCATCAAATAGCTTCAACCTTCCTTTCAGTATCAGTGAAGGATGTTTTTGACATGATAATTGTTGCAATTTGTATATATTTAGTTCTAATTTTTATAAAGCAAACCAAATCCACTTTTATACTTATTGCAACAGTTGTTCTATTTAGTATAAACTTCATTTCTCAAGAATTTGACCTTGCGCTAACTCGAAGAATTTTTGAACCCCTACTAACCTTCTTCATCGCAATCTTCATTATTGTTTTTCAACCTGAGATTAGAAAGTTTTTCAAATGGATCAGTGCTGGAAGAAAGACAACTTTTGCAAAAGCCCTTTCTCTTCCTGAAGAAAACGCCGAGACAATAGTTAGATCAGTTTTTGAAATGGCAAAGAAGCGTGTCGGTGCAATTATAGTTTTGCCTGGGCAATACCCGCTGGACGATTTGATTGAAGGAGGATTTCCATTGGATGGTAAAATATCAATGCCTTTAATTTTAAGTATTTTTGATTCATCTTCCCCTGGGCATGATGGCGCTGTTTTAATCGAAGGTTCTAGAATAAAAATGTTTGGACTACACCTTCCACTTGCTCGTGAATTTTCAGAATACAATAGAGTTGGAACAAGACATCGTGCTACCGCTGGTATTACAGAAAAAACTGATGCGCTTGCAATTGTGGTGTCAGAAGAGCGTGGTGAAGTTTCAATTTCCCAAGGTGGAAAATTAACAAAGATAAATACTCCAGAGGAATTAGCAACTGTGATTCAAAAATTCATGGATACAGAAAGTGATGCATCCGATAGCACCAAGAGCCTTAGCCATTATTTCCTTGTGAAAAATAGTTACGCAAAAATTGCCGCAATATTGCTCTCAATAATTTTCTGGTTCTTTCTTGTTTATGGTGCTGGAATTGTTAAGAATACTTACACTGTTCCTGTTGAATTCAAATATTTAAAAGCTGACAAAACAATCAGCGCCGATTCAAAAAGCACAATCAAGGTTACAGTAACTGGAAGCAATAAGGATATCGCTGGATTGAAGCCCGAAGATATTCACGCGGTGATTGACGCAAGTAATTTTAAGATTGGCGAAAATGATTTAGAAATAAATCAAAGCAATATTAAATTGCCATCGTATATTGAGTTGGATTCGTTCACGCCAAATAGTTTGCAGATCTACACTAAGGGGTCAGGCCCCGTGCAACAATAGTTTTTTGTGTTGTAATTTTACACCAACCTACAACTCCATCTCTTTCTCTAGGGACTTCGCTAATTCCTTATTCGACAATGGTTTAATCAAATTTTCCAAATAACCAATTGGATCTTCACAGGGCCAATTTGATAATCCAATCGCTACATTACCATTAAAGTTATTGGTTTTCGTCACATATCTCTGATATAAACTTGAGTATCTCCAGTCCAACACGTCGTCCACAAACCCAGCTGTAAGTGGATTCCTTTCAACATATCTAATAACTGTTTCCAAGTGCTTTTGATCTTTTATAGGAAATGATTTAAATCGACCTTGGTATAAATGTCCTGTTCCAATCGTGCCATTGTCTTTGTGCCATCGTTGCGTATGAACAACTGTTAACCATTTCATGAACTTAGATAATTCTTTATCGTGTTTAGTTTTTATAACAAGGTGGAAATGGTTGTTCATAACAACATAAGCAACAATGTTTGTGCTAAATATTTCTTGGGCATCAGACAAGACATTTATAAATAGTCTAAAATCTTTCTCCTGAAAATTAATTTTTAATCTAGCATTAGCCCTATTAATACAATGATAATATCTATCTGCAACATCTATTCTTGGTTGTCGTGTCATATATGCAATATTATATAGACAGCAACATAATGCCCTCATAAAGATTTGCAACTCGAACTTAAGTTTTAATATTTTTCTCTGATTTTCTGCTATAATTTTTATATGAAAAAAAGAAACAGAAGCGATTAACGAAGGTCGATCGTGACGAAATTCATTTGCTCAAAAGAAAGGGTTACACTCAGATT
>CAINHC010000051.1 GCA_903848795.1 uncultured bacterium | reverse complement strand
TTTTATGAAGTGTTTGGGTTACCTTTCACCGAAAGAAGTATTGGAAAAACATCGCAAAAGAAAAAAGAAGCTCTGATCGCTTCCTTTTTCTGAGAATTGTATGGTTTTTAAAATATTAAAACGTGGGGTTTGTGTGCCTTTTTACGTTAGTATTAATATGATAACAATTATATAATATTATCAATTTTGAACAAACCCCAGATTAATGCTATATTAGCTACATAACATAAATACCATGAAAATTATTACTGACGAAAATAAAATCGATGAGATTTTGTCCAGAAGTGTTGTTGAAATACTGCCTTTAAAAGATGATCTTAAGAAACTACTTATGAGTGGTAAGCAGCTTCGTATGTATATAGGTGCAGATCCAACAGGGAAGGCGCTTCATATTGGTCACGCTACTAATTACATTATCCTAGAGAAGTTTCGTAAATTGGGCCACAAGGTTCTTCTCCTTATCGGAGACTTTACAGCAAGGATTGGAGATCCTACGGATAAGACCGCTACAAGAATACAGCTTACAAGAGAGGAAGTGATTGAAAATACAAAATCATGGATTAAGCAATTGGCGCCAATTATTGATATTGAAAATAAAGAAAATCCAGTTGAAATCGTGTACAATCATGACTGGCTTGCAAGTATGACTTTTGAAGATGTGATTGATTTGGCCTCAAACTTTACAGTCCAGCAAATGCTTGAGAGAGATATGTTTGAAAAAAGAATTGCAGAAAATAAGCCTATCTATGTTCATGAATTTTTCTATCCGCTAATGCAGGGCTACGATAGTGTGCATTTGGATATTGATATTGAGATGTGTGGAAATGATCAAAAGTTCAACGCACTTACTGGAAGGACACTGCTGAAGCGATATAAGAATAAAGAGAAGTTTGTATTCATTACTACACTTCTTGAAAACCCGATAACAAAAGAGAAAATGATGTCTAAGAGTTTGGGTACAGGTGTATTCTTGGATATGTCTCCATCGGAGATGTTTGGTAAGTTGATGATGCAACCAGATGAGAATATTTTGCAACTCTTTACTGATTGTACTTATTTTGAATTATCAGAAATTGAGGAAATCAAAAAGCAATTAGAAGAGGGAAAAGTTAATCCAAGAGATATTAAAGTTAAATTAGCAAGAGAAATTGTGAAGATTTATCACGGAGAAAAAGAAGCAGGTGGTGCTGTTGAATATTTTGTAAACACTTTTACTAAAAAAGAAATTCCAACTGATGTTCCGGAATTTAAACCAAAGTCGGAGGACTATAATATTTCTTCAGTTCTAATTGAAAGTGGACTTGTGCCATCTAAGGGGGAAGTGAGAAGGTTATTGGAGCAGGGTGGAATCAAAATTGATGGGGAAGTTATAAGCGATGCAAATTATACTATTTCTGCCGGTCCGGATGGGGTGGTATTGCAGAAAGGGAAGATTCACTTTTTGAGAATCATCTAAGGATTGCTCGCGAAGGGGGATTTTTAATAAAATTTATTTAGACACAAAAAATAGCCCTATTAATAAGGGTTATTTTTGTGTGTAGAAATTTCATTTTCATTTTGAACGATGCAAAAAAGATAATTTGACTTACTGTCCGCTACCTGCTATATTATCAATATCGGGTCCCGCAGAGCAGTCTGCGGGTTCTTTTTTGGTAATTTTTTGTATTATGTGGTCGATAGGTCTTGCTGTAAAACCGCTCATAAAAGTTCTCTTACCAGAACTTAAGTTATCATAGATAATTAAACCGAAGTTAACATAATCAATTTCCCCAAAACTACCTTGAGGGTACATGGTAAAGACTCTTTTTGCTTTTTCTTCAATTAAATACTTAATAGTTGAAGCAAAATCTCCGTCTCCTGAAAATAAAATTAAATTTTCGAAATTATTTATATTTAAAGCTATGTCTCTTGCTATTTCTGCATCAAAATCGCATTTCAATTTTTTAATGGGTTTGATTATTTCGTTTTTAAACCATTCAATTTTAGTAGTTAAGTTAATTAAATTGGAGTCTAGTGTTTTAATAAATTCAAATATTTCTACATATAAACTTTCATCGTTATCCATAAAACTTTTTAGGGGTATATGTTTTTTTGTTTTTTCAATTATCGAGAGTCTACTCTTTATTCTCTGTTTAATTGTATATATTTTATTGGCCACGCCTGAATTATTATTAGAAATAGTTGCTAGAATCTCCCGCAACATTTCTAATGTATTTATAAGGTATGGTTCTTTGCTTATATCAATTTTTGTATACTTTGATTCTTTTGTCATAATCCGATATCCAATCTTTTTTGCTACTTGAATAATATCCAATGACCAATCTTTGTCTTTAATAACCCCTTGATAAAATCTTATTTCGTATATTTCTTTGTATTCTTTCAGATAATCAAAAAAGACTTTTAAATCAATATTTTTATATCTATTATAAATATTATACCAATCAATAATAACTAATGTTGGCTTATTATATAAATAAAATGAAAATTCCTTACGTTCTTGCATATATTTAAACTTCATAATATCATTTTGGACCTAATGGAATTTGAAATAAATTATAAAGAAAATGCTAGTAAAATATGTAGTTCAACAAAGTTGAATTTCGGTTTTTTATTGCCTATTTTTTCATAACATTTATATACAAATCTCTCTATATGTGTCCTGATACCACAATTCGCCAATTCTTTAGAATTTCTTTATAGAGGCATTATGTCCATTTGGTATTGTGGTCGCATGATTTTAAATTACATAAAAAATAAAAAATTATTCGCCTGCATAACAATATTTGCCATAACCCTGCTTATATTTTTTGCCGGAATTGAAAAATTACAAATACAATCGCCTATAAAATTATCAATAGAAACCAAAAAAGCAGAGGCAGCTTATAGGTTTGAAGATTTTAATGCAACAAGCCCGATTCATATTTTTGGAGTAAAAACGCCAACACCAAAAGGTCTCAGCCCTTCGCAAATAAGAAAGATATATAATTTGCCAAGCACGGGAGGTAGCGGAACAATCGCAATTATTGGAGCATATGATGCACCAAATATAGAAAGTGACTTGAATATTTTCAGCAAAAAATATGGATTGCCAACTTGTACCTCAAAATCTGCTGGTAAATCAGTTTCTATAGATAAGATAAATTCTAATAAACCATGTTTTCAAAAATATATTATTTCGAGTACATCAAATATTTCGACCACTGCTGGATCGGGTGCTTTGGGATCTAAGAAGCCAATTAAGATTGATGAGAAATGGGCGCTTGAAACATCACTCGATATTGAATGGGCACACGCTATCGCACCAAACGCCAAGATAATGTTGGTTGAAGCACAAACACAAAGTGGTGCAAATCTAATGAAGGCTGTCGATTATGCCCGCAGTCAGAATGACGTTGTTGCAATATCTATGAGTTGGGGTGGACAAGAATTTTCAAATGAAGTTGATTTGGATCCGCATTTTGTATCGGCTAATGGGCGGGACATCACGTTTATTACTTCATCAGGGGACAGCGGAAATGGTACGAGTTGGCCCGCTGTGTCACCAAACGTTATATCTGTCGGAGGAACAAGTTTGAATTTTTCTAATCTCGGAAAATTTATTTCAGAAAAAGCTTGGGCGGGAAGTGGTGGTGGAATCAGTTCATATGAAATTCTTCCGCAATACCAAAAGAATTATTCTATAAAAATTCAAGGAATAAATCTTGCAATGAGAGCGATTCCTGATGTGTCATATAATGCGGATCCTAAGTCTGGTTTTTCGGTGTTCAAGACTGATAATGATGGAACATCGGCATGGTATGTAATTGGTGGAACCTCTGCCGGCGCTCCGCAATGGGCAGGGATTAAAGCATTGGGATTATCTCTGTCTCATGCGAAATTATATGAGGACAAATCTTTGGCAGAATATAAAAAGTATTTTAGAGATATTATAAGCGGGTCAAACGGTGATTGTGGCTCTGTGTGTATCACTCGAAAAAGATATGATTTTGTAACTGGGTTGGGGAGTCCTCTGGTTTATAAGTTTTAGTTATTATTTCAGAATTGCCCCGCCAGTGAAGCCTGGCCTTCACTGGCGGGCTTCTCTGTTTTATTGTAGTATACTTATTGTAATTAACACAAAATATATAAAACTATGATAAACAAAAAAGAGCCATTTATTATAGGATTAGGGGATGTAATTATCCTCGTTTTGTCGTTGTGGTTGGCACTATTCTTGAGATTGGGTGATGCTCTTGATGTGAGTATGTGGACTAATCACTTGGCCCCATTCTCCTTTATTTTCATGTATTCTCTGGTGATTTTTTATGTCGCAGGGCTTTATGCAAGGCACGCTGTTATTTTGAGAAAAACAGCACTCACTATTTTAAATTCTCAAATAATCAACGCGCTCATTGCAACTCTGATCTTCTACTTCACTCCAGCTGTTTCAAATATCATTGCGGTAAGTCCAAAGACAATTCTTGTTATTTATACAATTGTTTCTATTATTTTACTTTCTCTTTGGAGAATCTTTATTATTCCTCTGATTTCTTCTAGAAAAAAGTATAAGGCAATTATTATTGGTAGAGGGGAGGAATTAAAGGAATTACTGCACGCAGTCCAAACCAGTTCTAAATCTATGGTGACATGCGTTCTCTCTATCAATTTGGATAATTTATCAATTGAAGAAATTAGACAAAAAATTGTTAGCAGTCTAGAGGATTCAAAAATAGATTATGTGATCCTGGATATGTATGATGAGATGGTAAAACCAATTCTTGCAGACCTATACTCTACAATTTTTACTAATGTCCAGTATGTAAACTTCTATGATTTTTACGAGGACTTGTTTGATAAGATTCCTCTCTCAAGACTAAAGTATTCTTGGATAATGGAAAGAATGTCTTTTTCAGATGTGCGTTTTTATGACATTGTTAAAAGAGTGGGGGATATATTTCTCTCAATTTTTGTGGCGATTGTGTTTATAATTTCCATTCCTTTTGTTTTTATATTAATTAAGCTAGACGATAAGGGGCCGGTCTTTATTAGACAGAAGAGAGTTGGGAAGGATAATAAATTGATAAGTATTTATAAGTATAGATCTATGACTCAAAATGATAATGGAGTTTGGCTCGCCCAGAGTGAAAACAAAGTTACGAGGGTTGGATATTTTTTGAGAAAAACCCGCATTGATGAGTTGCCTCAGGTGCTATCGGTTTTGACTGGCGACATGTCTTTTGTTGGTCCAAGACC
The DNA here is from genome assembly GCA_903848795.1 of uncultured bacterium. Classification (GTDB taxonomy): domain Bacteria; phylum Patescibacteriota; class Minisyncoccia; order Phycocordibacterales; family CAIZLB01; genus CAIJKW01. Next base: position 627 of record CAINHC010000051.1, on the reverse strand, counting down.
AGACATAATTGATTTGGGTAAAAAGCTGGAACATGAAATTCCATATCACACTATTAGAAATGTAATAAAGCCAGGCCTCTCTGGCTGGGCACAGGTTAGTCAAGAAAAGCCTCCACAGTCTGTAGAAGAGAACAAGATTAGACTCTCATACGATCTTTACTATATTCAAAATAGATCGCTTGGGTTGGATATTAAGATCGCGCTTAAAACGATAAAGACTCTGCTTTCGAGGGTGGGGATGTAGGTGTGTGTGTCTTAATTGAATAATATCTATTATAATTATGAAAAAATATGTACTTACAGGTGGTCCAGGAATAGGTGTAAGGTACCCCATTCTCTAGACACATATTCTTTCTTCTTTTGTATTGTATTGCACTTCCATTTTTTGCGCAAATTTTCTTGGCGACATCTTAAGTGATGTGTGTATCCTCTCGTTTTTATAATAATATATTGATCTATATAATTCTGCAGTTTATTCTCCTAAAATTTTAAATCTATTTGCATCTCCAATATCAACTTTCCAATTACTGAAGAATGATTCTTGATATCCGTTCTGCCACGGAGAACCTTTTTTTGACATAGATTGCAATATATTATGATCGCTTAATATCATCCTGAATAATTTTG
>CAINHC010000050.1 GCA_903848795.1 uncultured bacterium | reverse complement strand
CCTTCGCCTATAACCTCAGAACCTCGCTTTAAGACACATAAGAAACTGACAAGACCTTGAACGTGCTTAAATTGTTCCATGGTCTTGGTATCAAGAGAAAATGTGGCTGTGAAATTAAATGTCCCTAAACACTTATTAGCCTCTTGAGATATAGCGCTCTTTGTGTGAGGGTTGTTCAAAACTTCATTCATGTGTTTGTGAGTTAGTTAATAATGTATCTTCATCTGAACTTTGATTAGACGGAGCTGTTAACGGCGGATTGCAAGTCTCCAAATAGATTTTTACTTTAGCTCTATGAATTGCTCGTTGCATTTCCGTTAACTTGTCCTCGTCGAAGTATCGCTTATGAGGACCCACGACCTGTCTCTCTAGACTTCTGCGAGACATCCGCTTAATCTTTGCTATTTGCTTCGAGTTAGCAATCAGTGCCTCCATATTTGTTTTATAAGGACTCGCGCCACGAGTCTTTGGTGGTTTACTCCTGCCTATAGGGTCTCTACGAGTTGGACTAGTCATGTGCATTTACTTTCTTAATGCTAATAAGCCCTGTCTCGTATTCTATATTTATAGCATCACCAACTTTTAGATTACAAACATGCTTAATTAATCGGTTACATAAGACAATCTTTGAAATTCTGGGGAAGTCCTTACCCCTTCGTCCTTCTTTGTAGAAGATAGATATTTGATTTTTATTCATATATTTTCTTTAGGATTAATTTCCTGAACTTGGCGATAATAAAATATATTACAATTTCTCCTAATCTTTTTAACATGGCCTTTTTCATCTCTGCTATCCAGATAAGTAATACTCTTTAATGCACGTTCCCCACGCTTAGGGCGGAATCCAAGCGAAACCCATCCAGAAAAGGTACGAGCATTTCTTAGTGGGTCGTAATTCTTAACTTCCGAATCTCCCCAACGTTCTCGAATCTGTTCCTCGATCATATTCCTTGTTATCTCTGAACCACTCCAGTTAGATACAGGACTGTTGATTACTTCCTTTATAATTGATGTTACTTTCATAACTTAAATATTTTTTACACATAAGCGACTAACTTATGTTGGGTCTGTATTTATAAGTGACCCATAGAGAGAGTTTTATTGCTCGTGTGTCAAATTAAATATGGGGTAGGGGGGTTGCTCATTTAGGATCCCTAGAGAGTATTGGTTGTATGGGGAAAACATCCCGCCCATGTCCGCGACTCGAATCCTAGAAAATGGGGTAAGGGGCTGTCTGGAAATAAATTCCAAAATGAAATTTGAGGACCTCAAAATTTTCGCAGAAAAATTACAACCACCCTTGACTAAACTAGCAAAGCATGTTAGCATATATATCGTTACTCAGTAGCTATGACGAGATTAGAAAAACTCGTTTAATGCCATATTGGAAATAAATTATCTCGATTGTGTGTTATCGTCCAACATACTACTCCTGACGTACTTGGAGGAAAAACCGTACATTGACCAGTGAACAGTATTACAAAAATCGGTAAACTCGCATTGACTAAACTTTTCAACTCTGGAAAATTCCGTGGAAACAACGGACAATCCAATTCGATCAACTTTATGCAAAGTGAGTTTCCCTTACATGAAGACGGCGGAATAATCTCCGCAAACGAACATTACGGCAACATCCAATCTCGTTGCGGTGGACATTACATGATCTGGGGAATTGAACTTGGATTGCAGTTCGTTCCCACCACCAATGAAGAGAGTGTTTTTGAATCAGTCGTTAAGTTTCTCCAAAAGAAAATTATCAGGGACGGACTTGTAGTTCCGATGCCAAGTCATTTGATTCATTACACTTGGAACAACAGCGACATTGACGACGGCAGTCAGGTTTACGCTATCCACAGGCTCACCCAGAGCCAGGAGCGCGCCATAAATGAAGCTGTCTAACACGCATTCGGCAATCAGCCGATTTGATTTCACCCACTAACCTTTAACACGGGAGACCCACTGGCTCCGTTGAGGGTTGGTGGGTTTTTTGTTTGTAATAATCATTTGAACTTTCTATTTACTATATATTTTGTTACTATTTTAGTAATTATGAAAACTCTTAAATTTGCACCTCATCTGGTTCCATTAGTTCTATCTGGCGAAAAGACTTCCACATGGAGATTATTTGATGATAAGGATTTACAAAAAGGCGATGAACTAATATTAATAAATAAAGAAACTGGAGTGGAGTTTGCCAGAGCTACAATATTAAATACTAGAGAAAAGAAACTAAAAGACTTGAAAGCGGATGACTTTGAAGGACATGAGAAGTTTGAAAGTGAAGAAAAGATGTACGAGGCTTATAGGTCTTATTATGGAGATAAAGTAACTCCAGATACAATTGTTAAAATCGTTAACTTCAGAATGAATAACATTGAATAATTTTAGCGGACGCAGTTAATACGGTTTAATATATATAGTGATAGTCAGTGTGGGGTAAATTATGAGTATAATCACAAAACCCTAGAATTTTTGTAGTTGCACAACTTTTAATTCGTTGTAAGATATAGACACAACTTAATAAGAAGTAGCCTAAACTAATAGCAATATTGGCATGGTGAAAGTTAGTCATATCACGCGTAAAGACCTCATCATATAGGGTTGCGTGATATGCTGTACTGGGAAACTGGTACAAGGGACTTCGGTCCCTACCTATGTGGTGAGTTTTTTACGTCTCTACGCATAGGCTTTACTGGTTTAAACCTCAAGCTCTATGATTATGACAAATTTTAATAAGGTACTTATACTCGCGCTAGTTATTTTGTTTACACCAGTTTATTTTATTCATGCTTCTGATTTAGGTACATTAGGTAATCCTTTACAGGTACAATTTACACAAGACCCTGGAGACAAGGTTATTAATAGCTTAGAACAACAAAGACAACAAATCATTCAAAATGCTAATCAGCACGCTATTTTAGAACAACAACAGCAACAACAACAGTCATTACAATCTCAACTTCTATATCAACAAACAGCTCAAAATAAAGTCATTTGCTCTACAATTGGAGCAACTCTAAAGAATGGCGTCTGTGTTTCTAATAATCAAATCTGTACAGATAATTTTGGAAAAAATAGTACTTGGTTAGGATCTCTTGATTCATCGGGAAGACCAAATTGTGGTTGTAGTAGTGGTTATCAACATAATTTGGATAAGACTCAATGTGTTGTAAGTCTTGCTACAGTAGAAGATCAAATGTGTAAGAAGATGTACGGTGTTAATAGTTATTATGCAAATGAAGATTATCATGCAGGGTGTGGTTGTAAGTCAGGTTATAAATTTAGTAACAATTCTATTACAGCGGAGTGTGTTCCTGTTGATTCTATAGTACCTCAAACCCCTCAATCTGTAGGTGGAGCAGGCACTAATGTCTCTGAAACACTAAAAATACAAGATAAAGTTCCAAAAGCTTCTATTGTTAAAAAAGGGGTGAATCCAGTAAAAACTGATGATAACACAATGCTGACGAATAGTTCTTCGTCTAATAAAAATTCTTTAGGCGATAGTTCATCAACATCCTCACCCAAACTACAAATTCCTAAATCTAAAGGTCTTTGGCAAACAGTAAGGGGGTGGTTTGGGTTTTAACAAAAAATGAACGATCAATCAGAAAAAATAGATATGGACGATGATCATGTAAAAGAAATGATTAAATTCTTTTCTGATATAGGATGGTATCCTCCAACGTGGAATATTAAACAAATAATATTAGATTGTGTAAAATCAGAAGCCAATATTTGTAATGTTAATAAAGAATTTTCGATTACAGATATAAGTAAGAAGGCCGTTTTCTCAGTCTTAAATGCTGTTGATTATGATTTAAGATTTTTATTGAAATTGTGTTTTGAGTTAGATGATCAAGCTCAAGTCATCGAGGAAGATAGATGGAGAAAAGAAGAATTAAAAGAAGAGAACGAGCTACTTGATTTAGAGTGGGAGCAAGATAATGGCAGGGAAGCCTTTGGTCAAATCTGGGTATCGGGATTTGTATGCGATTGACGATGAGGCGTACCTAATCCATACTCTGTCTGCAAACCAGGGTGAGGATGCTTATGTTTCTTTTGATATCGACGCTATCGACCCATCTCTAGCTCCTGGAACTGGAACCCCAGTGCCGATGGGGCTTAATCCTGCTACGGTTTTGAAATGTATGCACTACATCGGAGCCACAAAGAACATTCTCGGCTTTGATATTGTGGAGTATAATCCCATGCGAGATGTTGGTGATATGACGGGAAATCTGATTCTCCATCTTCTGCCAAGAATTCTGCATTCAATCCAAATTCGTCCCATCAATTGACTTAGATCGTTTCAGATAGTACTATTTCTTTGGCTCGGTGTTCTTTCTGAGTCATTCAACCCCAATACGGAAAGGAGGTATCATGAAAAAGATCACAGCAAACATGCTCAGTATCACGCCACTCGGAGTGGTTGTTGATGCGATCGGTATGCGCGGCGTCCGTCGTCGCCGTGCCTAACCCGCCCTTCTCGGAGGTCGGCCCAAGACACCCCGTCTCGTCCTATGGACTTGATGGGGTGTTTCTTCTATAATAAGCCAATGAAATCCCCACAAATCATCTCTTCAAATTATATCATCCGTCCTTTTAAAAAAGAGGATGCTTTGTTGTGGCAAACATGGGACATAGATCCTGAAATTCAGGTGTACATGCCAGAGCCTAAGAATGAAGTGCATGATATATCCATTCAGTATGAATATATTGGGGAATGTGAAAATGATGAAGACGGATACTATTGGTCAATAGAAACCAAAGACGGAGCAACTATTGGAACAGTTTCTTTGTTTGAAATTAATCCGTATCACAAGACAGCTGATTTAGGAATCGTAATAGGGGATAAAGAATATTGGGGAAAGGGAGTGGCTACAGAAGTTATAAATACAATTAAAGAACATGCCTTCAATACATTAGGGATAGAAAGAATTAATGCTGAAGTCGAAGAAGAAAATATACCTATGAAAAAGGTTTTTGAAAAGACGGGTTTTAAACAAGATGGAATATTTAAAAATGCTCGAATTAAGAATGGGAAGAGAATTAATGTGTTACATTTTGGGATTTGTAATACTAAATAAATACGGTAAATGAAGTTTCTTTGTATTTTTGCTATACTGTAACAATGAAAAATAGAATCAGAGCTACCGCTGTTGTAATAAAGGATGGAAAGGTTTTATTAATTCATCGGAAAAATGAAAAAGAATTTTATGTCTTCCCAGGAGGAGGAGTTGAAGAAGGAGAGACAGTAGAACAAGCTATACTAAGAGAGCTAATGGAAGAGACCAGTATAATTGTAAAGATAAATAAAATTCTGGAACATAAGATTTACGACGACGGAACTGAAAACTATGCATATCTTTGTGACTACATTTCTGGAGAACCATATCTTGCTGACAACTCACCAGAAAAGATTGAGATGAAAGATGGTATTGAATACTACAATCCAGTGTGGGTAGATATTAAAGATCTAGAAAATTTGACCGTCTGGCCAGAAGAGGCAAAAAGACAGTTAATTCTTACTGCTGGTGAAATATAGGAAATATCTCTAGTATCTTTTCCAGAGTCTCTTCAAATTGATTATCAAAGAGTAAGTAATTATTCAATTTGCCAAAAGGAACCCACTTATAAGCTTTTACTTTACTTTCTTGGAGTTTTATTTCATCGTCATTACCAATAAAATTAAAGCCATAGAAATGTCTTTCTGATCCTACGTATTCCTTACCTGCATGATTTATTTTGACAGTCTTAAATTTAAATTTTAAAGGAAGCTTACTTTTGCTCACATATTTGAGAGATTCTTCTCCTATATTTAATTCCTCCTTTGTTTCTCTGTAGATAGCTTCTTTTAAAGATTCTCCTTCCTCAAGTCCACCACCAGGAATAGCGAAATACTTATCTTCAAAAGATTTTAGATTAACCAATAGAAATTCTTGGTCCTTATTGATTATTAACGCTGAAACTCCTTTTCTGTACATGGGAAGATTTGTTTATTATTGTGATATATCGGAATAATACCATAGAGAACCGAAAATTTATAATAATAATGAGACTACCTAATTTGTAACTATTTGTATTGCTATTTAAAACACTTGACTGGCGAAATTAGTACTATGATACAATGTCTACGTTAATCAATTTGATTAGCCAGGACTACACAGTATCGATATGTCTACAGAAGAATTTTAAGAACTCTTTCAAGACGTACTCAATACTATGAGCATGTCCTGAAAGAGTTTTTGTTTTGATAATAAAGTTAAGTATAAGGATATGAATTTAAATATTAAATTCCTAAAAAGGGAATGACTGGGGAGTACGGTAAGGCGAAGTAGTAGAGCCGTTCCCTGGATGCCACTAAGTCGCTACGTTCGACACGACAGGCGACGACTAAGCGTTTAAATATCTTGAACATTTAGTCGTATCCTGTCCGCAAAGTTGTGTAATACTTCACAATGTCGGACACTGTATCATTATGTAAATCTAAACCGCTGAGCGAGGGAATGATACAGTACAATCTACAAGAAGTTTAACTAAGGTTACTTTCTTATAATCAGGCGGAAAATATGTGCTATGGATCTGTCATATGTACCATCCTTAGATCGCATACAAGCTTACACCGAGACACAACGTACATTACTGTAAGCGAGATTAAAGTGTGTTTAAAGACAGGCTATTCTCTTCTCATGGCTCAAACTTCTGACTAATAACAACTAATACTACTACTTATTATCTAGTGATTGTCGAATCGGTGAATATATGAATATTGTGAGCAGTTCTGATATAATCAAGTACATGAATATCAGAATTGCCGTAACGGATGATTGGAAAGATGTAAGGGACTTATATTTGATATTGTTAAAAAATGACCCCGATGCATTTGCAGATGAGTATGATACCGTGTTTGCTTTAATGGATCAAAGTTGGATTGAAAAATTTAGCAAGGATACAGAAAAGACATTCATTGCGATTGAGGATAATAATTTTGTTGGTATGGGAGAAGTTCATTTTCAGGAGGAAGAAGAAGGAGTGGCGGTTCTAAGTAAACTTGGCGTTTTACCTGATTATCGTGGAAAGGGAACCGCGCAGGAATTAATTTTTAAACAAGAAGAATGGGCAAAAGTTAATGGAGCTACAAAAATTAGATTATATGTTATGGGCGATAGAGCTAGAACAATAGAATTTTACAACAAAAGAGGGTATAAGCAAACTGAATTTTTAAAGAATGATTTTAAGAAGAGCAATGGTGTGTATCTTGATGTCATCGTCATGGAGAAGTCCTTAACACTCAAACTCATTTAACAAATCAAGATAAGCGTCACGTCTTTCTTTCGCAACCCAGTTATCTGATAACGGGTTAATTCGTTCTTCTTTAATAATATCCTCACATAGACCACAATAGAATCCTGTTGGTGTAGCCACAAAGATCCATGGATATTCCCAACGTGCAATTAACTTCTCAGCGTACTTCTTCAAATCATTAATATTTAAATTCTTCTGATACTTAACTTCTACAAGATATAACTTTGATTTGTCTGGCTCTGATATCAACGCAAAATCAGGTGCGTCAGAGATGTTATTGATTACATGTTGCACTTGCACCATATCACGATATTGGGCAAGTGTTGGCATTGTGTGTTCATATCCGAATGGTATTACAGCGTAACGAGACTCTTCTCTTATCATCTGCTCAAATACAACCTCTGCAATCCTGCCTTTTATTAGTTTTCTTGAAAATTCTATATTCATGACACGATTATATCAAAATAGCGTTTAAAACACTATGTGGAATGAGATATATAGGGATGTCATCTTGGATTATGTGTCTTGGAGGTGGTTTTCGGATAAATCCGTATGTGTATCAGAGGTTGAATATAGTTCTTTATGGGGATATTATTTATATATGAAAAATAAGAAGAAGCCCAATCATTCAAAAGATAAAAAAGAAACTCCCAAGGTTAAGCTTAATATTGTATCAGAAGAAAAAACAGACAAGGCTTCTGAAGAACAAAAAACAGAGTCTAAGGTGGCTAAAGGAGAGACGTCGGAGACATTCCGTTACTATTCTTTCGAGGATAAACGCATACAAATGCGTTGGTTTGTGAATAAACTTTTATCTTTATGTGATGACCCCATCAATCCATGGAATATGTGCTCTTCTGACAGTTATTCTGAGGTACTGTATTTTAATCTTGATTATATGAAGGAAAGTGGTTTATTCCCGTTTAGCATAAACAGACCTGGAGCCGAGCCTGGAAAAACGGACTACACTGGTTATTTCGAGTCGATGTTTTCTGAGATAAGTAACAATGTATATAAATTAAAAGATGTAGGTTTTAATTTAAATACGTCCAAGTTTCATTGGCTTAATGAAGCGGGTACAACGGGTGACTCTTGGTCAACTGGTTTTGATACTGATTATTTCATTGACATCTATTTCCGCCCGTTATTTGAGGCTTATCTTTTATTTATGGATTCAAATGAGAAAGTCATTGAAAATGGTAAAAGTAGACCTAGGGTTTCAATAGAAAAAATTGAAATTTTGGAAGATAAAACGGAGCAGGGACGAGTATATATTTATATCAATGGTGATTACGAACATTCTAGGGATTTTTCTAGGAATTTACGTTGGAGTAAGCTATATGAATTAGCCAAAAATCAGAGAATCTATAGAGACAAGAATGTACTCGATTATTTTAACTATCATCCTGCCAACCCTTTATACACAATTAGAGGTGGTTTCAAAGTATCCGCTGTATTAAAGGATGAAGATGGATACACTGTTCCTAACATAGAAATCACCCTAATCACCAAAGAAAAAATAGCCAGACGGCGCAACTCGCTTAAGAAAAGCTAAAATTGTGAATAACTTTAAAACCCCTTAATTCAAGGGGTTTTATGTTGTCTGCTTTTATGCAAATTAAGCATTTTTTGAGTTTCTTAATTTTAATATTCTTAAGGAGTTGATGGATGATTCGAAATCAAGAAGTCAACATTTTAAAAGTTAAACTTAAAAAAATATGCGTAAAAACATAAAAACTAAAGTTTTGAGATCTGTATTATTAGCGAAGATAAATGAAGGTGGGGTAACATACTGCCCATCATCAGGAAAGGATTACGCAATGAGTAACAATATTGCAATAGCTCCGTTCCCAGAAAGAAGTCAGGCCTTTGAAGGTAAGGCAACAAGAAGAATGGTCTCATTTTACTTTAGAAAGAATAAGGATTTATTTTCTAAGAATCTTTCCTTTGGAGCTTGGTACGATAAGGTAAGTTCTAAAACATACTTTGATGTAGTCTCTCCTGTCCCATTAGAAAAGGAAAAAGATGCAATCGCACTTGGAAAAGATGCAAATCAAATAGCTGGATTCAATTTATCTGACTTTTCAGAAATTCCTCTAGGAGGAACAGGGGAATATAGCCCTGCTCTAGTAACTCCATTTATGGATAGATTAAGCATGGCATTAGCATTAATAACTAACAAATAAAAACATGAAATATAAACTAATCGCCAACTTATTTCCAACAGTACATCTTTTCGCTGATAACAGAAATTATGTCCTGGTTGTAAGGGAAAACACAAAACAGGAAATGCGTAATGGCTACCACACCTATTTTCAAACTCTAGCTGACGTATTCGAAGAAGTATTCACATTTCACGTTAGAGACAATTTAGCTAACGGATTAGATAAGACGGGGGCAGAGATGGTCGAGATAATTAATACTACTAGACAGCAGATTCACGACTTAATGAAGCCTTACGGTGAGTTACATCCAACAGTAAGAGTAGAGAGGTCTTGGAATGCCAGCAGAAACTAGCACGGGGTGGAATATGACGGTCGATTTATCAAAGACGGTACTTTAATCAAATATAACAAATAATCTTAGATTCTAAGCTTAATCACGAACATGGAAACAGCCACTGAACAACTAAATATTGTTTTAAATAGTGACTTAATTGAACAAATTAAGACTATTGAGGCTTGCATAGCAGATTTAAAGGAGCTGGGCTTAGACGATGATGAGATTAAGAAGCTAGAAAAGATTATTGATGCTATTATAGATAATCGCTTAGATGTGGTCCTCGAAGCACTACATAATTAATAGAAATTAATACTAGAAAATGATATGAAAAAGACAAAAAATAAAGTTGATATTGTATACAAGGATGCCTTGATATACTGCAGAGTATCAACAACAAACCAAGAAATAGACGGAAGTGGTCTCCAGAGTCAAGAACATAGATGTGTAGAATATGCTAGATCTAAAGGCTATAATGTTGAGAAAATATTTTTAGATAGTTATACGGGTGGGGGAGATTTTATGAATAGGCCTGGAATGAAAGAACTTTTAGCTTATATGGATAAGAATCTTTATAAGAATTATATAGTCATATTTGATGATCTTAAAAGGTTTGCAAGAGATACTGAATTTCACTTCAAATTAAGGGCGGCACTGAAGGGTAGAGATGCTAAACCTGAATGTTTAAATTACAAATTTGACGATTCTCCAGAAGGGATATTTGTCGAAACAATATTCGCGGCTCAAGGACAATTGGAAAAGGATCAAAATAAAAGACAGGTCATTCAGAAAATGCGCGCAAGATTGGAAGATGGTTACTGGCCATTCAATCCACCGCCAGGTTACAAGACTGAGAAAACGGCTGGTCATGGAAAATTGTTAGTTCCAAAGAATCCACAGGCTAGAATAATCACTGAAGCATTAGAGGGCTTTGCTTCAAACAGGTTTCAAAATATTGTCGAGGTTACTAAATTCCTAATAAGGAAAGGCTTTACTAGTGGTAATGGAAAGAATCATGTTCAAAGGACTATAGAGCTTCTTAATAGACCGATTTATGCAGGTTATATAGAATATTTACCATGGGAGGTTAAAAGAAGAGTGGGGAAACACAAAGCTATAATTTCAAAGGAATGTTTTGCAAAGATAGAATCAAGACTTAGTGGAAACATAAAGAATAAAGCTAGAAAGGATATAAGTAAAGATTTTCCATTAAGGGGTTTTGTTGCTTGCGCCGAATGTAAAAAATTAATGACAGCAAGTTGGTGTGCTGGTAGAAATACAAAATATCCTTATTACAGATGTAATACAAAAGGTTGTTCTAATAGAGAGAAATATATAAAAGCAGGTGACATGGAAGATGGACTAGCTTCTATCTTGCAAGGAACTGTCCCAAGAGAGCAGTTATTGAATTATGTAAAAGCCAGACTCAATATAAAATGGCAGAAAAGATTGGATGATGTAAACGAATTAAGAAAATCTGTTGATACTGAAATATTGTCTCACAAGGAGAGTATTAAGAGTCTTGTCATTCAAATGACTAAGGCAAAATCTGATTTGGTTGTAGAGGCTATACAGGAACAGATTGAAGAATTTTCTAAAAAAGAGAAAGTCTCTAGTGGTAGATTGTATAACATTAATAATACCAACCTGAATTTTGGAACCGCACTTGGTATGGTTTTCGAAGTACTAAAAAACCCTTATACCGAATGGCAAAAGGGTGATTTAGACCACAGAAGATTGATACTAAGTATGGTATTTGATGGCGATATTCCTTATGACAGAAATAATGCCTTTGGAACCGCCAAACTACAGCTACCATCAAAGGTTTTTTGCAGTAAGAGTAGTGGCGATTCTCCAGGGGTGGAGATGGCGGGAATTGAACCCGCGTGCACACGATGTTTCTTTATGAGTCTACGTAGCGTAGATGATTTTTTGTTTTTAAACGGCGGTGCTATAAAATTATCAAAACACAACGTCGTCGATCTTATTTGTTTTAACTTACAGTCTAAGATTTCTGTAAATCTATTTTGCAATTATTGCGCCCTTATCCTACTTGCAAAAAGAGTAGGTAAGAACGTTGCAATAGCGAGCTAGGCTCTAGCTGTTGCAAATGCAAAGTCTCTTACTCCAAAGAATGGAGAAGCGACTGCTTTTTGGGCTTTTGCATCTAAGGGTTCCGGAAGTTTAACGAGATTCTCGGGCACTCGGTTACGCACATAAAAAATCCAGTCATGTGTCAAAGCATGTCATCCCCATATTTATTGTTGTCAAAATTCTAATCCGCCGTTTTGTAGACGTCTATACCTTATTACGAAATGGAATAGGTTATCTTTCACTCACTCCTATCTTCCGCCTTTGAGTGCGCGGTTGATTTCCTTGTCACTCTCTCTTTTTTTGATATTCTGACGCTTGTCGAATTTCTTCTTTCCCTTTGCAATTCCAAGCTCTAGCTTGATTCTGCGACCGTTATTGTACAACGTTATTGGCACTATGGTCAAGCCTTTTTCTTTCTCCTTTTCAGCAAGTTCTATAAGCTCCTTTTTGTTTAATAACAGACGTCTATTTCTTTTTGAATCGTATTCTGTGGGAGTGTTTTTTTGTTGATAAGGTGGAAGGTCTAGTCCTATCAAAAACGCCTCTCCACCTCTTATGACGATGTATGACCCCTCCATATTACCGAGCCCTTTTTGAATCGCTTTTACCTCATACCCAAAAAGCTCAATACCGGCATTATATTTATCCGTTATTTCATAATTAAAGAAAACTTTTTGATTTTTTACGAGAGTTTTTGTAGTCATCTTTATTTTTCTAAGTATATATCTTTTTTTGGAATTATGGAATTGCACGAGGGAGGTGGGGTGGTGCTAATTATCAATGACTTATGTGTAAAAAATAAGCAAAAAAAGTGGCCACTCGCGTGTTTTGCGAGTGGCCCAGAAGCGTGGTCTTCCGACCATTAATACAACGTCGATAGTGTAGGGCGCTTAAGCATTTTACCTATCAATTTTATCTGATCCGGTGGTCTGATGTTGTATTGTCCCCCCATTCCCTGTGGCGGACATATGTGTTAGGTGTCTGGCGCTAGGCCTGATCACACATCACTCTTCTGTTGTGACTTTTCCTGACGACATCTAGTGTCATCCCGTTTTGAGTTGAATTGACTTGTTGTCAAAGCAAGTGCGCGGCTGGGCGGGGCTCAAATACGGTTTAGATTGTCTATTTAGACTGATAGTCTTAAGGAGACTGACTCTTTTTACAACACTGGCTGGTGTTGTTCTAAATACCCACCTAAGGGACTCACAGTTTCGCACGATTTTGGCTTTTAGTCAACCATCTTTCAGTTTTTGGGCGTTTTTAAGAGATGGAAGTAGATTCTAGCGATTCTTGATGAATTTCTTTATAAAAACTTTTATTTTACTCATTATTTGTGTATACTTTGCCCACATGACTAAAGACAACAATATTCCAAATATCGAGAAAAAGGAGGTTGAAGATATGGCTAAAAACGAGCCAAAAGATATATCTCAAAATAAATCTGAAATTCACCCTAAGAAATCAAAGAGTCCGATGGGTTCCAAAATACCTAAGATTCCTAAAAAACAACAAGGTGTTGGTGCTTTAATTCTAAATAATTTCTTTGCAACATTTTTAATATTTGTAGCAATTATAAGCATTTACGTCCTATTTTATACTAGTCCAACTCCAATAAAAGAAATAAGTCTTTCTGAATTGGCTGTTGATATTAATGCGGGTAGGGTAGCGAAGGTTGAGGTTTCGGGAGACAAGGTTGATATTGAATATTTAGATGGAGCTTTTGCGTCATCATCAGATGTATCGGTCGCTACTTTAGCTTCATCGACACTATCATCAACTTCATCTGCAACTGCACCAACTGTTGTTAAGCCTTCTACTCCTATTGCATCTCCAGCTTCATCTTCTGCTTCTTCAAGCCCTGCAGATGTTCTGAAAAAAACTACACAAAAGGAAGCGCAGAGTTCTCTTTCTGATTCGCTAAAGAACCTTGGTGTTGATCCAGCTAAGCTTGCGCAAGTTAAAATTGAAAACAAAGATGATAGAGGTGTGTGGTTCTGGATAAATAATATTCTTCCATTTGCACTACCTGTTCTATTTCTAATATTTATAATTTGGTTTCTATCAAGACAAGCGAGAGGTGCAAATATGCAAGCGATGAGTTTTGGACAAACTAGAGCTCGCATGATTTCTCCTGACGATACAAAAACAAAAGTTACATTTAAAGATGTTGCTGGTGCAAAGGAGGCAAAGCAAGAGTTGGCAGAAATTGTGGACTTCCTAAAAAATCCTGAAAAATTTATTAATATCGGCGCAAGAATTCCAAAGGGAATACTACTAACTGGTGCTCCGGGAACTGGAAAGACATTACTTGCTCGTGCTGTTGCAGGGGAGGCAGGTGTTGCGTTCTTCTCAGTCTCAGGTGCTGAGTTTGTAGAAATGTTTGTTGGAGTTGGTGCGTCTCGTGTTCGTGATTTGTTTAAGCTTGCAAAAGCATCAGCGCCCGCAATTATTTTTATCGATGAAATTGATGCAGTTGGACGCGTAAGGGGAACTGGGTTTGGCGGCGGAAACGATGAGCGTGAGCAAACTCTAAACCAAATCCTTGTGGAGATGGATGGTTTTGAGCCAAATGAAAAGGTTATTATGATGGCAGCGACAAACAGGCCAGATGTATTGGACCCTGCACTTCTTCGTCCTGGAAGATTTGACAGAAGAGTTGTAATTGATTTACCTGATAGAAAAGATAGATTTGCAATTCTTGGAGTTCATGCATTAAATAAGCCGCTCGCTGAGGATGTTAATTTGGATGTAATTGCATCTCGAACTCCGGGCCTATCTGGTGCAGATCTTCACTCATTGGTTAATGAAGCTGCGATTCTTGCGGCAAGAGAGGATAGAAAGAAAGTTGCACAGTATGATTTGATTCGTTCAATTGAAAAAGTATTGTTGGGCCCTGAGAGAAAGAGCCACTTGCTTGGAAAGAAAGAAAAAGAATTAACTGCGTACCATGAAGCAGGCCACGCCTTGCTTGCATCTGTTCTTCCTCATGCTGATCCAGTCCATAAAGTTTCAATTATTTCTCGTGGACGTGCAGCAGGTTATACAATGAAGCTTCCGATTGAAGACAAGAAGTTGCAATCCAAAAAAGAATTCTTGGATGATATTGTTGTGTCACTCGGTGGATATGTGGTTGAGAAACATATTTTCGATGAATTAACTACTGGCTCATCAAATGACTTGCAAGTTGCCTCAGCTTTGGCACGCGACATGGTTACTAAGTATGGTATGTCAGATAAGATTGGTCCGATTGCACTTGAAGGTAATGGTAGAGCAATGTCTGGCCGTGGTGTAGGGGAGCAAGAATATTCTGCATCAACTGGCGCGGTAATTGATCAAGAAATTTCAAAGATTATGAACGATTCATATAAGATTGCGCTCGACGTCATTACCGAGAAGCGCAAGGTCTTGGACGCAATTTCAATTGCTTTGATTGATAAAGAAACATTGGAGCAAGCGGAGTTTGATGCAATTCTGATTGCTAATGGTATTGTGCCAAAGAAGAAGTCGGAGGTTATCTAAGGTTGATGTTTGTTGGTGGTTTGTTCCATATTAGTCCATTTTGAAATTCTGCTGAATTGGCCTTTTCTTAAATTTAAAATTGGTGTAATATGGGCAACATGCGAGCATAGCTCAGTTGGTAGAGCAGTCGTCTTATACACGACCGGTCCTAGGTTCGAATCCTAGTGCTCGCACAGAATATACGATTTTGGATAATCGCCTGCTGGGTGGTATAATATAACCACATGACAAACATTCCAGACTCCGTAAAGGCAACTTTATGGTCATATGACATAGATAAGATGGATCTAATTAGGGACAAAAACCTGATTATTAATCATGTCTTAAATTTTGGAACAAGTCCTGCTACTAACTGGTTGTTTGCTAATTATTCAAAGGAGGATATTATACCACTTATTCAAAACCCCATCCCAGGCTTTTGGGATAAAAAGTCTCTAAACCTTTGGGCTATTGTTTTTGGGGTTAAGCCTAATATTACAACTAGATTTTAAATTAATGTAATTATGCACATAGAAATACTCGATGATAAAAGAAAAGATATTTTACCACTTCTGTTTTTTGCTCGTGATAAGTTTTATTTAGCTGGAGGTACGGCTTTGGCGTTCCAAATTGGGCATAGAGATAGTGTTGATTTTGATTTCTTTACTGATTCAGATTTTGATATTGATGAATTGTTTAATTCTATTACCGGTGCATTTAAGGATCATAAGGTTGTCAAAACTTCTACAGCAAAAAATACTCTTTATGTTTTGATTGATGACAGTGTAAAAGTTAGTTTTATGAAATATCAATATCCGCTAATTAAGGGTTTAATAGAAACTGAATATTTTAAAATGGCTGACATTGAAGAAATTGCGTGCATGAAATTTTTAGCCATTACTAGTCGTCAAGCCATGAAAGATTATGTTGATTTGTATTTCATATTAAAAAATCTTAACTTTGAAGATTTGTTGAAGCTATCTGATGCCAAATTTGGAGGCCAGTTAGACAGAAATTTGATATTAAAATCCATCGCCTATTTTGACGATATAGAACAAGAGGAAATTATTTATAAAAACAACAATGAAGTTTCTTTTGATAAAATTAAGAAAAAATTAACAGAGGTGGCGGGGAAGGTCTCGTTATAGTCCGCTATTGTATTTTTTAATAAAGTGTTTAATAATAACAATGGAGCAAAATTCAGTGACTTTCACTAGTTTTGTATGTTCTAAACTTCAACCCTATAATTCTATGAATCCATGTTGTCTATCCGGCAAGCACTTTGGATCAGATGACCTACCTGTACGTCATTTTGTCCGAAGCGCTGATGGCAGGGTGTTCCCTATACACCACAATGCGTACATGTTGCTTCGAGATTTGTCACCTCAGTTAAAACTCTATGACGAAGATGCTGTCGTTATTATATCAAGTGCTTCACCTGATGAAATTGACATGATTGTAAGTGCCAGATTTATCAGGGGGCGTTGGTCCGATTCGACTGCCTTTACGTTATACCTTGGTGATTGTCAAGCTGCGGCTATGGAACAAGAGTGTGTGGATCGTCGCATCTTCATTGAAGGTGTAGCTGCTAGAGCTTGGTTTCATTGTCGTGAAGTTGGTGGGCCTTGGTCAAACATCTCAGAGTGAAAGAGGGTGCACAAAACCCGCCGGACCCGAAATGGTCCGGCGGTTTGAACGTCTCCTAAATTTATTTTATAAAGCCCTACTCAAAATGTATCTCCCTCTTCATATCTATCATCTCTTTTAAAATAGGGAAGTGTGCGAGTTCTGAGTCTTCTTTAACTATAATTTGTGCTTCGTTACGTGCAGCCTCCACCATTTTTATATTTTTAATTGCTTCCATACCGATGTCAGTTATACCCCATTGTTTGCCACCATATAATTCTCCGGCGCCACGTAGTTTCAAATCCATTTCGGATAATTCAAAACCGTTCTTTGCGGTATTCAACGCCTTGAGCCGCTCAACTGTTTTGCTACTCTTGCTGTCGCTAAGGACATAACAATATGCTTGATGATTACTTCTAATTACACGCCCACGTAATTGATGAAGTTGCGATAGTCCAAATCGCTCAGCGCCTTCAATTAAAATTATTGTTGCATTCGGAACGTTCACCCCAACCTCAACAACACTTGTTGCGACAAGAATATCAATTTCTTTCTTTTCAAATTGCATCATGATTGCATCTTTTTCCTTTGGCTTCATCTTGCTGTGCAGTATATCAATATTCCAATCTTGAAAAACTTTCTCCTTCAATCTCTTTGCTTCTTCTACGACAGACTTAACATTGAGCGCTTGTTCCTTGTCCGGATCTGCTTCTTCGATTCTTGGACAAATTACATAAACCTGTCTGCCGTCTTTTAACTCCTTTCTGATTTTCTCATACGTATCTTCTCTTTTTGGTTCTGTAATAATCTCTGTGATAATGGGTTTTCTTCCAGTTGGCATTTGATCGATTAGCGAGAGGTCTAAATCACCGTAAAGAGTGAGTGCCAAGGTTCTTGGAATTGGTGTTGCTGTCATTGATAGGAGGTGTGGAACTATATCGTGCTTCCGTGCCAGTTTTTGTCTTTGTGCAGTTCCGAATCTGTGTTGCTCGTCGATGATGACGTATGCTAGGTCTTTGAACTTTACGGATTTCTGAATTAAGGCGTGTGTTCCAATTAATATTGCAATTTCTCCACTTTCTACCCATTTTAATAATTGTGATCTTGAAATATCGGTCCAACCGCTATTACCATCCGCTCCACGATTCTGCACTTTTGATGGAAATTTTCTACATCCTGTTCCACTTATAAAGCCAATAGAAATCGGCATGTGTTTGAAATATTGAATAAAAGATTCAAAGTGTTGCTTTGCGAGGATTTCAGTTGGAGCCATGTACGCAACTTGTAAATTGCCATAGTCTTGCACCTTTGAACTTTTGTTCTTTGGTCTTGTTGTTACGACACCGTACGCTGTTGTTGCGGCGACGGCGGTTTTTCCTGACCCCACATCTCCTTCAAGGAGGCGAGACATTGGTGTGCCTTTTTGGAAATCGTTCAAAATGTCATCGGTTGATTTTTTTTGCGATGAAGTCATAGCAAAAGGGAATCTGTCTATGAATTCTTTCAAGCTCTTTGAAGAGGGCTCTATCACATAAGCCTTCTCTTTTTGGGCGGAAGATCTTGCCTGCTGATTTTTGATTTGAATATAAAAAACTTCTTCAAACGAAAATCTTTTTCTAGCAACTTGCGCATCGGTTTCTTTTTGCGGAGTGTGAATCCAAATTAATGCGCTCTTTAGAGATGGTAGATTATATTTTTTTAATATCTCCGTTGGAATTGGATCTTCTATTGTTTCAAATAGGGGGTTCTTAAAGATTCTTTGAAGTGTGTGATAAATCCATTTTGAGGTTACACCTTTTGTTTCTGGATAGACAGGAGAGAAATGTTCAATCGGCGCTTCTGTTCCAGCAAAAAGATTATGTCCAATCTGATTTGGCATAACTCCAACTGATTCTATTTCTGGATTTAGCATCCCAACATAGTCACCTCGCTTGGTTACCTTACCTGTTGCCTTTACCAAGCTTCCTTCTTGAATTAATTTCGCAATGTATGGTTGATGAAGCCATACCACTTTTAGATTTCCTGTATCGTCAGTTATGGTACCCTCGGCCATCGCGGTATGACTTTTAAAACTTTTTCCAGTTTTTAACTTTCCGATTCTTCCATATACTGTGGCGTTTTGTCCCACAGTTAATTCTTTTATATATTGTGCCTCAGATCCTCCCCCGTATCTTATTGGGTAGTGCCTTAATATGTCACCAATTGTGAAGAGGTTTAATTTTTTGAGATGTGAAATCTGATCAGGATGAATTCTAATCACTGATGAAAGTGGGTGTTCTGTAAATTTCAGATTACTTTGCTGTGGTTTTGATTGTGATTTTTCGGGCATGGCTTATGCTTATAAGTTTAGCATATCATAGGGGAGTGTGGTTTTGTGAAGGAAAAGTGAAGGAAATTGGGAGAAAACATGGAGAGAGGGGTGTGCGCGCGGGGGGGTAAATAATTGTGATATTATCAAAATTTCCTACTATCATGTGCCCAGTGAAGGACTGCCTGCCTTTGCTTGGTGTGACAGCTGAAATCTCCAACTCTACAATTGTTTTGAATTTGTGAGATATGACGTCGTATTGCGATCCATCGCTTTATTTGCCTCCTATCTTCCTCCGGAATTCTTCGTCCCATGAAATACCTGCAATACCATTGAAACCAACCTCTTGGGTCTTCTTTATAAATCCACCCCTTTTTTCTCCAGACAGAAAGAGGTTGACTGGCGTTTACTTTATAATAATTGATTTTTCCGTCTCTCTTTGCGGGGGAGAGTTTTGCATTTTTATACCAATCTTTTGGAAATTCATTTTGGCAATCGGTCATGTATTTTCCACCAAAGACTCCCATCTCAAGCATTTCCTTGGGAGTTAGTTGTGGTCTAAAATTTGGGTCGAAGTTTTTACCAGCAGACTCCTTTAGTAAGTACTTATAATTCTTCTGCATTTTGTCATTGACGGTGATTGTAGTTGGGTTTTTTCTCATGGGTTTGTTTATATAAGTTTAGCATACCCCGACCGTTTTAAGATAGGTATTGACCATACCCCCTAGGGGGTATACAATAGTAATTATGAAAAATGCAAAAAAGGAGATTAAGGATTGTTGTGAGGGGCATTCTGTTAAAAACAATGCAGGGGGTGGCGCGGGTGTTAAAATTATGGATGAGAAAAAAGAAAAAATCCTTCGTCGTCTTAAATTGATTGAAGGGCAAATCAGAGGCCTTCATCAAATGATTGAGAAGGATACCTATTGTATCGATGTTATTACTCAGACATCTGCTGTTAAGCAAGGGCTCTCTAACGTTGAAGATCTTTTACTTGAACACCATCTCGGACATTGTGTTCTTAAGCAAGTTGCTCAAGGTCAAACTGAAAAAGCAAAAGCTGAAATATTGAAGGTTTATAAATTGAAGCGTAAATAAAATAAAAAGTAAAAAGTAAAAAAATAAATATAATATGTCAAAAATTTCACTACCACTATCTATATCGCTAATAATTGTCGCAGGTGTCTTGGGTTTGAGTATTGGATATTCTTTAACTCCAGATTACAGGAACAGTATGTTTGATAAAACTACAATGGATCTTGGAAAGGCAGACAAGAATCTTGATCTGAGATATGTAAACGCCATGATCGCTCACCACAGGGGAGCGATGCTTTTGGCAGAACAAGCAGGTCAAAAAACGACAAGACAAGAAATGAAGGATTTGTCGGCAAAGATTTTAATTGATGAACCTAAGTCAATTAGTGAACTTTATGCTTGGAAGAAAAATTGGTATGGAGATACAAGGCAAGTTAAAGATCCTATTGTTTCTAACCTTGGAAATTATGACGAAAAATTTGATCTACGTTTTTTGAACGCCCTTATTGCTCATCACGAAGCTGGACTGCTGATGACAAAAGAAATAAAGACAAAATCAAGTAGAACTGAAGTTTTAAATAACGCTGATTCCGTTGACACTTTTTTAATTACTACCTTAAAGATGTTTAAAGACTGGAGAAGTGAATGGTATAACATTTAATATCTATCTATAATGATAAAACAAACTTTAAAAATTAAGGGAATGCATTGTGCGAGTTGCGCAAGTATAATTGAAAAGAAAGTTTCAAAGCTGGATGGAGTTGGTCAGGTCAATGTAAATTTTTCAACTGAGAAAGTTGGGATTGAATTTGATGATAAAAAGATTTCAATAAAACAAATGAACGATGAAATTGAGAAGCTGGGATATTCTTTTATTGAGCCGATGGACACCGCAGGTCACCAGAGAGGGGGTAGTGATGGAATGCGTCACGAAGGCATGGATCATTCAGAACACTTAGGTTTTAATCAATCTATGGATGAAAAGAATAAAGAGCTGATGGATATGAAAGGTAAAACTCAATTTGTTTTACCTATCGCGCTAATGGTTTTTGTTTTAATGATGTGGGACATTTCGTCAAAGATATTCGTCTCGATTCCAATTTTACCTATCCCAACGTCCATCTTCAATACCATTTCGATGATTCTTGCTACTATCGTTTTATTTTGGATTGGCCAGCCATTTTTACAAGGGGTTATTCGCTTTGTTAAATACAGAGTTGCCAACATGGATACCTTGATTGGAATTGGAACTCTAACTGCATACATATATAGTGTCATCGTAACATTGTTCCCAGCTGTAGCTCTTGCTTTGAAGTTACCTGAATACACATATTTTGACGTAACGATAGTCGTTATTGGATTTGTAATTTTTGGAAAATATTTGGAAGCTCGTTCAAAATTGCAAACTGGTTTGGCAATTGAAAAACTGCTTGGACTTCAAGCAAAAACTGCACTTGTATTTAGAGATGGAAAAGAAATTGAAATTCCAATTAGCGAAGTAAAGGTGGAGGAAGTTGTTGTTGTAAAGCCTGGTGCAAAAATTCCAGTCGATGGAGTAATTATCGAAGGTTCAACATCTATTGATGAGTCTATGATCACAGGCGAGTCAATTCCGGTTGATAAAAAAGTGGGGGAGCTTGTAGTCGGTGCAACCATAAACAAGCAAGGAAACTTTAGATTTAGTGCAACAAAAGTTGGGTCCGACACACTTCTTTCGCAGATAATAAAAATGGTAGAAGAGGCGCAGGGTTCAAAGGCTCCCATTCAGGCGTTGGCTGATAAAATTTCTAGTGTCTTCGTACCGATAGTTTTGGGGATTTCTATTTTAACGCTGATCTTATGGCTCACTGTTGGCACTACTTTCCTCGGATTTTCTCTCGCCTTATCTTATGGAATTTTATCTTTCGTCGGCATCTTAGTAATTGCCTGTCCATGTGCACTCGGGCTTGCGACCCCAACTGCAATTATTGTCGGAGTTGGTAAGGGTGCGGAATATGGAATCTTGATTAAAAATGCCGAGGCGCTGGAGAAGCTAAGTAGGGTGGACACAGTGGTTCTTGATAAGACGGGAACAATTACAAAAGGAAAGCCTGAGGTGACGGACGTAATTATTTTGAATAAAGAATTTAGCGAAAAACAAATTTTGCAATTTGCGGGAAGTGTTGAAAAACTTTCTGAGCACCCACTTGCTGAGGCAGTCGTCGATCGAGCAAAAAGTTCGGGCGTTGAACTTTTGAAAGTCGAAAACTTTTCTGCGCTTGAAGGTGTAGGAGTTATAGGAGAAATTGATGGAAAAGTAATTTATGTTCATAAGCCTGATATTACCAATGGTGAAGATGATCAGATAATCGAACTACAAGGTCAAGGTAAAACGGTTGTAATTGTTGAAGTTGATTCACAAAAGATTGGACTCATTGCACTCAGTGACACCATTAAAGATGGAGCAAAAGAGGCGATTGCTAAACTACATAAGAGCGGAATAAAAGTTGTGATGCTTACAGGAGACAATCATTTGGCAGCACAGTATATTGCAAAGCAGGCTGGAATTGATGATGTAATTTCAGAAGTGATGCCAGCTGAGAAATCGGAGAAGATTAAAGAGCTTCAAACGGCTGGCGCAAAAGTTGCAATGGTTGGCGATGGAATTAACGACGCTCCCGCGCTTGTTCAAGCTGATGTTGGAATTGCGATGGCAACTGGAACTGATATTGCAATTGAATCTGCTGGAATTACATTACTACATGGCGACTTAAATAAATTATCACAAGCCTTTGTTCTATCCCGCTCCACCATGAGAACAATAAAACAAAATCTTTTCTGGGCATTTATTTATAACGTCATAGGAATTCCAGTTGCTGCGGGGTTGTTGTATCCAATTTGGGGAATAATTCTTAATCCGGTTTTCGCAGGGCTTGCGATGGCAGGAAGTAGTGTCTCGGTTGTTACAAACTCTCTTCGATTAAAAACCAAGAAATTAAAATAATATGAATAATCAATCAAAAAATAATGGCGTGCACAATTTTGATGGGCGAATCACGAACTCTGCTCAATCTAAAAAATATAAATTTTATGTACAAGGCATGCACTGCAGAGCCTGTGTACTTTTGACAGAAACCGAATTGAACGATCACGCGCTAGTTGAGAAGGCGGTTGCTAATTTAAGCGGTGGGTGTGTTGAGGTAGTTGGGGATTTTAAAGATAAAAGTGAAGAAGATGTTGCTAGAGAATTATCAGGGCTGGTAGAGAAGCATGGTTATAAGATTTCAACAGTAGAAAACGCCAGCACTGGAAGTGCGGACGCGGACGGTGAAGCTTCTGGAAAAGATTCTGGTTTATCTAACCGGTCCAAGTGGTCTGATTTTAAAATTGCTGCCCCAATTGCTCTCGGATTCTTAGTTTTGTTCCTACTTCTTCAAAAAGCAGGTCTTGTAAATTTAGTCGGATCGGGTGGTGTAACCATGGGCACGGCGTTTGTAATTGGAATAATTGCGTCGCTTTCTTCATGTATGGCTGTAGTTGGTGGACTTCTACTTTCAATGTCTGCCACCTTCGCCAAAGAGGGTGATAGAATAAAACCACAAATAATGTTCCATGGAGGACGTTTGGTTTCATTCTTTGTATTGGGCGGAGTGATTGGTGTTTTGGGTAGTGCGTTTACCTTGAATGTTTCAGCAACCTTTATATTGGGAATGATCATTGCAATCGTGATGTTGATATTAGGAATAAATTTGCTTGATGTTTTCCCTTGGGCCAAAAGAATGCAAATCGGAATGCCTCGATTTATTTCAAAACACGCACAAGGTGTAACAAAATTAAATCACACATTAACCCCGCTCCTTGTTGGTATAGCAACTTTTTTCCTACCTTGTGGGTTTACTCAGTCAATGCAATTATATTCGTTAACAACAGGAAGCTTTATCGGGGGAGGATTAACCATGCTTTCGTTTGCATTAGGAACACTTCCAGTTCTTGCACTTATTAGCTTCAGTTCATTCAGTGTAATGAATAGTGCGAAGAAAGGTGTGTTTTTCAAAACTGCGGGGCTCATTGTAATTATGTTTGCAGTTTTCAATTTAATAAACAGTTTAGTCGTGATCGGAATTATTTCGCCAGTTTTTAATTTTTAATTTAATACTTAGTAAAAAACAAAAATATCTATGAAGCAAACTTATATAGCAATTACAGTCGCGGTGGTATTGGTGATCGGAGCATTTATGCTTTCGATGCTGGGGAATGGTGGAGCGGGAACACAAGCTGGCGGGCAGGGAAGCGTATCGGCCGGTGGTGTTTCATCTAATGTTACCGTTGTTGATGGAAAGCAGATTATTGAAATTGATGTTAAGGGAGGATATAAGCCAGGGAAGAGCATTGCCAAAGCTGGGGTACCGACTATTATAAGATTCAAAACGAATGGAACTTTTGACTGCTCGTCTTCAATAAGAATTCCAAGTTTGAATGTTAGCCAGGCCCTACCTCAGACTGGTGCGACAGATATTGACGCGGGTACTTCGACCGCAGGCGTTTTACAAGGAACATGCGGAATGGGTATGTATAGATTTGAGGTGGAGTTTATGCCTTAGATATTTATAGTGTCATTTACAATTTTGAATCTGCGGTTGTTCTGGTAAAATTGACTATTTTTTATAAAATTGTATGCTTGTTTTGGACAACGCTTCTTGTCTGATTAAACTGTTAACTACAACCAAAACCAATTAGAGACCAATTACATGTGTATGTCGAAAAAGTATTTTGCTGTGATTCATGTGCCGCAAATAGGCGGAAATTCGTCGGGCCAGCTGGATAGCTGGGTTGGTGTAAAATTGGAAATTCCAGCCGACTTTGCTAACACCAACGCTCCGCCGTATTGCGTGACCATGAGTGGTGACAGTCGAACTGTACAGCTTATCATCCCGAGTGCCGTCGCCCTGGAAGCACTCGGTATGCATCTCGGCGTCGAATCCGACCGATACCTTTACTGGGAGAAGGCGTTGACCGGTAGCGCGGGTCTCGAACTCCAATCTGGTGAATTCACGATTGAGGAGTGCTGATACACAAATCCTGCACTTCAAACAAAGCCGTCGGGTGCACCCCGGCGGCTTTTTCCATAAAAATAATTTATCCATTATGCTATAATCTATTCTTAATTTATAGGAAATACCCACTCACCAGCATCAACATGAAAGAAAATTTTTATTTTGCAAAAAGTCTAGAAGAAGATTTTTATACTAAGACCTTAAAAGGGAAGGAGAAGGTTAATTTTCAATCCATTCAAGACATGATCAAAAAGAAGGTAATAAAGCCTAACACAAAAAGCTTTGGTAGGAATTTTAGATTAAGTACAAGTATTCTTAGTCCAGATTATTTAAAGACATATAGACCTCAGGGAATTATTTTTCAGACAGATGTTTCTCCAGCGTATGTGTTACCGTTTGATTTGGTTGTTTTGAGTGATGCCAAAAAGATTATTGTTCATTACTATAGAATTAAAGACAATTTGCATCTCTATTATAATCATGAACTAATCGCAGGATTTGAGAAGTTTCTTTTCAAAGATTTTAAAAAGTTGATTGAAAATTTTTCATCTCTCGATGAGGTCTGGAGGGCTGTCAATTCGTTCCGTGTAAAAGCGGGGCATAAGAGTCTGCCTTTATCAAAGAGGAGATTAATAGAATATAATGAAGCGGTATTTGAGAAACCTGTACCAATAAAGCCTGTGGCTATATTTGGTTATAATGAAAAATCGAGGGAATTAGCTAGGGAATATGGTTTACCTCATTTCAGAAGCGCTAGGGATTTTTATAAAAAGGTTTCTAAGGTCGGCTAACGGCTTGTGAGTGTTGGTGGTATAATAGTGGTCACTTTATTAAAATATAAATATAACCCAGCAGGTTCGATTCTGCTGAATCGCCTTCTGGATAACCCAAAAATATGTTAAAAGGATTTAAACAATTTATCTTGAGAGGAAGTGTAGTGGACTTGGCAGTTGGAGTCGTGATTGGAGCCGCTTTTGGAAAAATCGTGGAGGCCTTGGTTAAGGATGTTTTGACTCCGCTGATTGGTGCGATTGCAAAGATTCCGGATTTCTCAGGAGTTTATTTTACAATAAATGATAGCAAGTTTATGATTGGCGATTTTATAAACGCACTTGTTTCATTTTTGATAATTGCATTTGCGATATATTTCTTTGTCGTGGTCCCAATAAATGCTCTTGTTACAAGATCAAAGAGGGATAAGGTTCCTGCTGATCCTACAACAAAAAAGTGTCCTGAGTGTTTTAGTGAGATTCCGCTCGAGGCTACAAGGTGTGCGCATTGTACTACGAAGTTGGTTTAGGAAT
The DNA here is from genome assembly GCA_903848795.1 of uncultured bacterium. GTDB lineage: Bacteria > Patescibacteriota > Minisyncoccia > Phycocordibacterales > CAIZLB01 > CAIJKW01. Next base: position 2,937 of record CAINHC010000050.1, on the reverse strand, counting down.
ATACCATAAAGCGAAACATTCAGTTGTACGAGAAAAGCGGACAACTGAGGTTGTGATTCCAGGACAATAGGAGTTGTTTAAGGGTGGGGACAAATTGTCACCCCCCCCCTTTAAATATCAACAAGAGAATGCTTTTAATTGAATAAAATTAATTAATATAATTCTGAATGAGTACCAATATCTATAAATATAACAAGGTTTGGTTCCTCTTTGAATATAGCCCGATAATCTCCAGTCACATTGATGCTCCTGCATTCATTATATGCTTTATCTACAGAATGATTATTTAATTGTATATGATCTTTATCTTTTATTAATAAATCTAATCTACTGTAAAAATGATCCTTTATTTTCTTAGGCAATTTATCAAATCTTTTTTTGAATTGTTTGTGAAAGGTAATTTGCATTCAAGATTTAGTTCTTGAGATACGCAACAGCTTCTTTTGCAGAGGAAAAACGAGGGGATAGGTTCTTTTTTTCTTTTATGTCCTTTACTGCGCCTTCAATGTGCTTTCTTGAATTGGTGTTAAATTCTTCTTTTGAAAGTAATCCAACGCAAAGAGATCCGTCTACGAAAGCTTGTGTTGCGAGTTTAAGAATCACACCAAAAGGAAGCCCTTGCATTTGAGCTTTCTTCATAGCTTGGTCCTTAAGCCTTTTATCTATGTTAAATATTACTTGTGTGTTCATGTTTGTATATATATCTTATATATATATGGTATATATGTCAAGCATACTTGGAACTCTGGTTATTTGCCTTGCATTTCCATCAATAACTTCTTTGCTTCTTCTGCTTTTTCTTCATCTACAAAAATTACATAAGTTACATTTGGTCCATTGTAACCATTAGCACCCAAGGAGAAGTTATTATTGTCTGGAGCGATGGTTGCAGGTATTCCGGCGGCTTCTAAGTATCCTTTGATAATAGAAGCCTCGATTTCACTTGGGGCTGAAGATATTTGAATTTTCATGTTGTAAGTTTAGCTTGGAAAGGGATCTTTGTATAGTTGGTGGTAGGGTTTAAAAGTAGGTATAGTTATTGATTTTCCGTGATAAGTTTGTATACCAAATTATAAATCTTCTCGTAAGTATCTTCGGCTATTCTTTGATCAACAAAGGTTGGGTTCTCAATCTCCCACCAAATTACTTTCTCTTTATTTTTTAGAAAATCAGGAATATATGGTTCTTCTGCCATCGAGATTACCAAATCATATTCATCAAGCATCTGTGGTTGGAGGCGTTTTGTAGAATTTTTTCGCACATTCATACCATTTCCTTCCATCATCTCAAAGAAGTGGGGTGTTTTAAATAAGTCTTCAAGAATTTGTCCTTCTGGCTCATCGGAGGCTCCGGTGTAAGTTCCGACAGAATCTGCGTTGTTTGAACTTGTTAGTTTATTATAAATAGCGGCAGCCATCTGGCTTCTAAACCAATTGCCTTTGCAGATGAATAATACTTTTGGAGTTTGATTGGTCATAGTATTCTAGAATAAATGGGACACTAACTAAAATAGTTTTATTAATTATTTTGGGATTGTGATTTAAAAGTTTCGATATAGTCTAGTAAATCATTTAGCTTGCAAGTCGCTAATCCAATGACTGTGTCGGCACATCCATAATAAACATATAGATTATCATCGACGATGACTGCTCCTTCAGGGAAGGTGACGTTTTTTACAAGTCCTTCTCTTTCGTAATTAGTTACCGGCTGTAGGATATAGCCTGGAGTTCGAGCAATCAACCTGCTTGGATTATCTAGGTCCAAAAGTGCAGCGCCAATCGTCCAAGAATCAGACATCGATTCATTTGAAAAAATAAGTAGCCAACCTCGATCCGTTTTTATTGGTGGGGCACCGAGCTCGGGTCCTCTGTTTAGCCACCATGATGTTTGTAGTACTGCCTTATCGTATGAGGTTTCAAGAAATTTAGCCCACGATTCTTCATTTTGTTCCATCACTTCTTTCATGGAATCGTAATATCGAATAGCAACACGTGAATTAGTTGAGTCGGAACTGATAGTCATCAGCAAACCGATTTTTCCTCCATTTACATTTTCTGGAAAGAAAGCCGAGGCTTTAGACCGTGTGGGAGGACCAATAATTCCATGTTTTTCAACATCTATGAAATCTTTTGTCGTTGCTAGAGCAATACGAATTTTAATGTTTGGATCCTTCTTATCAATTAGTGTATCAATTGCTGTGTAGGTAATATAATATGTATCATCTATTTTTGTTATTCTTGGATCTTCACATCCAAACATGTCGTATTGCTCGCTAGGGGAGATAAAGGCGTCATCTCTTCTTTTGAAATTTATTCCATCTGTGCTTTCGGCATAACCTATGTAGGAGATTTGATTTTTTAGTTTAAAGCCTGGTCGATGTATTTTTGATACTGTTGTTTCTTCTGTGATTTGCGGATAAGTTCTGTATAGCATTACAAAAATCTTGCGATTGCTATCGTAAACAACGCTTGGATTAAATACTGCTTTTGCTTCCCATTCAACTTCTTTTCTTGGTGTAAGAATTGGTTCAGGATTTTCAGGGCTCGGGTATCGTTGTAGTTGGAATTTCATATAAAGACTATATCAAAAAAACATACATCGGGCTATGGAGTGGTGGGTGTATTCTAAAAACGTGGCTGATAATTCTTGCGGAGGCAAAATTGCGATTGCTTCGCAACCTATTTTGCACTCTCAATAAATGTAAGCAGTAATTCTTGTCACTCGGTAGATATCCTACAGGTTAGACCTTATAAAGACATTTTAGGGTCCTTAGATTAGGCCAATTTGGTAATCGGGTGTGGGGTGACACCATAGAACCCCATACTGTAAAATATAATCGTACCCCAGTCAGGTACGATTATTAATTTCATATAAACAAAGTATGAATAACAAAATATATATTGGAATCGATTTACACAAACGATCCCAAACATGGGT
>CAINHC010000049.1 GCA_903848795.1 uncultured bacterium | reverse complement strand
TGAACTCTGGCAACACCACTGTGAACCGTAACACGAACGCTGTGGCTTACGGCTTTTCTGTGCGTTGCCTCAAGGGCTGGATAGTGAAATACCCCAAGATTTTTCTTGGGGTATTTCATTTGGAATCGTAACAACCTTGCGTTATAATCCTTTTAAATGGAGGCTAATAATAGAAAGATTTTACATGATTTATTTGACGCATATTATCTTTCTCGCAAAAACAAACGTGGAATGATGAGTCAATTAAAATTTGAAATAGGTTATGAAAAAAAGCTCTTAGAACTTGGCAGGGAAATTAGTAACGGCTCATATTCAATTAGTAATAGCTTTTGTTTTATATCATTCAAGCCACTTAAGAGAGAAATTTTTGCAGCAGATTTCAGAGACAGAATTATTCACCATTTAATATTTAATTACGTCAGTCCTATCTTTGAAAGGTTATTTATTAACGATAGTTATAGTTGCAGAACAGGCAAAGGAACATCGTATGGAATTAAGAGATTAGACCATTTTATGCGTTCTTGTTCAGAAAATTATAAGTCAGATTGTTATGTTCTAAAATTAGATATCAAAGGATACTTTATGTCTATTGATAAAAATATTTTATATAAAAAGATAGAAGAAAAATTAAATAATGTGGATAAGGTTAAGGCTAAAGCTAAGGCAAAACAAACCTTTGATACTGCGTGGCTGATAAAACTAATTCACCAAATCATATTTCATGATCCTACAAAAGATTGCGTCATCAAGGGAAGCAGAGAAAATTGGAGAGGATTACCAAAATCAAAAAGTCTATTTTTTACCAAAAAAGATACAGGTTTGCCTATTGGAAACTTGACCTCACAACTATTTGGAAATATATATCTTAATGATTTTGATCATTTTGTTAAACATAGGCTTGGTTGCAAATATTATGGTAGATACGTGGATGACATGGTAATTGTTCATAAAGATAAAGAATATCTAAAATCAATAATTCCCATTATAAGACAATATTTAAAAGACGAACTCTTGCTTGAGTTACACCCAAAAAAGATATATCTTCAGCATATCAATAATGGAGTATTATTTTTGGGAGCATTTATAAAGCCATACCGTATTTATATTCGAAATAGCATAAAAGATAATTTTATTAAAAAAATTCAGGAGTTTAACGGCCTCTTGCAAAAAAGTGGAAATCTTTCTCCCATAGTCTCTGTTGTGGGGACAATAGATAGTGTCGGAGATGTGGACAAAGATGCGGACAAAAACGGCGACAAAAATAACAAAAAGGCGGTGGCTTGTATAAATTCATATTTAGGCATGATGAGCCATTTTGATACCTATAAGCTTCGCAAAAAGATACTTTTGGAGTACTTGTCTATGGATTTGAGGAAGGTTGTCCATATTAGTGAGGGGTTTGATAAGGTTAGTTTAAAGAAGATTAATCAGGTAATTGGCTGTCATTATTGAATAATATCTAATGGAAAGGTGAAAATATAACCTTTCCATTAAACATTTGATATAGGGCGCCAATAATCTTATCGCTAGTTTTGTTTCAGTTATTGGTTATTTTTAACCAATAACTGAAACAAAACCATGAAATATGTTGAACAGGCGCTGTAATACAATTCGATATGAACAGCCTAAATGTGTTTTATTCTCAAAAAATTATCCACACATAGAGCCGAAATTTAGAGTATTTTTTATTAAAAAATGTTATTATTATAGATGTAAGTTTAAGAGATTCTTGCCAGGTTTGGTTTAGGATTCCTCTGCCATCATTCAACATCATGCTTAAGCATTTTATTACTAAGATAATCAATAAATATAAGTTATTGTTGGTGTTGACGGCTATTTTTATACCTTCCGTTTTTCTATTTCCACCCACTATTCTTTCATCTGGTTCATATGTATCTGGTG
>CAINHC010000048.1 GCA_903848795.1 uncultured bacterium | reverse complement strand
TGAACTCTGGCAACACCACTGTGAACCGTAACACGAACGCTGTGGCTTACGGCTTTTCTGTGCGTTGCCTCAAGGGCTGGATAGTGAAATACCCCAAGATTTTTCTTGGGGTATTTCATTTGGAATCGTAACAACCTTGCGCTATAATCTTTTTAAATGGAGGCTAATAATAGAAAGATTTTGCATAATTTATTTGACGCATATTTTCTTGCTCGCAAGAACAAACGTGGAACAATGAGCCAGTTAAAATTTGAAATAGCCTATGAGAAAAAGCTTTTAGAACTTGGCAGGGAAATTAGTAACGGCTCATATTCAATTAGTAAAAGCTTTTGTTTTATATCATTCAAACCACTGAAGAGAGAAATTTTTGCAGCGGATTTTAGAGATAGGATTATTCATCATTTAATATTTACTTACATCAGCCCCATCTTTGAAAGATTGTTTATTAATGATAGCTATAGCTGTAGAACGGGCAAGGGAACATTGTATGGCATTAAGAGATTAGATCATTTTATTCGCTCGTGTTCAGAAAATTATAAGTCAGATTGTTATGTTCTAAAATTAGATATCAAGGGCTATTTCATGTCAATTGATAAAAATATTTTATATAAAAAGATAGAAGAAAAATTAAATAATGTGGATAAAGTCAAGAATAAGGCAAGGGCTAAGGCGAAACAAACCTTTGATACTGCGTGGCTGATAAAACTAATTCACCAAATCATGTTCCATGACCCGACAAAAGACTGCGTAATTAAAGGAAGCAGAGAAAATTGGCGAGGATTACCAAAATCAAAGAGTCTATTTTTTACCAAGAAAGATACAGGCTTGCCAATCGGAAATTTGACTTCACAGCTTTTTGGAAATATATACCTTAATGATTTTGATCATTTTGTTAAGTATGGGCTTGTTTGTAAATATTATGGTAGATATGTGGATGATATGGTGATTGTTCATAAAGATAAAGAATATCTAAAATCAATAATCCCCATCATGAGACAATATTTAAAAGATGAACTCTTGCTTGAATTACACCCTAAAAAGATATATCTTCAGCATATCAATAAGGGAGTATTATTTTTGGGAGCATTTATAAAGCCATACCGTATTTATATTCGGAATTGCGTAAAAGACAATTTTTGTAAAAAGATTCAGGATTTTAACGGTGTCTTGCAAAAAAGTGGCAATCCTTCTTCAGCTTCAGCAGTCTCTATCATGGGAACAATAGATAGCGCCAGAGATGTGGACAAAGATGCAGACAAAAATAATAAAAAAGCGGTGGCGTGCATAAATTCATATTTAGGTATGATGAGCCATTTTGATACTTATAAGCTTCGCAAAAAGATACTTTCGGAGTATTTATCTGTCGATTTGAAGAAGGTTGTCCATATCAACAAGGGGTATGATAAGGTTAGTTTAGTTCTATTTCAGTTATTGGTTATTTTTAACCAATAACTGGAACAAAACTATAAAATATGTTGAACAGACGCTGTAATACAATTTGACTAACTTTTGTGAGAATATGTAATGGAACCGTTAATAATTATCAGTTCCATCAAACATTATCGATATGGACAGCTTAAATGCGTTTTATCCTTTAAAAATTATCCACATCCAGAGCCGAATTTTAGAGTATTTTTTAATAAAAAATGTTATTATTATGTAGGTGAGTTTAGAAGATTTTGCCAGATTTGGTTTAGATTCCTCTGCCGTCCATTCAACATCATGCTTAAGCATTTTATTACTAAGATAATCAATAAATATAAGTTATTGTTGGTGTTGACGGCTATTTTTATACCTTCCGTTTTTCTATTTCCACCCACTATTCTTTCATCTGGTTCATATGTATCTGGTG
>CAINHC010000047.1 GCA_903848795.1 uncultured bacterium | reverse complement strand
CGGCTGGTGCTGTGGTGACAAAAGATATACCTCCTTATGCAATAGTGGGCGGCGTCCCCGCTAAAATAATTAGATATAGATTCGAACAAGATAAAATAGAAAAATTGCTAAATATAAAATGGTGGAATATGGATATAAGCCACATGAAGAAACATTTTAAGAAATTTCATAATATTGATGATTTTTTAAATCAAAAAATTTAGTGATTTTACTAAGGTAACTCACAATAAATACCTTCCATTGCCTGATAGTGAAATGCCACTACTTTAATTGATTCTTCTAGGGACCGGCAATGCATGCGATATAAACCTTTGTGGGCATTCTAAAGTAGACGCACTATAAGGTGGGGCTTATTTATTGCAATTTGCCTAACTATTAATAGTGCCATGCATAATTACTTATACATTTTTAAATTTTGGAGATATTTGTGATACCGTACAAAGTTAGTGTAATTGTCCCAGTTTATAATTCTGGAAAATATATCGAGAAGACTATCATTTCAATATGTGAACAAGATTTTTCTAATTATGAAATTATATTTATTAATGATGGTACGCAAGATGAATCTATGGAAATAGTTGCTAGTACCTTAGCCAAATTTAAAATCCCTTATCTAATAATAAATCAGAAAAATGCTGGGATGTCAGCCGCAAAAAATGCAGGGTTAAAAGTAGCAAAAGGGGAATACATTTGCTTTATAGATTCAGATGATATAATCGATAAGCTATATCTATCAAAGCTTTATACTCTAGCCAAGAATAAATCCCTAAGTGTCTGTTTTTGTGACTTTGAAGACGTTTATGAGAAAAATCGACTTGGAAGCGCTAATTACGACAAAGGAAATACAATAATCAATAGAAATAATTTATTATTAAATTTCCTAAAAAGAAAATATAAAATACATGGGTGTGCATTACTTATAAATAGGGACCTATTAATTAATAACAATATATTTTTCAATGAAGATTTAAGGTTTGGAGAAGACAATAATTTTATGTGGCGGCTTTTCCCTAAACTAAATTCAATTGGATATGTACAAGCACCTCTATATAAGTATTTAAGAAGAGAAAATTCGGTAATGACTCGTCAAAAAGCAAGTAATTTTTTAGTGATGAAAGATATTTTAATACAAACCTCAAAAGAATTAAGCGAGCAATATCAGCAAGAAAGTCATATTTTCAATTGGTTAACTGGCAGAATATTAATAGGTTCTTTAGGTGCTTATGCAAAGCAATGTGATTTCAAAACCTTTAGCAATTTAATTAATACACTTAACTGCGAGAACCATATCAAGAAAGCGTTAACATTTCCAGACATCAGAGTTGCTTTATTAGCCGCTATGTTTTTTGTCAATAAACGATTATTTTATTTTTCACTGAGAAGTTGATTGCTTTTTTTGCACGCTTTAATTTTTTATATTAATATGTTTGATAGGAAGAGAAAAACATGAATATTTTGTTCATAGGTGTAGCATGTACTGATGAAGCTATAAAACAGAGCAATAAAAAATATTACAATAATAATGCGACAGTAAGACCTCAGCAATATTTTGATCTTAATTTAATTCTTGGCTTATCTGTGCATAATAATGTTTTAGCAATTTCAGAGCCTCCCGTTGCCTCATATCCAAGGTCTAACTGTTTATACTACAACCGTAACGAAGATGTTTTATCTAAAAACCTT
>CAINHC010000046.1 GCA_903848795.1 uncultured bacterium | reverse complement strand
TGTTCCCAAGTGGGTGTAATTTCTGTGGCGGGGTTGTATAATTCGTAAAAATATGTATTAATATAGCAGTCAGATTATTAGCAATTCCAAGCACTGTAACCCCTGCCGAGCAATTCAGAGACCCAAGCAGGAGCAGTACTTGATTTTTTATTTCATGACAAAAGATACAGAAGAAACAACAGTTATCGCAAATGATACTGAAAAAGAAGCGGTAGAGGCTATCGCACAAATGAACGCAAGTGTGATGTCAAAGATTATTGCAGATTCTCACACTCCCCCAAGTGTTGGAGACATTGTGGAAGGAAAGGTTATCGCAATAGATAAGAAGGGAGTTTTCATAGATCTAAGACCCTATGGAACTGGAATCATTTATGGTAGAGAATACATAAGCGCTAGAGACATTCTAAGAAAGGTTAATGTTGGAGACAGTATTGCCGCAAAGGTAGTAGAAGTTAACAACGCCGATGGTTACATCGAACTTTCACTTAAAGAAGCAAAGCAAGCACTTATCTGGAGTGAAGCTGAGAGCGCAATCAAAAACAATACAGTTTATGATGTTCCCGTTCTTGAAGCTAACAAAGGAGGTCTTCTTATGGCATGGCAAGGTATTCAAGGATTCCTTCCAGCATCACAATTGAAGGCTGATAATTATCCAAGAGTTGAAGAAGGAAACAAGGATAGAATTCTTGAAGAACTTAAAAAACTTGTAGGACAAAAGCTTTCAGTTACTATTATTGCAGCCTCTCCAAAGGAAGGTAAGCTAATCTTCTCTGAGAAGAATATCGCAGAAGGAGGTGAGAAAGAAAAGGTTGCAAGCAAATACGTTGTAGGCGATGAAGTTGAAGGAACTGTAACAGGTGCAGTCGATTTCGGAGTATTCGTTAAGCTTGAAGAGAATCTAGAAGGTCTTGTTCACATTTCAGAAATTGACTGGGCGCTAGTTGAAGATCCTCGTACAATGTTTAAGGTTGGAGAAAAAATTAAAGTTAAGGTTATAGAAATTAAGGATGGTAAAGTTTCTCTATCAATCAAAGCTCTTAAGCCAAATCCATGGAAAGATGCTGAGAAGAAATACAAGAGAGATGACATCGTTACTGGAGTTGTAATTAAGTACAACAAGCACGGAGCTCTTGCAAGTATTGAAGAAGGAATCGCAGGACTCGTTCACGTTTCAGAATTTGGAAGTGAGCCTAAGCTAAAGGAGAGCCTTGAACTTGGTAAAAGCTATACTTTTAAGATAAGTCTATTCGATGCTAAGGAGCAAAAGATGGCACTTTCTTTTGTTGACAAAAACAAGAAATAGGATTAAAAGTAAAGGGTGCAGGCACAATTTCTTTATTTTGTACGGCCAATGTTGGAGCCAAACTGCTGTTTGATTCCAACGCTGGCTGTACAATATATGCGAAGCGCGCCGACGATGCACAACACCAAAACCCGCATGAAAGTGCGGGTTTTGGTGTATTTGAGGGCTCAGAATATTCAAATCGGTCATCGCAATACCCCTTTGGTACCCTCCTCTGGTATCTCGCCCCTGCTGTTGACATTCTATACTTATGTGCTAATATCATGTAGTTGTAGTTCTTTTAAAAGCCTCACGTATTTTTTGTGGAATTGCGGATGTGGATGAAGGTTTAAATTGGGAATTTACTAGACAAATCTTTGATTGCAAATATTTTTGTATTTATTAAGTACAAAGATATGTGCAATTAATTCTGCGTTTAGGATTAGATTGCCGAGTTAACCAAACAAAAAATGACACCATGAACATTAAGAAGTTAGTATTAGTCGTCGTCCTACTTACAGTGGCTACTTTCGACATCCTCTGGGTCCGTCAAGCATACAAAGCCGAGCTGGTCTTACAAGAACAGCAGAAAATCATAGCCCGGGAACAGGTTCGACAAAAACAAGTTTTAGTGACCGAAAAGATCGCGATCATGAATACGCTAGCCAAAAGCGTAAGGAAACAGTTTGGCGATATTGATGACCTACACATCGTTGACGGTGAATTCACTCCTAAGGTTATTAATCAACGATGGGAGGAGCATCTTAAGGGAATACATGAAGAAAACTCGACTAACGATATCTGTCAGGCAACCGAGGTCGCCATCGAACAACTACTATTCACAGAAGAGTTGCTCAAAAATGACTATATCACTGCGGTTCACCCAACCTTCTGCGACATCGCCAGAGAGAAAGGGATGGTAGAAATAAATGCAGCACAAATAGCTGCGCATGAGAAGTGGGAGTTTGTAGCAGTGGAGTTGCACAAAAGGGAGAGTGAAATCGTTGGTCTAACATGGAAGCAGGTTAGACCCACCACGATCGATCAGTACAACCAGAGCAAAAGGTGACTGAACCAACCATGCTAACCACCCTAGACACCACACCACCACTCTCTCCCGCAGAGATAAGTGACAAAAAACACAAATCCGTCTCACCCCTTCGGGGGTGTGGCGGTGTTTTTTTATTTATTTTTCCCGACTTATCGGTTTAGTGCAACAATTTCTTAATCTCCTCACTAACTTCACTCCGTGCAAAGAACACCTTGCCAGTCCTTACGTTATGTATTTTGGCATCCGTTACACTCTTAATGAGTGTAACTATGGATTTTATAG
>CAINHC010000045.1 GCA_903848795.1 uncultured bacterium | reverse complement strand
CCCCCCCCCCCCCCCCCCCCTCCTTTTTTTTATTAAGAACCACAACCTGTGGATATAATACTTTTTCTTTTTCTGAAAATGATATAATTAGTACATTATTAATTTAACAAAAAGAAACATGAAAGCATTACATATGATTACATTCATACTTCTAGTAATAGGAGGATTGAATTGGCTACTAGTTGGAGCTTTTGATTTCAATCTAGTTACAACAATCTTTGGAGCAGGTACTGTTACAAATGTTGTTTACGTTCTAGTTGGTCTTTCAGCTCTTGTTGAAATTTTCACTCACAAGAAAAATTGCACGATGTGCTAGGTGCGCAAGCATACGTAGAGTGTGATGGAATAATCGAGGGATTTATTATCACACAACACAAGACGTCGTTCGATTTTCAATTTACAATACACTTCCACGGGGGAGGTGTATTGTTTTTAATAATATCCCGGAGATTCCCTTTTATTATTTTACCGCCATCTATCTCTTTTTGAGAAATCTTAATTTGTTTAAGAATATCCATTCTAATTTTTTTATTATTTTAAAAAGATTCAAACAACCCCCCCTTTAAACTGGTCGAATTCGACCAGTTTAAAATTCACTATCTATTTAGATAGTCTCTTAACACTTGAATTATCTATAAGCAAACTCATCTGATGGATCGCGATTTCATTTAGCTTAATCAATCTTTCCCTTTGACTTAGTCCTTCCTTGATATATTCAGAGTTTAGATTCTGAAGGTTAACCAAACAAACCAGCTGCACAATGTTTGCATAATCTCTAATATTACCTTCAAGTTTTGGATTAGTCTCTCGCCATTCATTTGCTGTCATGCCAAACAAAGCCTTGTTCAAAACATCAGCTTCATTGGCATAAATTACAATAGAATCCTTGCCAGATATCCTTTGAGGCAAAATAATATTCTCTTTTATGGAATCCGTGTGAATTTTATAATTTATCTTTGTTAAAAGCCTTCTAACATTCCAGCCAAGATTTAACCTCTCATTTTCTTCAGTCTTTAATCTCTGAAATTCTTTAATGAGATACAGTTTAAATTCAGAAGACACCCAACTGGCAAACTCAAAAGCGATGTCTTTATGGGCAAATGTTCCGCCATTGTGACGCCTTGCTAGTGTTTTAATACCAATTGCTCCAGTTATTTTAATCCATCTTTCTGGAGATAACGTAAAACTGTTCGAACCAGCTTCTTTTTTAAGGGGGTCGAATTCGACCCCCTTAAAATGAGGGTTGTTTATTCTTTCCCACAACCCTAAAAATTCAATAGTATTTTTATTTCTCATCCAATTTTTTACGACGTCCTTTGGTTCATGCGGATTCTTATATCTTGCGATATCCGTCAATGATATGTAATCATCACCCTTATTTGATAAATTGATTGTGATTTCTTGATTCTTTATATTTATTTTTGTCATGCCGACAAGGGTATCAGATTGAGATAACGCCTCTATAAATAAATTCTAAAGATTTATTACAGAATTTATGTAGAACAATAATTCAACAGATACAGCCTAGATTCGATACCACAGCACTCACACTTAACAAATATTTGATACGATGTATGCTGATAACTAGGCAAATCGTCGAGAGGGTGATTCAAAGTCAACAACTTACCTACCCTCTCCCCTTTTAATTCCATGAAGCAAACTATATATATTATCCCTGGCTATGGAGAAAATTGTTCTCTGGCCAGGTATAAAAAACTTATACAGGCCCTACAAAAAAAGTGGCAACCTTGTTGTACCTATAAATCCAGACTGGTACCAATCAATAAGTAAGCAAATTGTTAAAACAAAAACAAACTCAATAATATTTGGTTTTTCTTATGGTGCCATACTTGCTTATTTAACGGCAAGAAAATATAAATGCAACAAAATCATATTAGGTTCTATTGCTCCAATACATATTTTTTCTTTACAGTCTTTGATTAAAGAAAATCTCGAACACATGAGCAAGGAATTAGCTATTGCACAAGCCGAGGATATTAAGAATATTAAAATTTCTTTAGACAAACTAGATTGCCCTTACATAACACTTGCAGGAGAATTAGAACCGCCGATTATGAAAAATAATGTCAATTTTATTATCCCAAAAGCAAATCATTATTTATCGAAGAATTATATTGATGGTATATGTAAAATAATCGATTAGATCATCCAATAATGTCCAAAACAAGGATCGAAAACCGTTGACAAAACCACTATTGACATCTCAGATAAAGCATAGTAGTCTTTTAGTGTAATAAGGTCTTTGAAAAGTCGTCCCAACGGACAGAGACCTTGCCGACTCGACTTGCGTAAATGCACGGAGCGAGTTCAACCCCAAACCAACCAGCCAAACAACATGAAAGCAATCGAACGAGCGCTTTTGGCGCTCATTTTCACACTGGCGCTCTTCGTCTCGACGACGAGCACTTCGATGGCGGCCATCACCGCCACTTCGGGCATCAGCCTCGGAGAGCCCGTCTCTTTGAGTGCCGCAAGGTACGGTACCACAAACAGTAAAGCTGTCGTCGAGATTCAAGACTTGGCGACCCTTTTCTTCTATTTGTCCTACCACGCCACTGACAGCAACAGCGAACTGTTTACTTTGAATTCAGTCACGCTGGACTTCTCAAGCCCCGTATTCGTCAACGGCGTCTCTGTTTCAAGGGAAGTCTTCACCTACTATGATGTCGGTAACCGCTGGAACTGGGTCGGTTATTATGGGGTAAACTCCTACACCGACGGCCCAATGAACCAGGCACCAATTCTTGTCGGATGGGGAAACCTCGATTCTGTTCCATACGAAGCGCGTATCCCTTACGGTAACACATTGCAAGTCATGACGACTTACGATACAAACCAGGGGATCTACACTTCATCAGCCTCTATCGAGAACATCCCTGAATCATCAACAGCGGCCCTTGGCGCCGCTACAATCCTCATTCTTTGTTTCTGGAGGCGGAAACACTGAATGCCACAAAAACCCTCTGCCTCGAACCCCAGTCAGCGCACATCACGCAGGCTGGGGATTCTCTTTTATTAAAAAAGATATAATGATATAATACAGTTACAATGTCGGGTAAAATTCAGTTTGAAGATGAATTTAACTACAGACCCCAAAACTCAAGTAGGGCCTCTTATTTAAAGACTCGCTCAAAAACGAGACTAACTTTTACACAACGACTCGTAAAAAATGGGATTTGCAGAACTGAAAGATCGGCGGAAAAATTTCTTTTAAGTGTTGCCATAATTTCCTTCACAGCAGGAATACTTTTTACAATTTCAATATTAAACCCCGCTATCAAATATAGGGTTATATTTACTCTTGAAGGAAAACATATTATGAGCGACAAAGAGGCTCAAGAATGGGTTAACCATAAGGTATTTGATAACCAAAATAATTGAAAAGAATAATTACATCTATGAAAAAACCAAAAACTATATACAATAAAGGATTTACATTGATAGAGTTGATGGTGGTCATTGGAATCATTTCATTGTTGAGTGCAGTTATACTAGCTTCACTTACTCAAGCAAAAGCTCAAGCTACCAACACAAAACAAATTGCTGATTACAGAGTAGTTTTAAGTGCTCTACTACAATTTAAACAAGACAACGGATACTATCCATCATCTGGACTAACTGGAACTTACACATGCATAGGTAATTACTCTGAAGGAGGATGTAAAAAAACTGATAACGTTATATCCAACAATCCAGCGATGAATTCATCATTACAAAAATATTTAAGCTCATACTCTTTTGTCGATCAAACTGTTAAGATAGCGGATACTGTTGGAATAATTAAGGATTATAAAGGATTCATTTTTGCATGTACCGGCGGAAATCCGCAATGTAGCAATGGTAAACTCCTTTTTCCAGCATTAAAAAATAGTAATTCCTGCCCCCAAATGATGTCTGATATATCAACTAGTGATTTTTACCTTGGAGCAATCTCTGATTACACTTGGTGCTCAGTGCTTCTAAACTAACCCCTTCGCTTTCTCCACTATACTATCTACATCCAACCCGTACTCCTTATACAATTCTTCCGTCGTTCCAGATTGTCCGAATCTATCACTCACCCCAACAAACGCCATTTTAGATGGATATCTTCTTGCGAGAACTTCAGCAACAGCGCTACCCATTCCCCCACTAATTTGATGCTCCTCTACTGTCAAAATTCTTCCGTGAGATTGTCTGGCGAGTGCAACTATCGCCTCCTCGTCAATTGGCTTGATTGTTGCTAAATTCAAAACCTTAGCACGTACCTTGAGATCCCCCAATTTTTGCGCTGCCAAAATTGCATTATATAAAATAGGACCTGTTGCAATTATGCCGATATCACATAATGCCGCGCCTGTAACAGGCACACCGCGTGCAACACTGTTCGCAGCGTTATTCACAGCATCTCCCGCATCACCCGCATCGCAATCCACATGATCTCCCCATACAATCTGAGCCTTTCCAAGCTTAAAAGGTGTCTCTTCTGTAGTAATAATTGGCGATTTATCCCTAGCGAGCCTCAAATACGCTGGCCCCATTTTTACACCCCCCTTTATACCACTTCCAGTCTCTCTTTTATCGCCTGCTCCAGACACATCAGAGCCACTTTCCACACCCTCTGTAAGGGCTAAAATGGCCTTTCTAGCCTCGATTGCATCGCATGGCGAGACAACAATCATGTTTGGCAAAACCCTCGTCAGAGCGATATCTTCAAGCATTTGATGTGATCCCCCATCAGACCCAACTGATAGTCCAGCGTGAGATCCTGCAATAATTACTCGCCTATCGTTATAACAAATCGTCGTCCTAATTTGTTCCCAATTCCTTCCTGGGCTAAAGACAGCATAAGAGGCAATGACTGGCAACTTACCGCCCGCGGACAAACCCGACGCTACACTTGCAAGATTTTGCTCTGCTACCCCAACTTCTACAAATCTATCAGGGTATGCTTCCTTAAAAAGATGAACTTGGGTAGATTCTGTCAAATCTGCAGAAAGTGCCACCACTCGAGAATCCCTTTTTCCAGCAAGTAAAAGCCCCTCACCAAAACCTGATCGGGTCGCTTTTTTTTCAACATCGATATCAAATAATTTTTTATTTAGTTTTATATTGTTGTTTAACATTATTTTTTATATTTCTAATCTAGGTCGATATATAAATTGATTCATTAATTATTTCTAATATTGTTTAGCTATTCAGTAGTCGCAGGGGGAGACATCACGTCATCAACTATACAAGTTGGATAAGATATTGCGGTAACATGATATCCAGCTTGACATCTACTCTTACAAGAGTTAGTTGGTGCATCGTATACTATATTTAAATCAGCTGAACATCTTATTACAGGTAGACAAGAAGATGTATAATTACTATAAAATTGATTAGCTGGGCAATTTGAGCTTCCATTCGTTACGAATGTATTTGAACCACTTGTCAAACCGTCAATCTGATCAATTGAAACCACCCCTCCAGATGAATCAACGGGTAGCAATCCATCTGGGCCAGCAGGATAAGATATTTCACCACTAGGGGCCGTTGATGTTATCGCATCCTTAATACCTACAATGCCACCCACACTAACATCTCCTTCTATAAAACCAGCTCTTTTACTTATTCTTGTACCATTTGTAAGACCAACTTGTGACGTCAGGATTCCGTACGCACTAAATGAGTTTGTACTCGCACTTCTTACAGCCTTATAACAAACACCCGTAGCGTCATTATCATAAGGATGTACCGGAACTGAAGCAAGATATTTTCTATTAACCATAGAAATTGCTACATTATCAAAATTTTTACAAAGCGCTGTAATTGAATGTGTCGGCTGCAAAGCAGCTTCAGCTGTCTTGATGAAGAAAGATAATTTATGTGCCCAACTATTTTGGGGGTTACTTTCATTAGCAAATTTTGTATCCTCATAATTTACCGCATAAGAATCTGTCGGCGGGTATACGTGATTATCATTATAATAAAGATCGACGGCGTTCCTAAATTGTCTCAAATCCTGTGCAATTTTTGTATCATTTGCCTTCATTCTAGCTGATGCTAAACTGCTCATAACCAGTGACGATAGCAGTGAAATTATTGCAACAACAACCAAGAGTTCAATCAAGGTAAAGGCTTCGTGATATTTTGACGTCACCCTATTTTTAAATATATTTTTCATATTATTTATTTTAATTTATCAATGAATATTGGTCCACTAAAGCCACGGAAGAAGTAGTAGATACTTACTGCAAATATAATGATTGTAATTATCAACAACAACAATCTAGCATTATCCTCATTTTTTACGATTCCCCTTGATATTAAGAAAGATATTATAGTTGGTGTTTCTGAACTTTTCTGGAACTTGGAATACAGAATTCGCTCTTCCTTATTTGGAATAATATTAATGTTCGACTCTTTGCTGATATCTACATCTTCATCGTAACCTAATGTCATGATATTTGTATTATATCACTTTAAATGTTTTTTTTACAACATAAATTGACGCAAATAGTCCATATCATCACTCTCATCCTGCTGTAATTTACTTTATACTCTATTCAGCAAAAAACTTCTTCTCAGCCTCTATAAAATCATCAATGTTCCCATTTAAGACATCCTCCACCTTACTGGTCTCAATGTCCGTTCGATGATCCTTTACCATCTTATATGGATGAAGTACGTAAGAACGTATTTGATTGCCCCACTCAGCATCCGTTGTTTTACTAATAAAGAGCCCTTTCTCTTTTGCTAGACGCTCTTCTTCTTGGTGTGCGTAGATTTTTGCCTTAAGCATTGCAATTCCCTTTTCCCTATTTTGGAGCTGAGAACGTTCAGTTGTTACATGGACAGACATTTTTGTTGGCTTATGAACAATCCTAACTGCAGTTTCCCTTTTGTTAACATTCTGTCCGCCAGGCCCACCTGCTCTAGCATAGGAATATTCCAAATCCTCTTCTGGTATCTCAATATCTACAGGCTTATCAAATTTCGGAACCACTTCAACCATTGAAAAACTAGTGTGACGCAATTGTTTTGAATTAAATGGAGAAAGCCTGACAAGGCGATGCACTCCTGACTCATGCTTAAGAGTTCCAAATGCACCACGACCATCTATGTCGAATGAAATATTTCTAAATCCTCCATGATCATTTTTATGTTCATGAATCAAAGACATGCTCCATCCTTTTTTGGAAATATATTTCTGATACATCTCGAATAGCATTCTAGAAAAATCTTCAGAGTCATCTCCGCCAGCACCAGAAAAAATTGTAATAATTGCACTTCCAGAGTCATATGGGCTTCCCGCCAGACCACTCTCAAGCTCAAGTTTTAAATCTTGAAGCTCTTTTATTAACAATTGTGCCTTTGTAGAGTCCTGCCAAAAATCCACAGCATTCATCGCTGATTCTATTTCAAGTATTCTCGCCTCTTTTTCCGCTTTATTTAATTGTGTCGCCATTTTGTTGAATTTTTTGTGAATTTAAAATCTCTTCTTTGCTTATTTTATCTAGTTAAGGCTATTTTACCATAAAATAAGTGTAAAACCTTTCTCCACCAAAGGCTTTACCTCACGTCAAGCCATGATACCACCTAGCTGTGGTGCCATACCATGTTATAGTATCGCCATTGACTTTTGAAATCAAAATTATCACCAGCACCATCCTGTTCAAAGCCGATATTTAAACCAAGAAAACAAATCCATATTTCCCTTTCATGAAAGTTTGGTATATCGCTTATATCGTTAATACTATTCTTTTTATCATTCCATTTATTAAAGTCTTTTTCCATACGACTATCTTACCAAAACGACCTTAATGCCTTTATAAATATTTTCTAATGAATTACCAAAGTTTTTAAGAATGAACAAAAAATCGTTCACATGAGTTAGTGGAGCATTACAACTAAAGTACCCGAACTTGTTTTGCGGAGAACCTTGAGTATTAAAGCAAAATGGAGCCAATGGACGGGATCGAACCGTCGACCTGCACGTTACGAATGTGCTGCTCTACCAACTGAGCTACATCGGCATATTATTACATATTATTAAAGGAGCTGATGGACGGGATCGAACCGTCGACCTCACCCTTACCATGGGTGTGCTCTACCAACTGAGCTACATCAGCGCTCTTGCAAATATATCATAATTGATAAGGGATGCAAATTATAATTATCGAAATTATTTAAAATATTTTTATAGACTTTGAAAAATAAAAAATAACTTTTTAATTATTCAGAAAAATTTACTCCGTCAAATCTGGCTCAATTGTAATTTCTGCAAAATGATTACTTTGAATAATTTCATCATCATCTGCAAACATTCGGTCCAACCATTTATGCATTACATTTGAACTTGCGGGAACAAGATTAAATAATATTCCTAATATAAAAAAAGTCTTAGCAAGTGCGGGACTCCACAGACTTGCGATAATTGCGAGACACGCTGTAGCAATTGGAAAAAGAATTCTAATGTAACCACTTCTTCTTTCTATTTTTGTAATTGCAATTGTGTCAATCTCTGAGTCTTTCTCAATGTGCCTTCTCATTAAATACAAACTCATACCGATCAAAATTACATTCAATGCATAAACTAAAATTGACACTCTATTGTTTGGATACTCTCCTAACAGCGACGTTGAGAACGGAACTAAAATTATCAGCAAAAAGAATAGCGCATTGTAACACGCCATGTACACGGTAAGAGTCTTTGCATAAACAGAAGTGATATAGTGGTGAGCACGCCAATATGTGAAGAGAAGTGCGAAGGACATTATGAAGCTTAGAAAAATTGGAAGAAGTCTTTGTAATGCTAAAAACAAGGTTGCTTCATTAACAAAATCAGGCATCACGGGAACTTTGATCTCAAATGCCAAGAAGGTCATGACGATTGCAAAAATTCCATCAGCAAGACCATCGAGCCTTTGTTGCTTCATGTGAGTTGGTTTGTTTTTAGTCATGTAATTATTTTAACACGCCAATATGTGAATAGAAGCGCGAAGGACATTATGAAGCTAAGGAAAATTGGGAGGAGTCTTTGTAAAGCTAAAAACAAGGTTGCCTCATTAACAAAATCTGGCATCACTGGAACTTTGATCTCAAACGCCAAGAAGGTCATGACGATTGCAAAAATTCCATCAGCAAGACCATCGAGTCTTTGTTGCTTCATGTGAGTTGGTTTGTTTTTAGTCATGTAATTATTTTAACACGCCAACATGGGGTCAGGCAATCCTCGATTGTAGTGACGGCTGCTCTAACGCAACCTCTCCATGTACGCAGAAATTGTTCTTCGCTTATAAGCCTTTCCATCTTTTATGTGCTTATAAGATTTTATCATCTTATGTATTTTAAAATGAGGTGCAAACAATTCTATGATTTCATCTTCAGTCCAAACGTGTTCGTAGACATCAATTCTTGGATGAATATATGAATTATGTTCTCCTGCGGGATGATCTTTTATCAATCTAATAGCATGTGAATCAGAATCCAATACAAAAGTCTTTAAAAATAACCAACCATAAGGCTTCACAACTCTTGCAATTTCTTTTGCATAATTTTTACGATCTTCATCTTTCAAAAAGTGACTTGTCATCATATCCAAAAAAACATCAACACTCACATCTTCAGTTGGAATTGTCTCTGACAAATCTTGTACATAGAATTTAATTCTCTCCTCCTTTGCCACCTTAGCATCAGGCTCTACTTTGGTAACACCTTTTTCCTTTGCCGTTGCTTTTGCTTGTTCAATCGCAGTTCCAGAAATATCAATGCCGATTCCTCTCATATTATATTCGGCACATAGTGGAATAATATTTCTTCCATTTCCACATCCAGCATCAACAATTAGACCATTCTTGGGAAATGGATGCCACTCGGAATTTCGGACAGCCCACTTAACAAAACTCATCATGTCCCCCGATGGCTCAGTTGAAAGAGCTAGGTGCTCCCCTGTTTGATATTCCTTATTCCAAAATGTAGCTGAATTTTTCTTAGGTGCTTTAGGCATATTTTGACTTTTTATGTATTTATCGATTTAAGAGAACAGCGCATAAATTGTAGCGAGCGCTGTTATTCCCATAAATACTACCGTAACCCACCCAACGATATTAGTCAATCTCTTGTTTTTATTCTCCCCCATTACATCAGCTCTAGAGCTTAGTCTCACGATGAAATACAAAATCACTGGTGCGACAATTCCATTCAAAATAGCAGAATAAATAAGCGCCTTAATTGGATCAAGGTTAATAAAATTCAATCCAATTCCAACGATAACAGCAAGTGAAATGATTCCGTAAAAAGCTTTTGCCTCTTTAAGTTTTCTATTCAATCCAAACTTCCATCCAAAACTCTCAGACACTGCGTAAGCAGCAGAACCAGCAAGCACGGGCACTGCAAGAAGACCAACACCGATGATGCCAATTGTGAATAATAGATACGCAAAGTCCCCAGCAAAAGGTCGAAGTGCCGCTGCAGCGTCTGCCGCAGTCCCAATGTTTGTCACACCGTGTGAAAACAAAGTAGCAGAACAGACGGCGATAATAAAGAACATCGCCATATTCGAGATGAACATTCCAGACCAAATATCAACTCTCATATTTTTAATTTCAGCAGATGATGAAGCTGGCATCTTAGTTCCAGTCTCTACATCACCAGGTGCCACCCCATTTGCAATTCCTTGCGCCAATTGCTTCTCTTCGATTTCCTGAGATGTTTGCCAGAAGAAAAGATATGGAGAAATGGTAGTTCCCAATATTCCACACACCAAAAGAATTTGGTCTTTTGAAAAATCAAAATGTGGAACGACAGTATAATAAAATATCGAACTCCAATCTATTTGCACATAAAAAGCTGTTATAACGTATGAGAATAAAACAAGTGCAAGGTATTTGAGATACTTTGCATATCTTCCATAACTCATAAATATTTGCATAAGTAGCCCACTTACTCCAAAAAATATCACCGTAGGGCCAAATGGAAAATATGGGAAAATTAATTGAATCGCTTTAGTCATCGCACCAAAGTCAGCTCCAATATTAAATATGTTCGCAGCGAGAAGCAGAAATGTACAAATATAAATTGCCGTTCTTGAATGGTATTGTCTTATATTAGCGGCAAGCCCCTGCCCCGTAATCATTCCAATTCTTGCACACATCTCTTGAACTGAGGCCATCAATGGGAATGTAAAAAGAGAGAGCCAAATTAATTTGAAACTATATTGTGCTCCGGTTTGAGAATAGGTTGCGATTCCAGATGGATCATCATCAGAAGCGCCGGTGGTAAGTCCAGGTCCCAACATGTGCCAAAAGTTTTTAGCTTTCTTTTGGACGACTGCAACCTCATGCCCTACAGCCTTAGCACCTACGCCTGCAGCGTGGACAGTTTGACCAATAGCATGACCAGTCGCTTGAACAGTGGCATGAACAGCATCGTGTATTACATGATTAGTTTCCGCATGATCTTCCGTATGATAGGTGGCGTTATTTTTGTTTTGTTCTTCATTATTCACGATATTATTATACACTATTCAATATTTTTTAGACAAGAAAAAAGACGAAGTAGATACCACGGCGGCGACGGTGGTGATGTGATTTAAGTAAGGCACCTCAGGCTTACGGCTTACGCGACAGGAATTTTTGTGAAATAAATTACGAATACAATTTGCTATGACTTCCTATGTCAATAAAAATAGCAATATTATCCTTATCCACCTTATATATAGCCCTTATATCTCCTGAGATATTAATACTTCTATACGCAGAAAATTTACCCGACGACGAGTGATTATTCAACCTCTCATCCATTAAATCATTAATAAAAATTTCTAATTTATTTATAACATTCTCCTTTATTTTTTTCGGCATCTTTTTAAAACTTTTTTCAAAGTTTTTAGACAAAAAATACCTCATGCTCTAAAGCTTCTTAAGATGATCTATTAATTCCTTGCCAGTAAGAGGGTCTTTTGATTTACCTTCCGCATATTCCTTGCGTGCCTCTACAATAATCTTTTGTAGATAAGGAGTTGGGGTATATTCATTTGCTGAGAGAGTAATTTCTTTTTCACGAACAAATTGCTTCAAAAAAGCATTGATTGCTGTACTCAAAGGAATTCCTAACTCCTCCGCTGTTTCTTGGGCACGAGTTTTTAGAATCTTGTCTGTTTTAATATTTAAAATAGTTTTTGTATTCATATACCAAAGTATACATTATGGTATAATATAGTCAAATCTAGATAATATATCATCTGTATCAAATTAGTGAAATTTTTACACGTTTGGTGCGTATTAAGCTATGAGAGTCTGCAAAGAGGGCTTTTCAGTTAACAATTTAGCCATTAATTCAAAAACACATAATTAAACAAAACATGACCATTAAACAAATTTCATTAATGACAGCCGGATTCGCCTTGGTAGCCAGTATGGCCATTGCATCTTCTGCAAACGCAGAATCAACAAGCACAAGTACGCCAAGTGGTATTCACAAGACGGGTATAGCTAAAGTATTGAAAAATCACAAGCCAGGTACAACTGGAGTTAAACCTCAGCTTCCAGAAGTTGTAGGAAAAGTTACAGCAGTTAATGGTAACACAATCACAGTTACCAAAAACGCCCATCGTGAATTCAAAAGAGGCACTTCAACTCCAGTGACAACAACTACACCTCCTGCACCAATAATATACACAATTGATGCAAGTAATGCTGTTGTTATAAAAGGTAATGCAACAAGTACTGTCGCAAGCATAACTGTTGGAGATGTCTTGTCAGTACAAGGTACAGTTTCTGGAACAAATGTTACAGCAACAAAGATAAGAGATAACTCAATGATGTTGGGAAAGGACAGACTCGGATTTAACGGAAAGATGGGCGCTAAGGTTACAGGTAAAAAGTAAGGTCCTTTAATTTAAAAATAATAATAGCAATTACAAAAGCCACAGAAATGTGGTTTTTGTTTATTTTGTTTTTTCTACTTCCAAAAATAGTTGTTTAATCACCTCCCTATCATTTTTCACTGCCTCCTCATCAATATCTGTGGAAGTATTTTCATTAAATTTAACTCCCTTCTCTGATAACCACAAAATTCGATTGAACAGTGCATAGACAGTAACAATATTTTTCTGTTCCTCATTCAGTCCCAACTCCTGCTCGACAGCATTAGTATAAACTTCTCCATGATGAGTTCCATACCAACAAGTTTTAATCGCCCCGACTGCTTCAAGCGGATCACCATATATAACGGTATCCAAATCAATTAATCCAGCAAACTTACCTTCGTGGATTATTACATTTTTTGAACTTATATCATCGCAATACAAGGTTGATTTAACAGCATTTAAATATGGTTTGTACTTTTCATAGAGATCCTTTTCTTTCGCAACTAGTTCATCCCCAACAATACCTGTCTGATTATTTCTCTCCTCAATCTTATCTTGCTTCATTATTTCTGCCCAAGAATCAACTAGTTCGCTTTCATCAGCGCCCACCCAACCGAATCTACCGTTCGTAGGAATAGTCGCAAGCTTGTTAAAAATATTTGCAATCTCCTTTGCTAAATCAATCAACTGTTCATCTGTCATTGATTCAATAACCTGCCCCAGATCTTGCCCTTCAATAAACGAGAGTACCTGATATGCCATTGGACAATCGCCCTTACTATAATCAGAAGCGATAATTTCCGGAACTTTAATTCCTAGCGATGACAATAATTTAATATTTCTCTCTGTTCCATTAAGTTGCTTTGCTTCAGTGTTCATTCTGACTATCACCTTTCTTGATGGGATTGCCACTGAATATACTTCATTGCAAATACCAATAACCATTCGTTTAATTTCGATAGGTTCTTGTTTCGTTTCTTTTATTATAATCGACTTAACTAGCTCAAGATGATCTGTGTTCATATAGTAAATTAATCACATTTTTTAATTGAATCTGCCAGCGTCCACACGGCTCCCCTACTTATATTATTAACACCATAAAAACTACCTGCTGATTTCAACCTCTTGCAATCTGGTAATGACCGCAGGCACAATTGAACAATATCTCCAACTTGTGAACTATCAATTTGTGGAATCTTTTCCTCAGATAGTTGCTTTACCCCATTTAAATACTCAATAGAACTTCCCGAGTCCACGCCTCCCTTCACTTCGTTTCCAACCTTGGCCACCTTAGTCATAACACAATCATCCACTTTAACGGGCACGATAGACAGTGAAGATGTACTTACGAGTCCTGCGGAAATATCACATTCCTCTTTCCAGTTGGATCCCCCAGCCGCAACAAGACCATCACATGCAGTTTTTGTTTTTTGAGCTACTGCATAATCATAACAATCTGAAGAACGCGGGGTCTTATCTTTTCCAAAAAGTGGCCCACAAATTTTTCTTTGCGCGTCCATTCTAGTAAACACGCTTTTGCAACTATTCTTGTCAGAAACTCTATCGCAAACAGAGTAATCGTTCTTTTCGACGGCCATATTAATGTAGCAACTTTCTTGAGAATACATACTATCTGTTGGGTATATAGTTGAATTCATATTGTCACAAATTTTAGTATCAAGACTTTTCTCAGATGCCAACCAAAGACAAAATTGTTTTTCCTTCAATTCAAGTTT
Source organism: uncultured bacterium (assembly GCA_903848795.1). GTDB lineage: Bacteria > Patescibacteriota > Minisyncoccia > Phycocordibacterales > CAIZLB01 > CAIJKW01. Next base: position 30,975 of record CAINHC010000045.1, on the reverse strand, counting down.
GTCACATTTTTGATAATCACCAAGAGACGACTGATCATATATTGTTTCTTTCTCAACAGCCTTATTATAATTTTCTTGATTTCCAAAGAAAGTTTGAATGTAAATACTCTTGACTGCCCCAAAGGAAAATACCATGGAAATAAATATAATTATAACAAAAACCAGAGCTGAGGTAACTAATATCTTAATAATACTTTTAATCAACTCTTTTAAATAAAATCTTTTTTTTGAATTATCAATTCCTTGTATTTGTCCCGATGGAATATAAGAAAGACTATTTATAGGAGAGAGGTTTGAAATATTACCAGCAACACCTGTAGCTTGGTCAGATTTTGGTGAATTAAAATATTTTAATTTTATTACTATCAAGGGAACAATTATGGTTGCTAATATCAAGACCATACCGACAATCATGTTATGCAAGTCCTTATCTTTTAAAATCAATGGGATGAATATTGTAGATATTGCAATTACGATGAACCAATAAAGTATGATTTGTGACAAAACGATAATAAACTTTTTCATATATTAAAAGTATATCAGGTTTGAAACAAAAATACCCACCAAACGGCAGGTATTTTGTTGTTTGTATCATTTGCGCGGGCGATGGGTGCTGACCCCACGACCTTCCTCGTGACAGGAGGATATTCTACCGTTGAACTACGCCCGCATTTTCATAAATCTCTCAAAAGTAAGCTTCTTTCTATCTAAACAAAGCTTACTATTGGTATTATACATGATTTTGTAAATTTTCAAAGAGTCTTGGGTACTGTATTGTAACCGTCCACAATTCAGGTTTTTGACCTTAAAGACACTACCACCCACAACTCCCAGCTCCTTTAAAACAACAGCTAAGCTCTCCAAGAATGCTTTACTAGCACAAGTAAAACCTGTGAGCATATTTAGAGTCGGTTTACGCCTTGTTTTATGTCCATAGCCAACCCAAACATTACCATCGCCATCAAAATAACCCCTAATAAAATCTCCCTCATACTCTTTAGGGACAAAAGGGAATTTCATACGAAGTGATTTGTTTGGAGTAAGCCCAAGAGCTACAAGATCATCAAATATTTCTTTACTGCCAATCTGTATTCTATACACAGACCCAGTCTCTGATCTTCTTTCAGATACTTTATGCGATGACTCCATTATTTTAGACATAGACACGAGTAATTCTTTGTCAGCTGTGTAAAAAGAAACGAAATGAGTATTTCTTTTGGTTTTCATTATGTTACCATCAGCAAACAAAAAGCCCAAGATATAAGCCATATCATTTGACCAAACTTTAAAAAAGTCTTTATTAATATTTTTAAATATCGGCATATCAATATTCTACACAACACCTCGCCTATTTAAAACCCAAAGAAAAAGTAAAGAAATCTAACAATTTGTGGATAACTAAATCTGGACCTAGCCAGGTGTAACGCCAAAAAATCACCCCGAACCTTATTGTGTCGACGGGAGGGATCGAACCTCCGACCTTGGGCTTATGAGTCCCACGCTCTAACCAACTGAGCTACGTCGACGTAGTGATACTATATTACAGAATCACCCTTTTTTCAAGCTTTTGATTCTTGCTATATTTATACACACCAGCGCCTCGACCCTTTGAATTTATCCAAACAAAAAAAGCCCCCATACGGCGGCCTCTTTGTTAAATTGTTGCGGAGTCTGGAATTGCACCAGATCTACAAGGTTATGCTTACTACTACAGCTTTCACTGTTTACTTAAAAGTAATTTGGAGTCTGGACTATACCTTCATCTGCCCTAAACCGAAGTCTAAAACAGAGTCCACCGTCTAGTCTCTACACCTTCAAGTCTTTAAAAAAGACAAGCTTGGCTCGGTATTGCCACGTATTTTACTACAGAGGTTTCACCGAATTTGATGGATGTTTTCCATAGATCATCGCTGTTCTATGAGCCCTAGTTGAGCCTCGCGTGCGACTGTAACACTCCCCCGCAATTTCAAATTTCACACTAAATATTAGTGTGTTAGTACTATATAACATTCCTCATAAAAAATCAAATTTTGATGCGCAAATTATCAAGAAATCCCCTAGATAAAATAAAACTCCTCAAAAACCTTCCTATACAAATCAATAGTATTTCTAGCCTGTTCATGTGACATTTCATAAGACGCACCCTCGTGAGCGATGGTATTTCTAACCTTATGCGCCCTCCAAGCAGAGTCTAGATTATTAAAATCCGATGCCTCAATAACCTTCAACTTATCTGCTATCGTATCACCTTCGTATCCCATTTGCTCAAGCATTTCATATAATAAAATATCTGCTTCAAGGATGGCCATCCTCCACTCAGAAGAATTCATGGACGCCATATGTCTTTCAATTTCAATCCATTTTTTATTTTCTCCAGAATTGTTAAGTACGGGCTTACCAGCGCCGACCATATCACCCGCTCCACCTACGCCATTAGCTGCCAAGCTTGTCGCACCTTCTACCGCACCAAAAACCCCTGACCCTGCTACTCCGCCAGCAACAGCCTTAGCTGTACTTGAAAGACTCGCCACATACCCCTTTGGCAAACTCGTTTTATATAATGTCAAAACCTCCTTATGTTTATATTTAAAATAGATTGAACCTAACACAAAAATTAAAATCAAAAAGACTGAAAGAAAAATTACCATATTAAAAATACCATTGAACAAATCGAGTCCACTATTCAAGATACCAGAAAAATAATTTATTGAATTAGCCTGACTATATCCAAGACTCTCCAAAACGTGTCTACCAGTCGCTAGATATATAATCACGATAAAAACCACAACCAAAAATATCTTTGCCTCCAACTCAAACATATGTCCCGCTGGAGTAGCAGGCTTTACTCCCGTTTTTTTTGGATCTGGTTTCTTATCAGCCATTTTTAATTAATTGCATTAATAAAAACTGGATCAATATAACATGTTGAAAACAGGTCAATGCTAATCAATGCAAATACGATAACGACAAATAGTATTAGAGCGATAGCTGCCCGTTCAGTTTTTACAATGTGTTTCCTAATTAGAAACAATATCATAGATGGAACTTCAGAACTTCTTTGAAATTTTGCATATAAAAGACTTCCCTCTTTTTTCTTTTTTTCTTTTGTATTATTCATGATAAATATATTATATCAATAAACAAGAAAACTCCCTAATGGAATATAGACAGCGGACTACACTGACAATTTACGTCGTCTATTTTATCGTAGATACAAACTTCTTACCAATTGCAAACAACACGTCTTCTCTACAAAGTGGCGCCATAAATTGAACACCTAGTGGTAGTTTAATTTTCTCACCCCCAGCACCTAATTCATCTGTTTCAACAAAGCCTGATGGAATAGAAATTGCAGGAATTCCTATTAGGTTTGCGGTAACTGTAAAAATATCTTCCAAATACATCGCAACTGGATCGCTACTATTCTGGCCCATCTTAAATGCGGGAGATGGCGCCGTTGGGGTTATTATCACATCAACCTCCTCATATGCCTTTTTAAAATCAGCGGCAATCAAATCTCTCACAATATTTGCCTTATTATAATATGCATCATGATATCCGGACGAAAGGACATAGGTACCAAGAATTATTCTTCTTCTCACCTCCTTTCCTAATAGCTCTCCTCTGGTATTTAGATAATCACCCAACAAATCCTTTCCTTCAACTTTTCCACCATATTTAATTGAATCGAATCTTGCCATATTTGATGAAACTTCTGCGGGCATCAAGACATAATAAACCGCTAGGGAATATTTAATATGAGGTAGACTCACCTCCTTTACTTCTACCCCCGCACTCTTTAGCTTTTCTATTGAATCATTTAGATTCTTCAAAACGGCTGGATTAATTCCACCCATATTCATTAGCTCAGGCACGATTCCAACACGCAGCTTTTGCAAATTAATATTTGATGATTTTACTATTGCATTCTTAACATCTTCATCTGATAGGGTTGTTGCATCATATCTGTCTTGCCCTGAGATAACATTGAATATCTCTTCCGCCTCTTCTACCGTTTTTGTAATTGGACCAATAACGTCAAGTGATGACCCCATAGCCATCAAACCATGACGAGAAACTCTTCCGTAAGTTGGCTTAAGGCCAACTACTCCGCAGTAACTTGCGGGTTGTCTAATAGACCCTCCGGTATCTGACCCTAGGGAAACAAGTACGGCGTTCATTGCAACGGACGCAGCAGAGCCACCTGACGAACCACCTGCCACCCTACTCAAATCATTAGGATTTTTTGTAACACCATAGGCGGAGTTTTCAGTTGAACCTCCCATGGCAAATTCATCCATATTTAATCTGCCGATAAATATTGCACCCGCTTTCTTTAGCTTTGCAATCACTGTTGCGTCATAGGCACTTATGTAATTTTCTAGGATTTTCGAAGAAGCGCCAGCGTGCTTTCCCTCAATTAGCATATTATCTTTTACAGCAAAAGGAATTCCAAGTAGAGACATCGCACTTGCGCCTGTTGGATTATCTTTTCTAATATTATCAGCCTTTTTAGCTTGTTCTAATGCGTCAGAAAAAACTTCCCTGAATGCATTTATCTCTTTGTCTTGTAAATTTATTTGATCAAGATATGCCTGTACCAATTCTGTGCTGGTTAGTGTTCCATTTGCAAACATTTCCTTTACCTTTGAAATTGTGAGTATTTTTAAATCTATTGTCATAATTTGGGAGTTTTTGGATTTATCGTTTTTTATAGTTTTATCGTTTATCGTTTATCTTTTATTTATTTTTCCTTTATCTTCTGTGGATCTTCTGTTTATATCAGATTCAATTTATCCAAGGATTTTCTTAACCTCCACCAATCCACCTTGATGCTTTGGTGCAGCCTCCACCAGCCTTTGAGGATCTGGATTAAGAGCTTGATCTGAGATATCATCTCTCATTGTATTTCTATGAGGAAAATCAGCAGGAGTTTTACCTGAAGTTGAAGTAGTATCTGCCCCCTCTGTAACTTCTTGAATTTGGTCAACATACTTAAGAATACCGCTCAAATCCTTAGCGTATTGCTCAGTTTCTTCATCGGTCAATTTAAGTCGGGCAAGACTGGCCAATTTCTGTATCTCCTCTGTTGTTATTATCATATTTGATATAGTAGCATTATTGAAATGAATTTCAAAACGTCCGTTGACACCACCCGCTAGCACCCGACGGCACTCCAGCACCCATCTCAGCAAATGTTATTCATATAGTTCACTGTGTGACCCAATAGCCACCAACACAATAATGTCTTTATGATTTCTATCAAAAATAACCCTAATATCTCCAGATACATTCAAACTCCACAAATTATCATATTTTCCAGACAATTTATGAATATTCAAAGTCCTATCATTAATATCCTTAGTAAAAATCTCCATTCTCAATTTGAATTGGTCTCTGATTTTTTTAGGCTGTTTTTCAAATTGTTTATTAAATTTATTAGAAGTAACAATTATCATCAATATTTTTGTTAAGAATTAAGATACTTCATCAAATCATCCACATTGGTAAAAGGACCAGAAGTTTTACCTTCTGCATATTCCTTTCTAGCTTCTTCAACCAATTTTTCTAGATAAGGAGTAGCTCTTGGCTCAGTAGACAGATCTAGTTTTCCAGTTCTAGCAAACTGCTTTAGGACAGCATTAACAACAGAGCTCAGCGACAATCCTAATTCAGATGCCATAATTTGAGCCTGCTCTTTAACGCTATTATCAACCTTTAAATTTATTTGTGTTTTCATATATACCATTAGTATATACTTATGGTAGCCGATGTCAATACCCTTTATTTGCGCGTTTTTACTATAATTAATCTTAATAATTTCTTGATGATTTTTGAATTACAATCAAAATCTTTTACCCTCTATCAATAAAATTGACAGTTTTATCGTCAATTTTATTGATTAGGCCGATATTCCAGCCAGCTTTTTAAACTCTTCCTCATCTATAATTTTAACTCCTAATTCTAAGGCCTTTTCATATTTTAAACCTGAACTCTCGCCAGCTAGAACATAGTCAGTTTTGGCAGACACTGAACTTGACACATCTCCACCTAATGATTTTATCAAATCTTTCGCTTCGTCTCTTGTCATAGTAGGAAGTGAGCCGGTTAGGACAAACGTTTTGTCAACAAAGTTCACCCCCTCGCCCGCATGATCCATGCGCGAACTAGCTACTTTTTCTCGAATGGACTCCAAAGGAGAAATAAACTTTTGAACTTCCACATACTTCAATAAATTCTCTACCAATTCCAAATTAGCGGGATTTTGAAACCAATCATAAATAGAATTTGCAACAACATCCCCTACCCCTTCCACACTTCGCAAATCCTCAACACTCGCCTGCATTATTTTCTCTAATGTATTAAATTTTCCCGCAACGCATTCAGCAGTCTCCTCCCCAACATGAAGAATAGATAATGCAAATATAAAACGAGGTAAACTAATTTTCTTAGACTTTTCTATGCCTTCAATCAAATTATCCGCCGATTTTTCTGCAAAACGAGGCAAACTCAAAACATCACCTTTGGTTATTGTAAAAATATCATCAAAAGAAGAGATCAAACTATTTTCAACAAACAAATCAATTTGTCTTGGACCAAGCCCATCAATATCAAAGCATTTTTTGGAAACAAAGTGATACAGCTTTCTTCTTTGTTGAATATCTGAATCTTGAAAAACACATCTCCATGCAGATTGCCCAGGAATTCTTTCTATTTCTCCATTACCACCACACTCTGGAACATAAGTTGGAAATTTATATTTTTTCTCCTTGCCAGTTCTCATCTCCTTCAAAACACTGACGATATCAGGGATAACATCTCCAGCCTTTTGTAATATCACAGTGTCCCCCACACGAACGTCCAATCGATTTATTTCATCTTCATTATGAAGTGTTGCGCGAGAGACAACAGATCCAGCAACCTCAACAGGTGTAAGATGAGCCACCGGCGTCAGAACCCCCGTTCTTCCAACTTGCAATTTAATATCCTCGACAACTGTTGTAACCTGCTCAGCTTGGAATTTAAACGCGATACCAAATCTTGGCGCCTTTCCAGTATAACCAAGCAAATCTTGATATTTCACTTCATTCACTTTTATCACAACTCCGTCAATCCAATAGTCCTCTTTCTTGGAAAGTGTTTGCCATTTTTTCCAAAAGGCGATTACTTCATCAATATCTCTGCAATGCTTTGCATGCTTATTAACTTTAAAACCAAGTTTTGATAAATATTCCAATTCTTCTATTTGAGTCTGAGGTGCAACACCCCATCCAGCATTTGAACTTGAATCTGGATTAGACATCAAAATACTTCCACCATTAAGCTGTGCCAAGTCATATACAAAAACATCCAACTTCCTATCTGACACAATTTTAGGATCCAACTGCCTGATCGATCCAGCTGCAACATTTCTAGGGTTTGCAAACAAAGGTAGACCTTTATGCGCTTGTTCTTTATTTAATCTTTCAAAATTACTTTTACTAAGCCAGACTTCACCTTCTACAATTATTGAGATGGGTTTTTGTAATTTAAGTGGAACTGATTGAATTGTACGCACATTCATTGTAACGTTTTCTCCCACACTACCATCCCCTCTTGTTGCCGCTTGAATCAAAACTCCATCCTTGTATTCCAATACAACTTTTAAGCCGTCAATTTTTAGCTCACAGTCATAGGTATATTTGGCAGACGGCACGTTTGTTTTCAGAGATCCAGAGGAAGATCCAGGGTCGGAAGATTTTGCTTCAAGTGCAGAATTAAGCATTCTATTTACTCTACCATCAAAATCACGCATGTCTTGTTCAGTAAAGGCATCATTAAATGACCACTGCGGAACTTTATGAATCACTTTATCGAATTGCTTTAGTGGTTTACCCGCTACACGAAGTGAAGGCGAGTTCTCACCAACCAGTTCTGGATACATCGCTTCAAGATTAGATAACTCCCTCTTCAATGAATCAAGTGCCTCTGCAGAAATTTCCTCTTTATCTAAGACATGGTAATTATATCTGTGATGCTCAATAGCGAGGCTGAGCTTCTCCATTCTTTCCTTAATTTTAACAGCCTCCCCGTCAAGAACCTTGGTCTGATTATTAGGCTTATTCTCTGATTTATCTGATTGAATCATACTATCAGTCTAACATATTTTAAGGTAGTACTGTACCCAGAAAGTACTATACCCAGAAATATGATCCACAATTTATGCGGATCTAACTTAATATTGCACCATCAAGCCTCTTTCAACAGTTCTTTTGTTTGTAGTATCACAACCGCTTTTATCAGACAACATTGAGGAATTATAACCTCTTGAAATCACCTTAGTGAAAGGAATCTGGTCGGGGCCTGAAGTTACAAACCCCTTCGTGACCACTACTACTGAGCAGGCTTTGTAGCCTCCAGAGGAATAATCTATAACGACGGTTGATGTTGAGTTTTTATCACCCGATCCATTTGGTAACTTTGTAGCCCCAACTGAACCAGTGCCGCATTTAATACCAGCATCTGCTATAACAGTGGAGGTGGCAAAAGGACCATCGGTAACAAGCGGGTCGCCATTAGATCCCTTAGCATCCCAAAACTGAACACACTCAGCTCCACTATCAGCTGCATAGAAGGCAACCTGTGAATCCTTTCCAGACCCAGCAAGTAATAGTTGCTTAAGTATAATGTTTGAAATAGAAAAACCAACAGCAAGAAGTAAGCTAGAGACCACCATGGCAACAAAGAGTGTGAATCCTTTTTTATTTATTTTTCTTGTTTTTGAATTAATCATTTTTGTAAATTATAGTCCAGTTTTGGATGCCCAATTTGTAAAATACTCCCTTAGTGTTAACTTAGCTGGCGTGCTTCCATTTTTCCAGTATATATTCACAACCATAACGAAGTCTTGATTATCATTAGGGCTATTACCTGTCCTTTTGAAAAATATTTCTCTTTGAAATTGCGTAGGTGAACCATCAGCTGCGTCAGTTCCATAGATACCATTCTTAAACTTCATATAATCCATACTATTGTAAGGCACAAAACTATATACACCAGCGTCAGACCTGACTAGAGAATATCTGAATGCATCATTATCTGGCGTGTTAAGTGGGGTGATTTGAGGTATGCCTGAAGGGTTAAAATCGGGTGTGTACAAGACACCATTCAACCAAGATCCCGGTAATATAGGAACATCTGGATTATCCAAAAAACTTTTGGTAATTGCGATACTTTGATTATCTCTTAAGTTTCTAACGTATTCAATTGCCTCCTGCGCTAGATAGTACGCGGTCATTTGGTCTCTGGTGTAATACGATGTATGCAATGCCTGTGCGATAATACCCAGCGGCCCAACCACAGCGATTGTTAAAATTGATATGGCAACCAAGGTTTCAACCAGAGTTAAACCTCGCTCTTTATTACCATCGATATTACCTCCAAATCTATTGATTAATAATTTAATAAATCTCATATTATTTAGGTAAGTTTAAATTTCTCTGTGATATGAGTGTCTGAATCGCAAAATCGGAAGTCTGGGTTTTATTTACATTCGCAGTACCTTTTATTATCAAAAAGACTCTTGGCTGACCTGAGTAATCAGTGACCGGATTAGTGACATAGAATTTAAAAGTCGAGATATCAACTTCTGCAGAAGTGACGGGGTACTGGTTACCGGGATCATCAGAGGTTACTCGCCATATTCTACCCTTGTTAGTGACGGGATCTTGAAATACAAAATAATTCACACTTCTTCTGGCGCCTGTAATTGTTGAAATCAAGGAGAGACTATCCACTCCATCTGGTGTATTATCACAGCCATTTCCACCACTAACCACATTAGAACTTGCCGTCTCTGGATTTGGTATTAAATACCCCTTTATGCCGCAAGTATATGAATATCCAGTTTTTATATCTCTTACCATACTATCAACAGCAAAATTCAAGTTATTGGAAACAGAGTTAATGGCTTGCGCTTTTTTATTTCCATCAATAATTGAAAGTATTGCCCCCAAGCTGAGTGTCATAACTATAGCAAACAAAGATACAGAAACCATAACCTCGATAAGAGTAAAGCCGAAGCGTTCTTTTAATTCACTTCTTGCATTTTTGATATTGTGTTGCATTTTATTGTCTTTCATCTCTTTGAATTGTTTTATTCTTATTGAGTACCATTTGCACAATTTTGACCAGAAGCATTCTCCACTCTTATTTGGCCAGTTACCTCTACAATAATAGCTCGACAATTAGAATTATCAGCGTTATTTACAACTATAACAGCTGGACCATTAGTTACTCTGGTTGCGATCCCAAAACTATCAGTCACCCAAAATGCCGCCTCTGGGTTTGGTCTCTTGAAAATGATAGATAAGTTAGAGACTTTTTTACTACTATTACCATTACATGGAATAATGACGTTACTACCGGCATCAGTATTTCCCAAGCAAATACGTGTTATCTTATTTCCCCTTTGATTCTTTATCTCATACAGAGATTGAAGCTCTGACGGTACATACCCTTGCGTGTATGTATTATCAGCATTAGAGTCCCCAAAAACTATAAATTGATATTGAGAGGCTGCAGTAGAAGTATCAAAATATACACCATACCCCTTATCAAAATTAATATCAGATGGTGAGGCTGTTGGCGATGTGGATTTAACACTAATTCCATAGGTCTGTGCCTCTCGCACAGCTAATGCTGTCTCGTAAGCCAAGTTTGTTATCATAATATTACTATTCAAACCAGCTTGATTAAATAAAGCTACCCCCATAATGACTGAAAAAATAGCGACAACAACTAAAAGCTCAATTAATGTAAAACCCGCCTTCTTAAGTCCTATCAATTTTTTATTTTTTAAATTAACGAGTGCCTTCATTAGTTATATTGTATCACAACCAAAAACAAGAAAATAGCATTTTAATACCAGTTAGTAAGTAAATATCGCTAAAAAATCCATAACTGATATATTAAGAAAAAACACTATTAGTAATCCCAGTATCAAGAACGGCGCAAAAGGTATTTCACTTTTAAATCTTATCGTAGATAGTCCCTCAACATTTTTGCTCAAGCTCTCAAATGCCCTATTGATGCATTTTCCATCGGCACAGTCCATAAGCCTACGTCTTCTTTTGTTTATTCTCCTCGACACAAATTTCATGATAGCCACCCCACCCATGACAATCAACGATATTACAGCTCCAATCCAAAATGCGAAGACGATTGCAGAAAAGCCATATTTGATCCCCAAGAGCCATCCAATTCCAAGGGCGAGTTTTCCATCACCAAGACCCATCCACCTTCCACCGGAGACAAGCCATAAAAAATAGAATGGAAACGCAACAAAGATTCCAGAAAGTAGTATAAGGACCACCTCGCCACCAAATACCCCACCAGTTGCAAATGGCAAACCAAAACAAATCGGTGAATTTTGGCAATTAAAGTTTAAGAATATTTGTAAAAAAGCGATCGCGGCAAAAGAATATGAAAATTCATCCGGAATGATTTTATGTTTCAAATCATAAACAGTTATTAGGACAAGGAGTGACATTATCACCAAGGACACAACAGTCGAAACTGCAAAAATTAATGGTGACGTCTCTAGAATCGACGCGTTTTTAAGATATACAAAGAGGAACAATACAGCAGTAAAAATCTCCACCAATACATACTGGGAAGATATTTTACTCTTGCACGTTCTACATCTTCCACCGAGAACAAGCCAACTCGCTATTGGAACTAGATCCCCAGCAGAGAGTACTCTTTTACAAGATGAACATTTAGATCGTCCCCCTAACCCCTTCCCTGTATTAAATCTATATAAAACCACATTTAAAAAACTTCCAATAATTGCACCGAAAACAAAGAAGGCGATTGATAAGTAAATTGTCATGGGTATATAATACATTATTTTTGAAGCGGTGGCGATTTTTCATCAAAACCTATTTTACAACGCCAACACACCAACTTTAATCATTTATATCTAATAAAAAACAACCCTTGCATTACTCATACAAAGGTTGTTTTTGTTATCTAAGAGACTACTCCCTAAGACTTACCGAAACTATTTACAAGTAATAGATCCTGAGAGATTATCTTTAAATCCTTCAAGTGCACCCATTGAGACAGTGTTTCCTGTACTATCAACACACCAACCAGCTATAGTTGAATCTGATGTTGATGCCATGAAAGCCCAAGATGAAGCGGATGAGGCACATCTCGTCTTGCTACCGACCATTGCGTTTACACCATTAACCATTTGAAGAAGGGTACCTGTTGAAGATGTACCGAAAAGTGTAGTGTTAGCGGCAGTACATCCTGTTGAAGAAGCTTGAGCTACACCATAAGTACTAACCCCCTGTCCTCCGTACAGAATCTCAGCTTGCGCTCTCATGTTTGCCAAACTTGTCTTTATAGCAGCATCATTTCCCTTTTGTCTTGCAGTTGTAAGTGAAGCCAACACAACTGATGAGAGAATACCAATGATAGCAATAACTACCAAAAGCTCAATCAATGTAAAACCTTTATTTGAATTCTTTTTCATAAACTTTTTTTATTTTTAAATTTAATTGTTATAACAATGAAACTAATTATCTAATATTTTCGATTTCATAATCTATTAATTGACTTTGATTTCAAAAGTACGTGATTGTCTTTACAACATCACGTACTTTAATTATATAACTTTATTTTATAATATACCACATAAATATGTGGATATCTTTAAGGATTAAACTACATACAAGTTATGTTTGGAGTGAATATACCCGATGACGTTGCCACAGAGTTTCCTGTACTATCAACACACCAGTTTGGTTTAAGAATATCTGAAGTAGAGGCCATTACAGCCCAAGCGGAATTAGATGAAGCGCAAGCGACTTCGTCTCCAGTTAATTTTTTAAGATTTACCACCATGTTTTTAAGAGTTCCAGTTGTTGTTGTTCCAAAAATATTATCGCCTGTTGTAATACAAGGATTCGACGGGACGGGCCCCGTACCTAAGGCTAAACCATAACTGTTACTGTGAGCACCATAGAATATTTCAGATTGCGACCTCATATGGGCCAAGCTAGTTTTTACAGAGGCATCATTTCCCCTTGTCTTTGTAGTACTTAATGCTGCTAACACCACAGCTGATAGTAATCCAATTATCGCTATAACCACCAACAACTCGATCAATGTAAAACCTTTATTTAATGAATTTTTCATATTTATCAATTATATTATTTACCTACAAAAATACTTACTACCCCATGATATAAATCATAAAAGTATATTCTAGGCATCTAGATTGGTACAAATTCATTATACAACACAACTCGTTCAAAACAAATACAAAAAATAAGATTAATGTGTATAACTTCCCAATCTACATAGACGACGACACATTATAAATCGGAATTAGGACTGATGCCAACAAGAATCCAACACCTAGTCCAAGCGCAACGATCATAATCGGCTCAATCAAGTCAACCAATGTATCAACTGCCTGCATAACCTCTCTTTGATAGAACTTAGCAAGAGTCTTTAGAATACCTCCCAAATCTCCCGTCTCCTCTCCCACCTTAATCATTTGGACCATAATTCCTGGAATTTCTTTTTGATATGGCATCATGGAATCTGACAATGACTTACCACCCCGGACCGACTCTAACGCATCAATTAACAAATTTTCATAAACCTTATTATCCACAATCTTACTCGTCAAATCTAGCGCCTTCACCATCGGAACGCCTGAAACAAGCTGAGTGTTCATGTTATCAGCGATTCTTGAGAGATACAGCTTCTTATAGAGTGCGCTTACATAGGGAATTTGCAATTTAAACTTTGCAAAGGCGTCCTTTCCTGCGTCCGTTCTAGCATATGCGATAAGCATAAAGATACCAATAACAACAACAATACCAAAGAAAATACCGTATCGAACCATAAACTGACTGAGTCCAATAACGACTTGTGTATAAACTGGAACTGCCTGCCCAGAATCTAGAATAATTGAACTAATCTTTGGAATAACCACAGTAAGCATCAAGATCATAACCGCAAAGAATGTGAAGATAACGAAAGCAGGGTAAATCAAAGCATTTTTTACCTTTGAAGAGACTTCATAACTTCTATCCAAATAATCTGCCAAATATTCAAACGTCTCATCCAATTTACCAGATTCCTCTCCCGCCTTGATCATGTTTGTATAAAAAGAAGAGAAAACTTTTGGATGCTTCGACATCGCATCAGAAATTGATGTACCTGATTGAATATCCTCTGCAATTTCACTAAGCTTTATTCGGAGGTTCTTATTCTCCATCTCCCCCGCGAGCAATCTAAAGATTCGAAGCGCCGAAACTTGAGCGGTGAAAAGTGTGGCTAACTGCCTCGACAGAATAACAATGTCCTTGTTTGAAATTCCTGTACCAAAGATCGTCAAATCCTTACCTAAAAGCCCTTTATCATCGGCAGGCTTAATAGAAGAAATCGTCAAATTTCTTCTCTGTAGAGAGTTTATAGCAATATCAATATTTATTGCTTCAATTGTACCTTCCGCCTCTCCACCAGTTTCATTTATTGATTTATATTTAAATAACATTGTTTTGTTTTTATAATGATACCATATCATCTCGCCCGCGCCAGAAAGCAATAGATGTCAGTGCCCTAAATCCAGCCCCAGCCCAGCACAAATCCATTATATCATTCTCTCCAAGTTCTTTGGATTTAGAGAGTGTTGATATGCACTTTCTATTGTAATTTCCCCTCGTCTAACTAGTTCTGCCAACGATCTATTCATATCGATCATACCGTCACCCATCCCAGTTTCAATAACTGTATTAATTTCATATGATCTTTTCTCACGAATAAGGTTTGCAGTAGCGTTATTTGAAATCATCAACTCATATGACGGCACCATTCCTCCAGAAATTCTTGGAATTAACCTTTGTGAAAAAATACCAGTAAGTGATGATGCTAATTGATTTCTAATCTGATCCTGTTGATTAGGTGGAAATGAGTCGATTATTCTATCAACAGTTTGTGCCGCATTGTTGGTGTGAAGTGTAGAAAGAACCAAGTGACCAGTCTCTGCCGCCGTTACAGCAGCTGAAATTGTCTCTGGGCTTCTCATCTCACCCAGCAATATAACGTTGACGTCCTGTCTAAGGACGGAGGTAAGAGCCGCCTCAAACGTATCGGTATCAACGTGAATCTCTCTCTGATCAATAATGGACTTCTTTTGTGTATACAAATACTCAATTGGATCTTCAATCGTAATAATATGTTCTGCTCTTTCTTGATTAATTAGCTCAACCATTGAAGCTAGAGTTGTAGACTTACCTTGGCCGACTGGACCAACCACCAAAAAGAATCCCTGCTTCATTCTTGTAAAACTCTCGAGAACATCTGGTAACCCAAGCTCTTTGAAAGATTTAATTTTATTTTGAATAAGTCGCAAAGCAATACTATGACATCCTCTTTGTATATAAGCATTTCCTCTAAATCTAGATTCTGGATTAAATTGATATGAAAAGTCCAACTCTTTAGTATCAGCAAAACGCTTACGAGATGCATCATCAATCATCAAATTAAGAAGTGAATCGATATCTTCATGTGTCAATATTGCCTTTCGTACCAGTGGAATCAACAAGCCATTCACTCTAATCGTCGGATATCTTCCTTCTGAGAGATGAAGATCAGACCCCCCCTCGAGGGTGACTGTTGCTAAAAGGTCTTTTAATTCTTGTTCGTAATTCATAATGGAATTCATATTGATTTGATTAAATAATATTTAAATTAAACCGTACCCTCTCTTCTCGCTTTTGTTCTCTCCAATAGCGCGAGTGCTTCTGTTACAATCTCCGAGGGAATGGAAGTTGCTTTAACAATATAGCCATCAACATTATATGCCTTTGCCTTCTCAATATCTGATGGCTGACCTTGATTACTCAGCATCATAATTGCCGCGTGTTTTGCTAATCCTCCCGCTCTAATTGCAGCAAGTGCTTCGATTCCATCCATCACAGGCATTACAACATCCATCAAAATAATATCAGGCTCATATCCTTCGTTTAATTTATCAATAGCCGCCTTACCGTCCCCAGCGAGGGTTACGTCAAATTTATTATTGGTAAATTTTATTGAATACATATTCAATAGGAATTTATCGTCATCTACAATCAGCACTTTGTATGGTTTATCTCCGTTCATATTTTTATTTATGTTTCCATTATACCACAAAAAAACCAAGCAAGTAAAAAATAATGACAAAAAATTGTGGTCCAAAAAAATCCTAGAAAACTAAACGACAAAATAACGAAACGAGCCGTGGATCTTATACCTTACCAATCTCCTCAATCGGAATAACCTTATTTAACGCCTTAATTACAGCATCCTCTTTCATCAATATCATACCCTGCGTTCTTGCATATGCTGTAATAGAAAGCTCAGTTGGCTCCTTTAAAATTATTTCCTCCATCTTTTTATCAACTTCAAACATTTCTGTAACAGCGATACGTCCCTTTGTACCCCTTGGACAATCTGGCGTTGGATTTATTTTATATACTTCCTTAGCATCCGGAATTGAACTTCTAAATTCTGCAGGAATATCTTCCAAATATTTATCTAACATTATTTTTGTAGAACCTTCGAATGGAACACTGGCAACAGCAGACAATTGTGCCTTTCCAACAAGCCTCTGTGCCATCCCAAGAATCAATGTTGGTGCAATAAGATACGGATCGATTCCCATGTCCACCAAACGAGGAATAATACCGACAGCCGAGTTTGTGTGAATAGTTGAGAGTACTAAGTGACCAGTAAGAGCAGCCTGAATTGCCAACTCCGCCGTTTCTTTATCACGAATCTCACCAATCATTATAATGTCTGGGTCTTGACGAAGAGTTGTACGGAGTCCATTAGCAAAAGTATAACCAATTTCAGGCCTAACCTGCGACTGACTCATTCCCTCAATATTATATTCAACTGGATCTTCTAGGGATAGCACGTTATTTTCCTCCAAATCTAACTCCTTAATCATAGAATAAAGAGTTGTAGTCTTTCCAGAACCAGTTGGTCCAGAGATCAATATCAGACCATAGGATTTATTTAGAGCCTCCTTAATTAATTTTAGATTTCTTTCAGGAAATCCCAATTCATCAAGCTTTTGAACACTTTTTTGTTGGTCCAAAATACGCATTTCAATCTTCTCGCCATAGTATGTTGGGAAAGTAGAAACACGGAAGTCAATTTTTCTTCCATCAATTCTAGCAGAAAATCTATTATCTTGTGGCTTACGCTTTTCATCAAGTTTAATATTTGAAAGAATTTTGATACGCGCAATAAGTGCATCATGGACTTTTGCAGGTAGAACAATACTTGTATACAAAACACCGTCCACACGGAATCGAACACGGACCTTTTCCTTCATTGGCTCGATGTGAACATCGGACACCCCACCTTCAATCGCATACCTTAGAATTGTCGCAACAATTTTTGTAACAGGAGCATCTTCAATAATATTTGGTGCGCCACCAACAGCTGGCGCCTTACCCAAGTCCTCCCTATCCTTCATCATCTCCACCTCCTCAGCAGAAAATTCAGTCTCCAAGTCATCGAGCGCCTTACTAACCTCACCTGAAAGACCATTGTATGCATTTAAAGCCTGTGTAAAATCATCTTCCGATATAAGAAATATTTTAAAAGGTAAATTAGTCTTATTAGAAATAAAGTTAAGCGCATCTCTCGCTTCAATATTTTCTGGATCTACAATTCCAACCTCAAGTACGCCCCCCTCAATAGCAAGTGGAATAATCTTATAGTGAGTAGCAGATTCTTCTGGGATATATTTTAAAACATCAAAACTAATTTTCTGAGGGTCAATCTCCTTAGTCGGAATATTTAAAAAATCACTTTTAGCCTTTAGAATTAAGGTTGCGCTGATTTGTTTAGAACGTAAAACATCCTCAACAGACTGGTTAGAAGTCTTGGCTTCTTCCAATATGTAAGGTACATCGTCTTTTGATATTACATTTTGCTTTACTAATATGTCTAAAAAACTCATTTTTTTTATTATATAAATTAATTATCGAGCCTTGGTGGTTGTGGCTTTTGTGGTTTTTGACCCCGATGTACTTGAAGATGAAGAGCTTGCTGTACTAGAAGCTACGGATGATGCTACATTTTCTAATGAGGTAGATGAATTACCGAAAGTTGATGGACTAATTGTCGACTTAGAATTTAAACTTGAGTTAGAACCAACACTAGAATCAGACCCTTCTGTTATTGGAACACCGTTTGTAGATTGAATCACCGAGCCGTTTACGTCTTGATAGTTGGTAGGTTCAGGTCCAACATCTTTTCCAACAGGAGCAAATGGATTGGGACGACCGATTAATTGAGGATCAATTCCCTTGTGGTTATCAACCAAACCTAAAAAAACAGGGTCTTTGAATATAGCTGTCTTAATTTCAATCCCTCTTATGATCAGAAGTTGGTCGACGAAGGTTTTTGCCAAATCATTATCTGGAATATTCGTTCCAGAGCTTTGTACAGCCACAATATTTCCTGAACCATCAACAGTTGTCCGTTGAAGTGATGCTGAATCCGTAGGAGAACCTGATGTATAGATTGTGTAACCAATAAAAGCAGCGACGAGTACTAAGACTATGATGATTAGGTATTTATATTTTTTAAGTGCTTCAAACATATTTTTATTTTAGTCTTATTATTTTAGCCAATAAGTCTGCAAAGTAACATTAAAATCATACTTATTACCATCAGCTGCACTGAATGAAATATCTGATACATCGACCAGTCTCAAGTTATCTTCAAGACTCTGTAGAAAAACAATAAACTGGTCATAAGTTGTAGTGACCCCAAAAGATAGAGCGATTGAACCATATTTTTTGCCGTCGGCGCCAACAGTGGTTCCACCTCCAGCAGTCTTACCGGTTGATCCTGCAACTCTTGCACCTCTAATGTCTTGAGAAAGAACAATATTTGCAATATGTTGAATATCAATAATAAGCCTTACATTTTCTACTCCGTCTGGAAGGAATTTTAACAAATTCTTCAACTGTACATCACTAATTTGGTTTCTTGTTGCTGTAAGTTGCTCTCTTTTAGATCGTAACTCCATTGCCTTACTATTTGCATCATCCAATCTTTTGAACTCAGCTTGTTTTGTCTGAATCAAGGCATAAGTTGGATTAATGTAAAACACAAAAGCAGCGATTGTTGCGGCTATAAAAAATATTTGTGCAAGGATTTTCATATTATTGATTATTAGCACCTGGTGTTACATTTTTTGTAGTATCGACCGTAGACCCTCCAGCAGCACCTGCTGTTCCCACAACAGAAGCCCCAGCTGCAGATGTCTTGCTACTAGGATCTGACTTTAACTTATAGTAATTCATTAAAGTAGGATCTATTCCTGTTGAAACAGTAAATGAAGCCTTACCATCAGCATTTAGATCTGGATCACTGAATATGGTGTTTCTAAATACATTTCTGAGTTTTGGATTCATAAAGGCACTTGACTGAAGAACAACAGCCTCATAACTTGAAGCTTCACCAGATAAATTTATAGAAACCTTATCTCCACCAGCGTTACTATATTTAAAACTTGAAAATCTAACATTTCTAAGAGTCACATCCCCTATTATCTTAAATAATGATGACGGTGCAACGTGTTGCTTCAACAATGTATCAGCTGAATTAATTCTATTATTTAACAAAGTAAACTCCTTAATTGTATTTTGATCAAAGGAATTCCTCAGTGTAATCAAATTGGCATTAACACTTACAATCTTTTGATCTAATTGCTGATTCCAGAGATATACACCACCACAAGCAACTCCTCCTGCAATAAATATCAAAAAAGAAATCAGGAAAAAAATACTTGAACCAATAGAATGCGTTCTGACAGGTTCATTGACAGGTTGTTTGGGTATAAATGATGATTGGAACTTTGTATCCATAGATTATTTAAATATAGTATATCATTAATTTAAATTAAATTGCACTCTTTTTTGCGAGTTTTCCACACCTGCTAAAATTCTTTATTCTTTATGACATCTCCTGTAGTTTTCTGAGCGCAATACCAACAGCAACAGCAAATTCAAGACCCGCCGTTTGTAAAACACCTTCCAAAAATGCCGGTGTTTCAATTTTGCTAAACGGGTCACCAACCTCAACTGTTGTCTGAAAATTAGCTCGCGCCAACTCCACTACCCCCTTCATAGCCACGCCACCACCAGTTAAAATAACTTTTGAAATAGTCTTATTAAATCTTCTTTGATAATTCAAAAGCACACTATTAGCTTCAGAAAAAATATAATCCATTGTGAGTGAGATTATTTCATATATTTTTTTCTCATCAGCTTCAGGTAGAGTACCAAGTGAACGCTTCATATGCTCTGCCCTGTCGAAATTAACAGTCAACCCTCTAGAAATACTATTCGTCACCTCTTGTGATCCCCTATTTATAATATGTGAAGATTTTATAACCCCACGCTCCAACATGTAAATCTTTGTAGTTGCAGCACCCATATCAAAAATCATAACAGGATCAATTTCTCCAGAAATTAATGCTCTGGTACTACTAAACATTTCTATTTCAAAAAAACCTGTATCAAGCCCCGACTCCTTAACAATAGAACTGTACGTGTTAAGGACCTCATTATGAATTGAAACAACCAAAACTTGTACCTTATGCTCTGGTGGTAATTTTTGTCCCTCCTCATCTTCCGAATCCACAAAATCTAGGTCTCCATGATCATCTGGAATAATCCACCAGTCCATAGTAACCTCACTTATTGGAACAGGGATATATTTACGAGCCTCTATTGGAATCATCTCCTTGAGCTCAGCTTCACTTGCCTTTGGTAATTCAACAAGTGACACAAGGCTAGATTTGAATGGAATAGAAACACCAGAAACGACACTTGTTACATTAGACTCTTTTATTATATCTTTTATTGCCTCAGCAATCTTTTCTGCTGGCAAATTAACAACTTGACCAACGTCCACTCCCCCGTATGGGCCAAGAGCAATTTCACCATAAGTTTCGAGCACGGCCTTGCCACGATGCTTTTTTATTTGTACAACTTTGATAGAAGAAGACCCAATATCAACACCAATTACACTCTGATTGTTTTCTTTAAAAATTCTTTGGAGAAAATTTGACATGGGTGTGTTATATAAAGATGTTGCGCGCCCACGCCACGGTGCACGACAGTACACAACAGTGGACGACTACAACATTATTATTAACAGTATACACCATAAAATACAAAATATGAAGAATAAATTACATAACGACTCAAATCATAACCTAAATTACGTTGAGAACGGTCAAAACAAAATCGAGGGTGGTCAAGAAAATGATGAAAAAGTTGAAAATTCTGAAAAATTTAGAAAAGATAAAGAAAAACAGCAGAAAAACGAAATAAAATCACTGTTTTCTTACGAGGAGGGCGAAATAAAAAGGATTATTTGGGCGCTAAAGAAAAATGAAAACTTTTACAAGACAGAAGATGGAGTAAAAATAATAGATATTATAAAGAGAGAATCAAGAAATTATGATGCAATAATATCTGTACCATCTTCTTCGTATTGGCAAAGCCTTAAAAAGTTCGACCACATGCATAAGATTCTTCGCAAAGTTCCAAACTACATTCCCTACGCTATAGTCCCTCGATTACACAAATCGGAGCAAAAAAAGTTGAATAAAATGGAGAGGATTAATCAGATATACAAATCATATAGATTGAGTTTAAGATTTAAATATTTAATTAAAAATAGTACCAGTAAAAATTATGGCGATTCAAATAGTGCTAATTTAAATATTCTAATTGTAGATGATTTGCGGACGACAGGATTGACATTACATGAGGCGTATTCGACGATCAAGTCTTTCGCTTCATGTGGGCCCAACCACGTAAAAGTTAAGTGTTTGACTATAGCGTATGAAGCATAGTATTATATTAATCCAGCAAATAAATCCCTGAACGTGGGGCTCCGTATGGTTCCTCTTCAATAGCGTTCAGGGTTTTGCTATTCTATAATTTTAAAGATTCAAATCCAACAACAAATCATTAATCAATGATTCTATCTGGTCACGGACTTCCGACGTAGCCTCCAAATCCATCCCCTTTGGATCTTCCACCTCCCAAGTAATCATCTTGTCACTTTTCTGCAAGTAATCTGGAATAGTTTCAGGTTCAGCCATCACAACCGCCACATCACATTCATCTAGTATTTCAGGTGTTAATTGGGTTCTAACATTGCCGCCGACGTCAACTCCAATTTCCGCCATGGAAGCAATAACATTTTCAGCTCCATTCGTATTTGCGAGAGCTACCCCATCCCTACTCTCTCCGTCTTTGTTTTCAACTATTGTGCCAGCAGAAGTTGAGATTACTGTTCCATCTAATATATTATTAAATATAGCCTCAGCCATTTGGCTTCTTCCGACATTACCCCTACAGATAAATAATATTTTCATTTGAATACCTTATCATGATTATGGGTTTTTACCAGTTTTACCAGTCAACTTTCCAACATAGACAAAAATAAGGCCAAAATGTCTCAATTCCCTAAAAACAGCGTTTTTTAAGGAGTGCCAATCCCTAAAAAGTGGCTTTTTTAGGGATTTTTGCATCGAGAGACTTAAATCCCTTGATTAATCTTATATAATCTTATATAATCTTACATATCTAATATATAAGATTATGAAAAATGAAATTTCACATAGGTTTAACAAGAGAATCGAAAATATCCCCGATGAGATTCGGGACCTAATTAATAGTATCGATCAACTTAAAGGTAAGTGGATATCTGGTGCAAATCTAGGAAACCAGACATTAAATAAACTTAAAAAGTCTGTTTTAATAACCTCGACAGGGGCATCTACCCGTATCGAAGGCTCTGAATTAACCGATGAAGATGTTGAAAAATTAATGAGAGGACTTTCAATACAAAAAATGAAGGACAGAGATAAACAAGAAGTGCAAGGATACTATGAAATACTCACAAATGTTTTTGAGTCATATCAAACTATTTCATTTTCAGAAAGTACTATTAAATTTTTTCATCGAGAATTATTAAAATATACAGAAAAAGATGAACTCCACAGAGGGAATTACAAAAGTGCAGAAAATAAGGTCGCTATGGTTAATTCTATTGGTGAAGTGACACAAATACTTTTTGATACGACCGCGGCTTGGTTAACACCAAAAGAAATGCTGGAGTTGGTGGAGTGGGTACAAGAAGCCTTTCTTGAGAAAAGATATCATCCGTTACTGATCATTGGTAACTTTATTGTAGAATTTCTTCTTATTCACCCATTCACCGATGGTAATGGTAGATTATCTCGTATCCTTTCAAACCTCCTTCTTTTACAGCACGGCTATGAATATATACCTTATATATCGCAAGAAAGATTAATTGAAAATAATAAACCAGAATATTATGTTGCATTAAGACAAAGCCAAAAAACCCTCAGAACTGAGCTGGAAAATATCACCCCTTGGCTTACATTCTTTTTTAATATACTTCTTGAGCAATCAAGACAGGCAATTGCGCTAATTTCAAAAGAAGAAGTTAGTAAACTCCTCTCACCACAGCAGGAAATTATTTGGAATTTTATTTCAAAAGCTAAAGGTGAGATAACACCAATTGAAATCTATACTTTAACAAACATTCCACGCCCAACAATTAATCAAACATTGAGTAAACTACTTAAACTAAAATGGGTTGAAAAGATTGGGTTAGGACGAGCGACACGATACAAAGTTAAATAAATCCCTTATGACCAACCAAGATAAATTATCACTTTTTAGATCTATCTTCAGAGGTCGCACCGACGTATATCCAAGGCGATGGGAAAAGAATGAGAAAAGTGGATGGTCACCCGCATACTCCTTCGATTGGAATGAATTTAACGCTCATAGAGCATTAGGTGGTAATATTAAAAACTTTGAAAATAAAACTCTGCAACCGCTAACTAGTGTGGTAATGCTCAGTCATTTGAGCGGCAAAGAAACTATGGGTGTATACCCAATATTACCAGATAATACCTCATATTTTATTGCAGCCGATTTTGATGAGGCAAATTGGAAGTCTGATAGCCAAAAATTTGTAATTGAATGTTCTAAAGTCAATTTGCAAGCCTACACTGAAATTTCTCGTTCGGGAAATGGCGCTCATGTGTGGATATTTTTTGAAGATAAATATCCATGCTGGAAGTCACGTGCGATGATTCTTGAAATCATTCGTCGAACTTTTAATTATTCAGAGTTCAGTAAAGAAATGAGTTTTGATAGACTTTTCCCAAATCAAGATACTATTACCGATGGAGGGTTTGGGAACCTGATTGCGTTGCCACTTCAAGGAGAACGCGTGGTCAATGGAGCATCAGTATTTTGTGACAACATTAGCTTTATCCCCCTTGAAGACCAGTGGGATTTTCTAGAAAATATACATAAACATACTTTGATTGAATTAGATTCTGCATACGACAGCACAATAACTAAAGACACTAATGCTGAGACATGCGATTCACAAAATGATGAAGTTCATATAATTTTGGATGGCTCTATTCATGTTAAAAAACATGAACTTAATGGAGCAATTACAGCATTTATAAAAGAGGAGCTGAATTTATATAACAAAGAATACATAGTCAAAAAGAAATTAGGTAAGTCCATATTTGGCACAGAAAAGTACTTTAATCTAATACAAGATATAGGAAATGAAATTATACTTCCCCGAGGTTTTCTGACAAAGCTTACAAATTATCTTGATACTGAAAAAATTAAATATACAATTTCAGAACAATATGCAAAACACAAAAAGATAAAATTCAATAGTTCTATCATCCTTCATGGAGAACAAGAAAAAGTGCTCGCTGATATAAATAACAAAACAAACGGCATAATTATTTCTCCACCAGGAAGTGGCAAGACTATTATTGCATTACAAATTATCGCAAAGCTTGGCCTTCCATCACTTATATTAGTTAATCGTAATCAGTTATTATCCCAGTGGGTAGAACGGACCGAACAATTTCTAGGTATTCCCAAAACACAAATAGGTGTAATTTCTGGAGCAAAGAAAAAAGTAGGCAAACAAATTACTATCGCAACTCTACAAACTTTGGCACGGTATAAAGACATAGGAAAAATTATTAATTCTTTCGGCGTTATAATTATTGACGAATGTCACCATATTCCCGCAAAAACATATCGTGAAATAATCACTTCATTTAAAAGTAAATACTGTTATGGTTTAACAGCGACTCACACAAGAAAATTCGGGCAAGAAATTATTACTGAATTATGTATCGGTCCAATACTAGCAGAAATGGAAAACAATTCAGTAAACCAGGATAAAACATTTGATATTAAAATTATCGACTCTGCTATTGAATTACCATTTCGCTACAAAAATGATCATTATGAAATATTAGCCAAGACCATCTCGTATGATACAGAGCGAAACAAAATAATACTAAATGAAGTGCTAGCCCACTTAAATCAGGGTCACAAAATATTAATCCTCACCGAACGGAAAGAACACATAGAAATGTTAGCTTTATATCTACGTAATCAAACAGAAATTACAACTATTTCTGGAGATGATTCGCCTAGCCAAAGAAAATTGAAACATACTCAAATAAAGTCTGGTAATTTCAAGGTTCTAATTGCGACTGGACAATTGATTGGTGAGGGTTATGATATGGAGGGTTTTGATGTATTGATTCTTGCCTTTCCGATTTCCTTTGAAGGCAAGCTTAAACAATATATCGGTAGATTGCGTGGTACTGGAACAAAATACATCATCGATGTTCGTGACCCACATATAGATTTTCTTGAACGACAGTTTAAAAATCGAAAGAAGTTTTATGAAAAGTTAGAAAATAAATTATTATGAAAAATATCCTCAAAAAATATTTTGGCTATGAAGAATTCCGACCGCTTCAACAAGAAATTATTGAACGAGTTTTAGCAGGTAAAGATTGTCTAGTTTTAATGCCCACGGGCGGTGGTAAATCTCTTTGTTTTCAATTGCCAGCCTTAATGTTGGAAGGAATAGTAATTGTTATATCTCCACTCATTTCCCTTATGAAAGATCAGGTGGATGCACTTAATAAAAAAGGAATCTCCGCTGAACTTATAAACAGCACCCTTTCTCAAGTTGAAATTATAAATGTAATGAAAAAAGTACAATTAGGTGAAGTCAAAATACTCTATATTGCCCCCGAGCGATTGCCCGTTCCAAACTTTGAAAACTTTTTACGTACTTTAAAAATTAGCTTGATTGCGATAGATGAAGCTCATTGTATTTCAGAATGGGGGCATGATTTTAGACCAGATTATAGAAATCTAAAATTCCTTAGAAATAAGTTCCCCGGAGTTCCAATCATTGCCCTCACAGCTACCGCCACCTCAAAAGTGAGCGAGGATATTGTAAAACAATTGAACCTAACTGAACCTCAAATTTTTATCTCTAGTTTCAACAGACCAAATTTAAGCTATGAAATACTACCAAAAAAGGATTCTTTAGGATTAATTCTTGCCCTTCTCAAAAATTATAAAGACAAAAGTGTCATCATTTATTGTTTTTCACGTAATGATACGGAAGATTTGGTAAGGCAACTAAACTATCATGGCTATAAATCGGCACCGTATCATGCGGGATTGAATAATGAAACAAGAAAAGACAATCAAGATAAATTTATTAAAAATGAAATACAAATAATAGTAGCAACCATTGCATTTGGTATGGGAATCGATAAGCCAGATGTCCGGCTTGTAATCCATCACAGTTTACCAAAATCAATTGAAGGATATTATCAAGAAACAGGTCGTGCAGGCAGAGACGGCTTACCTTCTAGATGCATATTGTTTTTCTCTTATGCAGACAAATTTAAACAAGACTATTTTATTAAAGGTATACAAAATGAAGCCGAACAAGAAAATGCTCAAGAAAATTTGAACCAGGTTATTAAGTATGGAAATTTATATACATGTAGACGTAAATTCTTACTTCGATATTTCAATGAAGATTATACGAAGTTCAATTGCGGAAATTGTGATAAGTGTGTCAAGCAAGCTCCAATAGAGATACCCACCATGTCCGCCATATCAAAAATATCTGCGCTTAAAAAGACGAAGTCTCCTAACCCATATAAAGCGAACGTCATAGAAAAAATATTCTCAGGATCAACATACGATGAAACCGCAAAATTATTGCAACAAAAACTCTCCGTTAACGAAATAGCAAAAATGCGCAAATTTTCACCAAAGACCATAGTAGATCATATCGAAAAGATTGCTGAAATTAATAAAGCAATAGATCTTACATATTTAAAACCTACATCAGAAAGATTTGAGAAAATTATAGAAGCATTTAAAAAATCTGGAGGCCTACTCCTTGCTCCAGTTCGCACAATTTTAGGAGAAGAATATTCTTATGATGAGATACGGTTTGCGAGGATTTTTTTGAATCACTAACGCAACGCTTACCTAATTAGGTAAATTATTTGATTTTCGGTGGTATCTCCATTACAACTCATTATTACTTAGTAAAAAAATCTGAGACTTCTTTTTGTTCTAGAAAATATTCCTTTACCGTCTCTAAATCTAATTTACTTTGAAAAAATAAATTATAACCTTTTTGGGTATCAATAAAAAAGTCATCGTAATTCATCTTTACCCTCTTTTTTCCTCCATCAATTTCTTTTTTGTGTTTTATCCACTCTGAAAACTCATGCGTTATATCAGCTAATTCAAATTGATCTTTATCAGAAAACTTATCATAAACAGCTTCGATGCACTCAATATCAGTTTTTGAAAACACACTCAAATCTTCTTGTTTAATAGAGACGAGTGTTCTCTTTTTTCCATCGATTGGTTTGATATATTTTCTTGCATACATCAAAGCCTCTTCCGATATACTAGAAAGTTCGGCAACGTTTTTTGTTAACGAACCCACTGGACCCAATTTCATTGCCCAATATATGTCACCAACTATAGGCCTACCGTATTTTCGCAAGTGCAAACGATCAGCAAGAAAAATAAGCTTCATTGCTTTCATTTTATTGATCTTCCCGTCTTTCTTACGAGCTAGAAGATTCAACGCCTGAGTCGCCTTTTTATAGCTTGTTATAGGAGTATTAATCATGTAAATATGATAGCAATTTTATTGAGGAAATTCAGTCGCATATTTTTAAATTTCCCCATTTCGTTCGATCAACTGCGGAGACGGAGGGATTCGAACCCTCGGTGCCGTTTAAAGGGCACACCTCTTTAGCAAAGAGGCACGTTAGACCACTCCGACACGTCTCCAGTACTATCAAGATAACATAAAATTAAAGGCTTTACCATCACAAAACATAATCTAAAATTGACACCAAATCTTGAACGTTTTATATCCAGTCTATCTCCCCTAACCCCAATCCTCTCAGATATTTATTTACCTTACTAAAATGCTTCGAGCCAAAGAATCCATTATAAGCCGAAAATGGCGAAGGATGTTGTGCTTCAAGAACTAGGTGTTTTTGTCTATCAATCTTCTCGCCTTTTTTCTTTGCATAATTTCCCCACAAAATAAAAACCAGGTTTTCTTTTTCGCTCGACAGCTTTTCAATTACGGAATCAGTAAATTCCTCCCATCCTTTTTTCTGATGGGAGCCTGGGGTATTCGCTCGAACTGTGAGTGTGGCATTTAAAAGTAGAACTCCTTGCTTAGCCCAACGAGATAGATCGCCGTTTTTCTCTGGCGCAATGCCTAAATCACTCTCAATTTCTTTGAAGATATTTTGGAGCGACGGAGGCAGAGATACTTCAACCCCCTTATCAGTCACCACCTCGCCCCCAACCGCAAAACAAAGACCGTTCGCCTGATTAGGACCATGATAAGGATCTTGTCCAATAATCACCACTTTAGTATTTTGAAACGGACAGAGGTCAAATGCTCTAAAAATATTTTTAGGCTTAGGATAAACCGTGCCAGTCTTATATTCTTTCTTAACAAAATCTGAGAGGTTCTTAAAATAGGACTTCGAAAACTCATCAGTAAACACCAACTTCCAAGATTCTTCGATTTTTACATTCTTATGCTCCACTCCAGTATTATAGGGGTAAATTAAAAATTTTGAAATATTCAAAATATACGATATACTGCCCCTTATACGGAGGATTGGATGAGTGGCTTAAATCAACAGTTTACTAAACTGTCGGCTTGGAAACAGGCCCGTGAGTTCGAATCTCACATCCTCCGCAAATTAACGAGCGAAGCTCGTATAATTTGCGAGAGTGCAGAGGCAAGGAGCCGAAGGCGACTGTGCCCTGCCTCCGCAAAATAGGTTTCGAAGAAACCGCCATTTTGCCTCCGCAGATTAAGGAACGGAGTGACTATAATCTGCGTAGTGTAAAACAAGGAGTGATAGCGACTATGCTTTTACCTCCGCAAAGAAAATAAAGTGTTGAAGTGCCCCAACTAACTTAGAAGCCCAAAAGCACGTTTACCGTGTTTTTTTGTTTTAGAAGTGTAATGTATCCTATATCTAGAAGTATCCCACTCTTAACGAACAAGACATCATCCAAATATAGATTGTATTTTTTGTTATTTGCTATAGTAAGAAAGAATTAGTTCTCCATTCATAACCAAGTCATCATAAGTAATAATCTGTACATGACTTAAATTAGAATTGATCATTCTCAGTGCATCATATTCATCTGAATTAAAATCAGCGCTTCTTCCTATTATTAATTTAATTCGTGGGCGCAGTATTTTTGTACTATTTTTATCTTCAATTTTAGTTTTTTGTTCATCTAGTTTTTTTAAATAATGCAAGCATTGACCTAATGCCAAGGAAAGATCTCTAGCAGGAAAAAAGCTTTTATGGTCAATGTCATAAGATAATATCTTGTCTGATTTAGTTCTAGGTCTTTTAAGTTCTATCAAGTCTACATACCCATCAACACTTTCCATAACTAAGTCAGCCTCTGAACCATCATTGGGGGTTTCATCAATAATTCTCCAGTTATGTTTTTTGTAGTACTCAACTCCAAATATCCACAGATTAGCTTCAATCCAATTTTGAAATATTTTTTCTGGTTGACCCGCAGAATATCTTCTGAGCCCTTCACTTTTCTTTACTTCTTCGACAATATTCTGAGTCTTATCTTGTTCAATCAAAATCATACTTTTTAGGTCTTCAAGAGCATTTTTATACGCTGCTTGTTTTATTGCTGCTTCGAGGTTATCAATTTCAACACTTGAAAGTGAGTCAATGATCATTTCTAACTTTTCTTTATTTTCTATCTTTCCAAATATTTTTCTTAAAAGATTTGAATCAAATCTTTCAATGTGCTCAAGCACTTCGGTATTATTTAACCAAAATTGTTTCTGCTTTTTAATATCTATGTCATGCAACTTAAAATAACTTTTGTTGCTAAAATCAATAAAGCCTAGTGAGTCAATAAACTCAATAAGCTTAATTAAGGCTCCACTATGAAAACTAAATGATTGACAAGACGGTATTCCTGTTTCCTTTGTAAATCTTTGTAATCTTAAAGAAAAATTTCTATCTTCCTTATCTACAATCGCCACAATCTCCTGCCTTTGACCTTCTCTCAAAACCTTTAATATTTTTTTATTCTTGAAATCTTTATAATATTCTTGAAAATCTTCAATATCGAATACCTTCGTCACATATCTCTTTTCCGATATAGATCCGTCAACATTCTTTACAGTAATTTCCTTACCTACATAGGTTTTTTCTATCGATTTATTTTTTGAGTATTTAATGTTTTCTTGTTCGTTTATATCCATATTATGTATGTTTACGTTACTCTCTATAATAATGGAAATGGAGAGATTTACTACCCCACTATAGAACCCCACTCAACTGTGGATAACGTTGTATTTACAATGTTTTGAATATTGCACCATCTATCTTTCCTCACATATTTAACTGTTCCTGTATATCAAAGACACACTTTG
>CAINHC010000044.1 GCA_903848795.1 uncultured bacterium | reverse complement strand
TGAAGACTTTTCGATCATTTAAAAATGCTGATTCGCTCATCAAAATTGTATCCGCATTTATCAGAATCAAGTACAAAACATCAACCAAAAAGTGAAACAGTGCCTTTTGATTGCCCCCACCCATTTCTGCACTCTGCTGGTAATTGATTAATATAATACTCTGATTTGTTAAGAACTGCTATCGGTGTCAGCCTGTTGTCAAAAGCCCAGTGGACTCTCTTGGTGTTGTAGAAGATTAAATACTCCTTTAATTTGTCATTAAACTTGCTCGTATCATCAAACAGAAGGTTAACATTGTAATCAACAAACTCTGCTTGAATGGTTCCGTTGAAGCTTTCACAATGAGCATTCATCTTGGGAGTTCTTGGATATGTGTGATAGTGAGTGATTTTGCTTTCTTCTAATAATTCAGAAAGATATTTTTTAAACTCACTTCCATTGTCTGTTAACACATTGTGTATGGCATACGGAAACATCTGCATAACAAGGAAGAAAAAGTTTGCAAAGGTTCTTGATGAATGGGATCTTGTAGCTATAGCAAATGTCATGCGTGTGTAGAGGTCTATGGCGGTCAACACATACATCCTTTGCCCATTCCTCTGTTTCTCCACCGTATCAAGAGCTATGGTGTGACCGGGATATAGAGCTTTGTAATCCTTGGGCTTTCTGAGTACCTTCTTCCTTTTGATTTTAACAATCTTTCCCATCCCAGTGATTCTCTGTGGAGCAACACGCAGACCTCCAAGGTCTGCTATCAATCTTTCCACTGTGGTTGAACTTGGACAATTTGCAATACCTTCCACATCACAATAATCCAGAAGAAGTGGGTGTAGTTTCTCTGCTCCAAGGTTTGGATGTTTGTCTCGGAGTCTCTTAATTTCTTCAATGATTCGGGAGTCCCAGATTCTTTTTCTTGTGTTTTGTGGAGCACGGGATTTGGGATTTAAAGCTTCTGGTTTTCCACCTCCTTCTTTGAGTATTTTCTTCCATTCAAAGAGAGTCCTTCTCTTGACGCCAAAGGCATCCATAGTGGAGTCTATACCATACTTGTCCCAATGGATTAGTATTCTATACCTCTCCTTGGCTTCCTTTGTAATCATATATACATATCGTATCGCACGGTTGTATATGGTGACAATTCCTTTAATCCCTTGGTGGTTTGATCGTATTCTCATATTGCGCCCATTTGATTAATGAGTGCAGTATGTATGTGAGGTTAGTCAATTTATAAAGTAGTCTTTCTGCGGAGGCAAAATGACGGTTTCTGCGAAACCTATTTTGCACTCTCGCAAATTATGCGAGCTTATGTGGTGGACACTCATACGAGCTTCGCTCGTTGCGGAGCCCTTAGCTTCGCTAAGGACTAACGCAAAATATAGTCGCTTCGTTCCTTATTTTGCGGAGGCAGAATATTAGTCGCTAACGCTCCTTATTCTGCACTCTCGCAAATTATGCGAGCTTTGCTCGCTAATTTGCGGAGGATGTGAGATTCGAACTCACGGGCCTTTTAACGGGCCGACAGTTTAGTAAACTGTTGATTTAAACCGCTCATCCAATCCTCCAATAGCAGGCAGTATAGCGTATTTTTTGGATATTTCAAAATTTAGCATTTAGTCTATAATACAGCCATGCAAGATTTGGATAATCAAAATGGCGCAATAAAAGATATAAAAATAGAAGATTCTTGGAAGACTGTTCTAAGGGATGAATTTTCCAAGCAATATTTTAAGGATTTAACTGACTTTGTTCGAAATGAATACAAGTCGGGCGTTATTTATCCTGCTCCAAAAAACATATTTAGGTCATTTGAATTATGCCCGTTTCAGAAAACTAAAGTAGTGATTATTGGACAGGATCCATATCACGGCGCGGGCCAAGCTAACGGACTTTGTTTTGCAGTGGGCGAGGGGGTGGCGCTTCCTCCATCGCTTCAAAATATTCTTAAAGAAATTGAGGCTGATTTAGGTGTAGCGCCGGCTAAAGATGGAGACTTATCACGATGGGCCAAACAAGGTGTGCTTCTTTTGAATGCAACGTTAACCGTGAGAGCTAACATAGCCGGCTCGCATCAGAAAAAAGGTTGGGAAGAATTTACGGATTCTGTGATTGAAAAATTATCCTCTGAAAGAGAAAATCTAGTTTTTATTTTGTGGGGAAATTACGCAAGAAAAAAAGGCGAGAAGATTGATAGGCAAAAGCACCTAGTTTTGGAGGCACAACATCCATCGCCATTTTCAGCCTATAATGGTTTTTTTGGATGCAAACATTTTAGTAAGGCAAACAAATTTCTGTTGGAGCGGGGGTTAGGGGAGATAGATTGGCGATAGTAAAACCAGCTAAATTGTGATATCTTGATAGTACTGGAGACGTGTCGGAGTGGTCTAACGTGCCTCTTTGCTAAAGAGGTGTG
>CAINHC010000043.1 GCA_903848795.1 uncultured bacterium | reverse complement strand
GTGGCTATTCATAAAAGAAATCAATATCCGACCCCGATGGGGTCGTAGCTTTTTATGGGGATATTTATTTTCTATAAACATATCACACCTCTGGTGTGGAAATTCATTTTTAAAATCAATATATCGCCACCTGCCTGCCGGTAGGCAGGAATCACCAAATCGCCAAATCTCCAAATCATTTGTCCTAATAGTCCCCATTGTCCAACTTTTAAAAGAATACATTCAGGCTTAAAAGCCAATAACACACACATTACACAAACCCACAGCCTAAAGGCTGGGGTTAATAGATAAAACCAATTTTGACTCGTCCTAAAAAAAGTTGACAGATTTTTATTAAATCCTGATATAAGTTTACAAAATTATCACCGGGTAATGTTGAGCCAGAAGATAAGTTCTGCTTCAAACAGTAGGGGCTCGACGCCCTTACTGTTTGATATACTCCGGTTTAAAGTATCGCCGTTGATAAGTTCTGCTGTTGTCAAAATTACATCTTTTTTATTTTTATACAATGATTTCATTTTCTTTTTTTCTTTTATATGTTTTCCATAGCTTTTTCAATATTCCAGTTTTCTGATGTGCCTGATCTGGTGTTAGCATTCCGATACTTAAATGTGGTCTTGCAGTATTGTAAATATCTATTATTTCATGCACTACAGATTTAGCATCGGCACAATTTTTCAGATTCATATCATATAACCATTCCGTTTTTAAGATACCGTTGACTCTTTCTGCAATTGCATTTTCATAAGGATCACCTTTTTCTGTCATACTGATATTTATTTTATGTTTTTGGAGACAATTCACATATATCCTACAACAATATTGAATGCCTCTATCAGAATGATGGATAAGACCTTTAACGTTAGCAGGTAGCTGACTTAAAGCCATATGCAATGCATCTACTGCATTTTGGGCTTCTAATGTATTAGACAAACTCCAACCTACTATCTTTCTTGAATATGCATCCGTTATAAGATAAAGATATACAAAACCTGAGTCAGTTTTTATATATGTAATATCACTAACCCATAATTGATTGGCTTTATTAGGCACAAATTCTTTTATTAGGTTTGGATATTTATGATAATGATGAAAAGAGTTTGTTGTATAGGCTCGAAGTCTTCTTTTTCGAACTAACATTCCATTTTCGCGAAGCATATCAAAAAAGGCATCTCTGCCAATTTGTCCTGCCTCAGGAAGTTCTGGAGCAATTATATTCAACAGTTTACGTCCTCCTATTCGCTTTTGATTTTCTCTTACTTTTCTTACCAGAGTGAGAATTAAATCTTCCATTACACTTTCTTTAAATGTTGTTTTCTTACTTTTATAATAAGCCTGGCGTGTCTTGCCAAACAGTTCACACATACAATCTATTCCAAATTGCTTTTCTGTGCTGGCTATTTTTTCAACTGTTTGGCACCAGATTTTTTTCTTATTGGAATCTTAAACTGTTCTTCTGCAATGTCTATCATTACATTTAAAGATAAGGTTCGCAAACGTTCGTAATCGAGCTCTGCTCGCAAACGTTTGTTTTCTGCTTCTAACTCTTGTTGGTTAAAGTCTTCTATTTTTGGACTATTGGTCTTTTTCATTTGATCACTTTTTGAGGGGTCAAATTTACGAATCCAATTTAATATAGCCGAATTTCCTGCTATATTATATTTAAATTTAGCTTGTTCTTTACTGAGTCTGCCAGTTAGAACTTCTTGAATTACTGCTTTCTTAAAAGCTTCTGAATAAAATTTTCTTTCTTCCATTTTAATCCTAAATTAAGTTGACATTTATTTACTGTTTTTGTCAACCTATATTAGGACAAGTCATTTTTCTTAAAGTCCTCTCCTTCGGAGAGGATTTAGGAGAGGTCTGGCAAGCAGGTGTGGTGTAATTTGTATAATACGCTCCTTTGAAGAGGTTTGTGAGACATAGATAAGAAGTCGTAAAGCTACAATTACACTTCCGTTGCACAAATGGCTTCCTCCGTCACATAAATGCAAATATCCAACACACAAATGCAAATATCCGTCACATAAATACAATTTCCGTTGCACAAGTGGCTTCCTCCGTCACATAAATGCAAATATCCAACGCATAAATGCAAATATCCAACACACAAATACAATATCCGTTGCACAAGTGGCTTCCTCCGTCACATAAAT
>CAINHC010000042.1 GCA_903848795.1 uncultured bacterium | reverse complement strand
TACTATTCTGATACATCGTACCCTTCATACAATTCAAACACCACTTACCCTTCGTACTATTCTGATACATCGTACCCTTCATACAATTCAAACACCACTTACCCTTCGTACTATTCTGATACAACCTATCCTTCATACTATTCAGGTACTGCCAATAGTTCAGCATCTTCATACTACCCAAACTACT
Source organism: uncultured bacterium (assembly GCA_903848795.1). Classification (GTDB taxonomy): domain Bacteria; phylum Patescibacteriota; class Minisyncoccia; order Phycocordibacterales; family CAIZLB01; genus CAIJKW01. The sequence goes on along the minus strand of CAINHC010000042.1, from coordinate 5,678 downwards.
ATGATTCATCATCATATGACTACTGTTCCTCATGTTCTTCTGGATGTTCAGGATGTTCTTCATATGGAGGGTCTTCATATTATGGTTCTTCATACTCTGGATGTTCATCTTGTTCTTACGGAGGTGGGTATACATATACTCAACCACCACAAATAGTTTATAACCCACCAGTACAACCACCATATTACCCACCGGTTACTCCTCCTACATACAATACGCTTAATGCCTCTTGTTCTATAAATCCAAGTAATGTCTATATAAATGATACGGTCACCTTATCAGGTAGCGCTTCGGGTGGAACTGGATCATATTCATACTATTGGTCAGGTTCAGATGGTATTTCAGGATCTTCACAGGTTATAACAGGTAGATTTACAAGTATAGGATCAAAAACAGTTTCATTGACTGTCACATCTGGTAACCAAACTGTCACAAGATCATGTAATGCTTATGTAAACTCAAATTATAATTATAATAACAATAATAATTATAATAACAATTACAATTACGGTTACAATAATAATTATTCAAACCTAACTGCAACTTGTTCTTCTCAACCTTCAAATGCGAACGTCGGAGATAATGTTGTTTGGACCGCATACCCAACTGGTGGAAATGGTACATATACATATTCTTGGATAGGAACAGACGGATTGAGTTATGGTAACGCATATCAAATTCAACAAAGATATACGACTGCTGGAACAAAATCTGCAACTGTCACAGTCTACTCTTCAACAGGTCAAACTGTAACAGCGGTATGTAATGCAAACATTGTTGGATCCTCAATAAACGGAGGTACTCCAATATCTGGAATTTATCTTAATGAAGTTCCTGCAACAGGAATTGATTTCAACCTTAAGGTTGGATTGTATATACTGGGTCTAGTTCTATGGTCAGCCTTTGTTGGATTCATGATTATAGAAAAGAAAAAGGCAAAGCTTGCTCTAGCTAACAGAAGTAGAATTGAAGATTTCAAACAAGAAAATCTAAAGAGAAAGGGAATGCTGTAAAATATACGGACAAACTAATCTTTTGAGATATCAAAAACACCTCGCAAGTCGCGGGGTGTTTTTGTGTGTTTATTGACATGTGGTTGGATTGTGTAGTATAGTACTGTCTGTAAAGTTCCTTAAATAAATTGTGATAGATGTGGTGGTGATAGTCAAAAGATACTTAAATATAGGTATTTTCTGACTATGACCATCTCCTATGGTCTGGTAGTTACCTCCAGGTGATGTGGGTGACTTATAACTGAAACTAGAAACCACTACAATGATAGATAAATTTAAAAGGGGCGGAATCACCTACTACAGATTCCAGACTACCAGTAATGGCACGAAAGGATGTGATTGGATTCCTTGTTTAGAGCAAATGGGCAAATTTATAACTCCATCTGCAAAGCGGTTTCTCACCTCGGAGCTCTTCATGGAGACAAGTGGTGTCACCACTGAAATCGTCGTACCAAAGACCCTGTTTCCTGGCGACCCTCGTATGGTGATCTGCATCGAAGAAATCTGGAACAGGGCAATAGAGCAAAATTTGAAGCCGCTTAGTGTCGAGAATATTTGCCTCATCCTCATGACGCTTACGGATGCGGACTTGTTGCAGATGGGGGTGAACTGGGTTATCGGTATGAGCAAGCTGGTCGGTATTCCACCGACTATGCTTGGTGCTGGTCGCAATTACAATGGGCCACCCAGGTTGGCAGTCTTTGGCGCAGATCCGAAAGATCGGTTGCGTCGCACGGACGGCTGTGCCTTTGCGTTGTAGATATTTGAAATCAAGAACTGGTGTGGAATTTATATACAATTAGATCCAAAAGAGTTAAGGTAAGAAAAATCTGTCGCTGTGAGCGAAAAAATCTTCCACCCTGATACATCGTGTGTCAGGGTTTTGTGTTTTTATGTTATATCATTTTTCCTACACTAGACACTGCATCCACCTTTAGTTCATTGTTCTATCAGCAATCTCTTGCCTCATCTTTTCTACAAAACTCTCAACACTCATCTGTCCAAGCTTTGCATCATTTCTTCCTTCGACGGTCACGGCTTTGGCTTCGATTTCTTTATCACCAATTACAAGAGTATATGGAATCTTCTCTGTCTTGGCGTTTCTTATTTTCTTTCCAAGACTTTCATTGGATTCATCAAGCTCAACACGCAAGTCCCCCTTTTTAAGCGCGGTGTAAACCTCGCGTGCGTAATCGAATTGTCTCTCACCAATTGGAACAATCTTAACTTGAACAGGGGATAGCCAAACAGGAAATGCTCCTGCAAAGTGTTCAATCATCACTCCCATGAAGCGCTCTAAGGATCCTGCGATTGCTCTGTGGATTACAACTGGTATTTCTTTCTCGCCCTTCTCATTAATGAAACTTAGTTCAAATCGCTTTGGCATGTTGAAGTCACATTGAATTGTTGCCAATTGCCACTCTCGGCCGATTGCATCTCTAAACATAAAGTCCAGTTTTGGTCCGTAGAAAGCAGCTTCACCTTTTCCTTCAAAGAATGGAAGTGATTCTTCCTCACAAACTTTTCGCAGGGCCGATTCTGCAGTATCCCATATTTCATCTCCACCAAGATAATTTTCTCTGTCAGTCTCTCCACGAAGTGATAGACGAACTTTGTATCCATCGATCATTCCCATTGTTATATAAAACTTTTTGATTATTTCAACAATTGTTTTAACTTCTTGCTGAATTTGATTTGCTCTACAGAACAAGTGACCATCGTCTTGTGTAATTGAACGAACGCGTGTTAGTCCACCTAATTGTCCGGTCTTTTCATCTCTATAGACTGTTGCTGGCTCGAAGTATCTAATTGGCATGTCACGATATGAGAATTGATTGTCGGCAAATAACTGCATGTGATGAGGGCAGTTCATTGGCTTAACATAAAAATCCTCCTTACTTGTTCCACCATGCACGGCAAACATATCTGCTAGATAGTGTGCTCCATGTCCTGATACTTCATATAATTCAGCCTTTGCTAGGTGGGGAGTCCAAACTCTATTGTATCCTTCATTCTTGTGAAGTTCCCAAAGATACTCTTCAAGCATCTTTCTAATTGTCATTCCTTTTGGTTGGAATAGGGGAAGGCCGGATCCCACTAGATCTGAGATTGTAAATAGTTTTAATTCTTTACCAAGTTTTCTGTGATCGCGCTTCTTTGCTTCCTCTTGTTGGTGTAGGAAATTATCAAGTTCCTCTTTTGATGAAAATGCGAATCCATAAACACGAGTTAGCATTTTATTTTTTTCATCTCCTCTCCAATATGCACCAGCTACCTTGTTTAATTTGAACGATAGGGGATCGATAGTTGAAAGATCCTTTGCGTGTCCTCCACGGCATAGATCGGTGAAGTTACCAGAAGTGTAAAGAGTGATTTGTTCACCCTTGTTTGCAATCTCTTCGATTAGTTCTAATTTGAAAGGGTTTCCTTTGAAAAACTCTCTTGCTTCTTCCTGGGTAACATTTTTGTGTATGAATTCTCCTTTCCATGTTGGAAGAATGGCGCGCATCTTATCTTCGATTGGTTGCAGGTCCTCATCTTTAAGTGGTGTCTCAAAATCCATGTCATAGTAGAAACCATTTTCAATTGAAGGGCCAAGGGTAACTTTGGTAGTTGGATATAACTCTAGCGTTGCTGCCGCTAGTAGGTGAGAGAGGGAGTGTCTAACTGCCTCTATTGAATCATTGTCCGCATTGTTTGCCGCGCTTTCTTGCGCGCTGTTTTGAACATCGTTTATATCTTTCATATTGATACAGAATAGCAGTATTTTAAGGGAATTGGAAGGTAGTTAAGCAGGAACGATCCCTTTAGCTAAATATACCTCCACAAAAATAAAGCTTTGTAAATCCCCATTTATAGGGTATGCTATAGAACTGTTGCTTAAAGCGCCATGGACTCAGGCCCTGGCGCTCCGACCAATTTGGTTCGGCACACATTATATGGCTCAAAATGAAACTATAATTAGATTTGATAATGTATCTTTCGATTACGGATACAACAAGCCTATTCTCGAAGAGGCTTGTTTTTCTGTTGCTCGTGGGTCTAAAATCACCTTCATGGGTCAAAATGGCGCAGGTAAAAGTACGATATTCAAACTGATTACCGGGGAATTCACTACTGAATCAGGTGACGTTCATATTGGTCATGGTCTAACAATCGCTATAGCCAAGCAGGTTATTCCAAAGCCAGATTTGAAACTAACCGTGCTTCAATTTTTTGAAAAATGTTTTGATAAAAAAGTTTACGATATAGATCCTAAAATTGATGCAATACTCGATGTCGTTAATCTTCACGCTCCGCATGATAGAATCGTTGGGTCGTTCTCTGGTGGTCAGCAAGCAAGACTCTTACTTGCCTCCGCTCTAATCCAAGATCCAGATATATTGCTATTGGATGAGCCTACAAACAATTTAGATAAAGAGGGAATCGCGCACCTTACAGATTTCATTGTTAATTATAAAAAGACTGTCATCGTAATTTCTCACGATGCTGATTTTCTAAATTCATTTACAGACGGTGTTTTGTACCTCGATATTTTTACAAGAAAAGTTGAGCAATATGTTGGGGACTATTTTAGCTTGCTAAAAGAAATTAAGGTGAGAATTGAAAAGGAAAATAGAAAGAATGCGATGCTTGCCAAGGAGATTCAAGAGAATAAAGATAAAGCAAACTTCTTTGCAAATAAAGGAGGTCAAATGCGTCTTGTTGCAAAACGTATGCGCGATAGAGCAGAAGAGCTTGAAGAGGAGAAAGTTGATATTAGAAGAGAGGATAAAACTATTAGACCTTTTATAATTCCATCGCAACCAAATATCGTTGGAGAGATTTTACATATTAATGCTTTCAAAACTTTTAATTCAAAAACTCACAAAGCTGTTGAGAGAAAAGCTAATATTTCATTAAAGAGAAAGACTCACCTGCTTTTGGTTGGTCCAAATGGAATAGGGAAAAGTACATTACTTGAATCTCTTGCTTCGACAAAAAATCCTGATGCGGTGATAGCTCCTGGAATTAGAGTTGGATATTACAGACAAGATTTCTCAACTTTGAATTTTGAGGATACGGTTTATGAATCTCTGATGGGTGTGATGGAAAAAAAGCACGAAGAGACACTTCGCTCTATTGCTGCTGGATTTTTGATAACAGGGGAAATAATGAAGACAAAGATTGAAGCTCTATCTGAGGGGCAGAAGGGACTGGTTGCATTTGCTAGACTTGTAATTCAAGAGCCGGGACTTTTGATATTGGACGAGCCAACAAATCACATTAACTTCAGACATCTTCCGGTGATTGCGGAGGCTTTGGATAAGTATGAGGGGGCGATGATTCTAGTCTCCCACGTTCCAGAATTTGTTAAGCAAATAAGGGTGGATGAGACGTTGAATTTGGAGAAGTAGCTGTCGTACCGCTCGAAAATGAGCGTAAATCAATAAGGGTAGCAAATATAAGCCTTATTATAATGTTTATTTGTAATATCTAGCTTGACACATGCTAAATATAATGCTACTATCATATACGGCTTAGTTGGGACATTCAACCCCAAATCCGAACCCCCTCTGTTAATACACTAGATTGTATCAAAACAATATCTTTCTTCAAACTTTTCTCTAAAATCAATGCCTCCTTTGGAGTTTTATAGCCCAAACATTTTCTTGGTCTGTTGTT
>CAINHC010000041.1 GCA_903848795.1 uncultured bacterium | reverse complement strand
TCAAATAATTTCCAATTTAAAATCCATAACTGATGCCAAGATTCAAAACAAACTTAATGGAAATATACATTATCAGAGGATAAAATTAACTACGGCTGTGCTGGAGATGGAGAAAATGTCGTACTAACGGCAGAAGTCGGGTGTAGCAGATCAAGCTGGAAGCTATAAATCGAAGACAAGTGGATTAGAATGGAACGTTTTTGTAAGAGATTTAAGAAAATAAAAAATGAGGCACTAAAAAACCCCGAATCTCGGGGTGCCTAGTATAGAGATTACTCTCTAATTTTACTTACGCTGTTACTTCTGCATCAGCTGCTGGAGTAACTTCATCTGTAGCAGGAGTCTCAGTATCATCTGCTGCTAGAGTCACCTCCTCGCCACCTTCTATAGCAACATCCTCTGCATCCTCTACCTCAGGAGCTACTGTAGCACCCTCAACCTCAGCATCTGTAACTGCACCATCCTTAATGTCTAAATCTGTCATATTAGTATTTTAAATTTATGTCTTATTAAATGCGACTCGAGGAGTATACTATACATATCCCTAATCTACTAATTTAATGGAATAAGCCTCCCTTCTTTGTATGTATCAATCTCAACTGGAGTTGATATAACTTCATGAGTACCTAGAAATTGTATTTGACCATTTACAGTTTTGAATGTTTTTGACGATATATAACCAGCTACTTCTGCGTTTGTTTTTGTCTTCGCAATTGCTTCTGCCATAACATAAACGGAATCATAAGCATGATTTGCTGACTTAGCTGGACTATCACCATAAACCTCCTTATATTTATTGACAAATTCTGGCGCGCTCGCTTCCCAGTTTAGAACAGTAAGACCTTCCAATAGATATTTGTTATCATCCTTAAAAGCATCGTATGCTCCAACATAAGTAACAATCTTTGGATTAAATCCTAAGGAACGAGCTTGGGTCAAGAACGTAACGGTATCAACATCCACCATATCAATAAATACAGTATCTACTTTTGATTGCTTTAATTTTGCAATTGTAGTTCGATAGTCATTTGTACCAAAACCAGCATATGGTTCATCGATAACATTTCCCTTTCCAATCTCCACACTTATCTGATTAATTGTTTTTGCAATTTCTGTTCCAAAAGTTGATTTGAAATGAACAACAGCGATAGTCTTAACGTCATCTCTTTTTAGATAACTCTGTAACCCTCTTATGACCTTATTAAAATCAGTAAGCATTACAAAGCTTTGATCATTTAATTCAAACCCACCTTCTATCCTAAAGTTTGATGGAGAGATTAATGCGATTTTGTTTGTAGAAGCTAACGGCATCAAAGGTTGCGCTGTGAAATCCCACAAGCCTCCAATCACACCATTTACACCAGAAATTGACACTAGTTTGTTGTAAGCAGAAACAGCAGACTTAGGATCTGTTTTGTCATCTTCATAAATTACCTGAACTGTCCTACCCTCCATTCCCCCAGCTTTATTGATTTCACTAACCGCCAAATCCATTCCATTTTTAATATATTCTCCTTGTTTACCAGCGGGTCCGGTCAATGAAATAACCGCTCCAATTTTTATTGGATTAGCGTTTGACCCAACGTTTTGTTTAGAGACGCTCGCAGAATTGGTTGCAAAATATGCAATTAGCCCCAATACGACGATTGTCAGAATTATCCATGTGTAATTTTTTTTCATGTTTTTATTATACTATCATTTTTAAATCATCTTATAGTTGATAATATTATATATTAGTGTTATTATAAGTATACTATTCGGCGAAAAGCGAATAATCATATCCAGCAATCCCCTTTTGATAAATCTGTAAAATCGCGAATAGACAAAGAACAAAATAATCTGCCAATATGACAACCAAAGAAATAAACATAAATCAGTCGCTAGACATACTTGGAATTAAACCCTCATCCAAGAGAGTTCTTCTTGATATAACAGAACACGGCACTTCCGCCGTTGCCGATATTGCCACTCGCCTATCCATGCCTAAGTCGTCTGTTTATGACTCACTCGATGAACTTTCCCAACAAGGTCTTGTCACCGAATACAGTAGTGATCGGGGAAAGACTTTTGGTATTTCAGAAAAGGAGCAACTCACAAGAATTCATCGTGAAAAAATTGATGAGCTTCAAGGGGCCCACTCTTCCCTAATCTCCTTCATACAAAATCATAGTAAAATTGATTCGACGGGTAAGCCAAAGATAAAATTCTATTCTGGAGTTCAGGGTATTAAACAAGCCTTCAGAGATATGCCGTGGGACAAAAAGAATGAGGAGGGATATTTGATGTGGCCACTTCAAGATATGTTGGACACGCTCGGAGAAGAGTTTTTGAAATGGCATGCCGCCCCAAGATTTAAAAATAATATTTATATAAATGTTATACAAAAGCACGAAGACATGATTATTCAAAAGACAAAGATGAAGTACGATTGGCTTAAGACTGATTACAAGACCGGAGGTGGTGAAAATTTAAATAGAATAAAATATGCACCCAAGGGAGTAGATTGGCAAATGAGTTATTGGATTTATGGCGACAAGTGTCTCTTTGCAAGTGGTGGTACAGAGAAGTTCGCCTTTGCAATTCACAGTAAGGAGTTTTGTCAGATGATGAAGTTGATGTGGAGCAAGATGTGGAAGGAGGCGGAGAGCTTGGATGGGACGAAGAAGATGATATAATAGTCACATACAGTTTTTCAGTCTTTATTAATTATTCATATAATCAAAATGCATAGATATAAAATTATAATTATGTTAGTTGCTGTGATCGCAATCACAGGCATCGCAAGCGCGGAAGTTGTATCCACTTCGACACAACAAATGACACCACCAATACAAAATGGTGGAAATCAACCGGGGAATATGATGGGTAACAATTCTCAAAATGGCGATATGGGGATGGGTGACGGAGTCAAAGCGGATAACAAAGGACGTTTAATGCGAGGGGGAAAGGAAGTTGTCCTAACTGTTGCATCAAATGGTGATACCATTTTGAGAGGTGTTGTAACTGCAGTAAGTAGCAACACTTTATCTATAAAGACATGGGGAGGGGTTTGGACAATCGATCTTTCAAAACTTCCAAGTGGTTTTCAACAAACTGACGCTTCAAAAATAGTGGTTGGAGATTTTGTTGGAGTAAACGGAATCATGGATCAAACAACACAAATAATTGTTGCGAAAGTTGCAAGAGTTTGGGATCCATCAAAAGCTCCACTTAGACTTGGAGAAAACGGAGACAATAGAGATGGAACATCAACAAACATGATGCCCCCTCGTCGAGATGGAGAAGATGGAACATCAACTAGAATGATGCCCCCAAGAAGAGAAGGCGGATTTGGTACATCGACAAGCATGATGACTTCAAGAATAGATGGGCCAAACGGAACATCGACTTTTAGCGGACGCGAGAGACAGGGTGAAGGACAAGGTGATGGAAGAAGGATGCCTCCTCCGCCACTCCCAAGAAACGAGAGATAATAATTATATTCAACACACAAAATACACCAAATTTAAAACTTGGTGTATTTTTATTTATATATCTTTTTATATATCTTAATTACAGAACTTTTGAACTAGTAGTCTCAGTAATCCCCGGCATAATCTTCGTATTCAAAAAATTCCTATAAGTCTCCAATCTCCCCTCTTCTGTTTTTGTGACTTCAATACCCTCTGGAATTTTATCAGCGTCTAGTGGAAGAACGGTAAAATATTTAGCTCCATCCTTATTTGTGCCCTGTTTAACCCAAGTTCCAATAAAGCTTGGCTGAATCAACATTGGTGATGAAGTCGCACCAGCCCCGAGGCTATTACCAAAACCAGCATTCTTTGAAATATCTACCCTCAAAATTCCTCCCAAATCTGTATATAAGTTCGGCATTCCAGATATGAAATTACTTAAGGAATAAATAACCAAACACTTCTTGTTGCCCACAGTGCTATTTAGATAAACAATAGGTTCCAGAACGTGCGGATGATCTCCAAGAATTATGTCCGCACCATTGTCACACGCCAGTTGCGCGAGCGAGCGCTGTGATGCGTTTTCTGTTCTTGAATATTCAATACCAAAGTGAAGTGCAACCGTTACAACATCGACATTTTGTTTCTTCAAATCGCCGATATCTTTTACGATCTGATCTTTATTAATATATGAAAGCATTCCCACTTTGTTCTTTGGTAAAGTAAAACCGTTGGTGTCATAAGTGTAAGCAAGGAATCCAACCTTGATTCCATTCTTCTCTGTGATTTGATAATTTTCAGGCGCCGACGATGTTGCTCCAAGTGTTGACCCCGATGTCGCCCTAATCTCCCTCGCACCTAGGGGAATCATCCCTGCATCCTCGACGTTTTTGATTGTATTTGAAAGACCAGCGGGTCCCCTGTCTAACGCGTGATTATTGGACAAAGAAAGATGAGTAAAATAGTTTTTCTTCAGCTCGACCAAAATCTCCGTCGGTGCATTGAATTTTGGATATCCTGAATATTTCAAATCTTCCCCCGCAACTGGCGTCTCCAAATTAGCATAGACAATATCCCCGCCCTTTAAATATGGATTTATATTTTTAAAATAATCCGAAAGATTATAGGAGTCGGTCTTTTTGTCATAAGCAGAATCAATTTGGTTTTGGTGCATCATTATGTCGCCCACCGCAAGAAGAGTTATTTTCTTGCTGGATTGAGCTTGAGCTAGTTGACCAGATTGATCAGACTGCGCGGATGTATTATCAGCACCTGAATTTAAAGTTTTCGAGGAATTAGAGGAATCATCTGAAACAGCAACAGCTGTCGAAGAGTTATTTGATGTAAAAAACGAAAACACAGATACAATATCAGCTTGATTACTTTGATCCCCACTCCTTAAATTTTCTTTTTGTTGATAGTAGACTGTAAGGTACCCCATTCTCTAGACACATATTCTTTCTTCTTTTGTATTGTATTGCACTTCCATTTTTTGCGCAAATTTTCTTGGCGACATCTTAAGTGATGTGTGTATCCGCTCGTTATTATAATAATATATTGATCTAT
>CAINHC010000040.1 GCA_903848795.1 uncultured bacterium | reverse complement strand
TGATGTTAAGTTGTTGCAACAATTCCTAAATACTCACGGCTTCCCATTGGCAAAGAATGGTGTCGGATCAAAAGGAAAAGAAAACACCATCTTTGGTCCGGCGACAAAGGCTGCGCTCATTAAATTCCAGAAGGCTAACAAGATTCCTGCAACTGGATTCTTTGGGGTGAAGACTAGGGGTGTGGTGGTGGAGAAGTAGAGTCATTTAAAATTGAAGTCAAGGTGATGGTTTAGAGTGCTTTATTGGTAATGTATTTGCATATTTACCTTAAAAATGGTATTGTATTACCATTATTTATATTAAAAACGGTATTATAATACCATTATTAACATTAAAAATGGTATTAGGGTGCTAAAAATCAATAAAGTGCCCCATTTAAGCTCAAAATAGCGCTTAAAAACCACCAAAATAACATGAACTACATTCCAAGACACATAGAAAAATACATCAAAAACAACCTTTTTAAGGGTAAAATCATTGTTGTCTACGGTCCAAGACAGGTTGGAAAAACAACCATGATTAAGCAAATTATTAAGGATATTGAAGGTGTTGAATATTTCACCTGTGATGACCCTGATGTTAGGTCAAAGTTACATAATGCCAATGAAAAAGAATTGGGTAATTTTGTGCATGGTAAAAAGCTCATTGTGATTGATGAAGCACAGCTTGTTTCAGACATTGGCATAACCCTTAAGCTTATGCACGATACATATCCAGACGTTCAAATAATCGCCTCTGGTTCATCATCTTTTGAACTTGCAAATAAGACAAAGGAGCCTCTTACGGGTAGATCACTTGAATATATACTTTTACCACTTTCATTTTCTGAAATCGCAAATCACACAAGTGTACACCAGGCAGATCAGATAATCTCCATCGGTCTTACTTATGGAATGTATCCAGGTATTTTATTTGGTGAAATAGATAGAAAGGAATTACTAAACACAATAGCCTCACAATATCTGTATAAAGATATATTAAAATTTGAAGGATTGAGAATGCCTTTAGTTCTTGAAAAAATATTAAAAGTATTAGCGTCCTCCATCGGTCAAGAAATATCATATGAAGAAATTGCAAATTCAGTAGATGCAAATAGAAAAACAGTCGAAACTTATATTGGCTATTTAGAACAAGCTTTTATCGTATATAGATTGCCGGCATTTTCCAGAAATATTAGATCTCAAGTTTCTAAAAAACAGAAAATATTCTTTTACGATGTTGGCATGAGAAACGCACTTATTGGGTTGTTTACCGATATAGATTCAAGGTTAGACAAGGGTGCTCTCTGGGAGAATTTCTTTATATCAGAAAGAAAGAAAATAATGATAGGTAAAAGGGATTTGTTTGCTAAGCAGTATTTTATGAGAACTTACGATCATCAAGAAGTAGATCTTGTGGAGGAATGGGAAGGTGGACGTATTGAAGCCTATGAGATGAAGTATAAGGAAGATAGAAAACATCGTGAACCAGCCGTTTGGAAGAAGAATTTCCCAGATATTCCAGTTCAGATTGCTACAAGGGAAAATGCTAAGGATTTTTTGATTAATGATTAGTGGTATATAATCATTTGTATATTATGCTAAAACATATCAAGCAAGGTATCGTTATTATAAAAACCGCATGGTTAAGAAACCTTAACTATCGTTTTACTATAATCATGTATCGTGTTGGAGAAATAACAGAGCTTTTGGTTTTGATATTGATGTGGACTGCTATCTATTCTGGTGGAGCCGGGGTGATAAAAGGTTTTACATTGAATGAAATGGTTACATATGTGCTTATTGGTAACTTATGTTCACTTGCCGTGAGAAACTTTCTGCCAGCTTATGTGTCTCGAGATATTGTTGAGGGAAGACTATCAATGTTTTTGGTTAGACCAATTCCTTATATAAAGTACATATTCTTCAATGAACTGGGCCGTTCGTTCTTGGTTACGCTAATGTCTTTATTGACTCAGGTGATGGTAATTCTATTTTTCCTAGATAAATTTATATTCAATGGAAACATAGTTTATATATTATTAATTATTGCGATGATTTTCCTTGCATTTGTTATAGAACTTCTTATTGGATTTCTAATTGGAGCAATTGCATTTTGGACGGATGAAACTGAAGCGCTGCAGTTAACTATCGATAGAATTAAAAGATTTTTCTCCGGAGGTTATTTCCCGCTAAGCCTTCTGCCTGTGACCTTAGCGACCGCAGGTATATATTTACCATTCGCATATTCGTTCTATTTTCCTGCACAACTTTATCTTAAAAAGATTAGCGTTCACGATGGTTTAATTGGTCTAGGCGTTCAAGTGATTTGGATAATTATTCTGGCTGGTATTTTGCATATGGTTTGGAAAAAAGGCCTAAAAAAATATGAAGCAAGTGGTTCGTAAAATATATTAAGTATAAATAAAAACATGAGTATAATTGAAGTAAAAGGTTTGTCAAAAAGATTTGAATTCCACCGTAAACAGGCGGGGCTTTTGGGTACAATTAAATCCTTGTTTTATCGTAAAAAGTCATATAAGGATGCTGTCGATAATATTTCATTTAATATTGAGGAAGGGGAGATAGTTGGTTTCTTGGGACCAAACGGTGCAGGTAAAACAACAACATTAAAAATGTTATCAGGTATTTTGTATCCCAGCGCTGGTCAGGTGAGTGTACTTGGATATAATCCACAGAAAAGACAGAAGGACTTTAAGAAAAAGTTTGGAATTGTAATGGGTCAAAAGGATCAACTAGCTCGTTTGATAACACCGATGGATAACTTCGTGTTGTTTAAAGCCTTTAGTGAAATCAGCGATGAAGATTTTAAATCAATCATGGACGAACTTAGTAAACTACTCGGCATTGAAGATGTCTTAGATGTTCAGGTTAAAAAACTATCACTGGGTCAACGTATGAAGTGTGAATTAGTAGCATCATTATTGCATAGTCCAAAAGTATTATTTTTGGATGAACCGACAATTGGGCTTGATGTTGTTGCACAGAAGAACGTTAGAGATTTTATTAAAAAATATAATCATCTGAAGAAAACAACCATAATGCTCACGTCTCATTACATGGATGACATCAAAGAGCTGTGCGATAGGGTTATTATTATAAATTTTGGAAAAATAATTTACGATGGAAAATTGTCACATCTAATCTCAACATATGCAACAGACAAGATAATCAGGATTACATCCATTGAGCCAATTCAACAGGAAGACCTGGAGAGGTTTGGTGTTGTTGAAGATTATCAAGGAATCAGGGCTTCAATAAGAGTTCCAAGAGAATTAGTCAAAAAGACAGCCTCAGAAATAATTTCTTCAGATTTAATGATAGACGATATTTTGATCGACGAAATGCCGATAGACGACATAATTAGGGTTATTTTTCAAGAGACAAATAGAGAGGACAAATAGTCCTCAGTTTCACTTTAATTTAAAAATAATCTGTAATTATGCTAACATACTAGCTATTAATATATAAAAAGTAATATATAAATAATATGTTTATAGGCAATAAAATATTAGATTCGATTGAGCCAGTTGTTAAACAAGCAAAGTTTGTAAAATTAAATACAGATGCAGTCGACAGTTTTATCAAGGACGTAAAGCCTGAAGAATTGAATAATGCAGATATCAAGGGTGATAAATCGCTATCAAGTGATATGGGTCCGGAAGAACACATTGCTTATTCCATGATAATTGGAACGATGCAATTTTGTTTTTGGGGTGATCCTAAGTGGACTATTACTGTTGATGATAAAAACTATGATGGAAGTGAAGCTTTAATTAGATCAATTAAGCGTGGAATAATTGAAGGTTACAATCTATTGAACGTAGAATACTTATCTTCAATTACAGAAAAAGATCTTGAAAATATTTTTAGAGGTACACCAGAGATACCTTTTCTAAAAGAAAGAGCTTGTATGTTGCGAGACTTAGGGTCTATGATTATTAACAAATACTCCGGTCGGTTTAGTAATGTAATCTTAAATGCTGATGGTGACGTAAATAAAATTGTGGAAAACTTAGTCAATGATCTTCCTTCGGTTTTTGATGATTCCGAGGATTTTCATGGTCGTGTGGTGCACTTATATAAAAGAGTACAAATAACTGCTTCATACTTGTTTCAATTATCAAAAAGCGGAACGATTCCGTATGAGATGCACGGCAAGGAAGGGCAGACGGGGTTAGCAGACTATAGGGCGCCACAAATTTTAAGAAGTCTGGATATAATAGAATACACCGATTATTTAACTAATTTGGTTGATAATAAGATTGAAATACCAGCAGGTAGTGACGAGGAAATAGAGATTAGAGCATTTACACTAAAGGCAGAGCATGAAACAGCGCTAAAATTAAAGAAAATCATACCTGAAATAAACGATGCTTTAGTTCACAGAATACTATGGTTTAGGTGCCAAAATATAGTCATTGAAAAGCCGTATCATAGGACTAGGACGATTTGGTACTAATTGTTTTTGGTGAAATCTAGGTGTTATGGTATACGATAAGTTTTGAATCGACAGTAGCAGCAGGTGATTCTGGAACGGGGGGGAGACGGAGGGGAGAACGGAGGATTGACGTTATACTTATTTGGTGTTATATTTAAATTGAATAGAACACCGAATCAAAAACTAAACTGAGGAATATCAAAAAAAATGATAAAAAAAATGCCGACCTTTGTATTGGCGGGAAGCGACATTGAAAATTTGGAATATGGAGTAGTAATTGGACCGACACACGCTATTGAAACCTACAAACTCAATTTTAATGATCGCGATTCCTTATGTGCGTTCCAGACATTTTGGTCTAAGGTCCAAAAAACATGCGGTTGCGACATTTGGGTTACCGACACTAAAATCGGAGCACTTATCCTGAGTCGTCTCAAAGCGGAAAGTACTCGGGTGTTAGACATCACTAGCTTAATGGTAATGTTTAACATCGTTAGTAATGCATTTCGCTCAGGTTGTATCTTGGGAAATCTCGAGGCCGCAGTACGTTGCCTTTATAAGATAGCCTATGCATTGGACGTACATAACGAATCTCAGCTTATGGCTGAGTTACGTAATCAAGCTTTGTTGGGCGAGGGCACCAAGACTTCTTTTGTCTCCACTTGATACCCTAAGCACCGCACCACCAACTCGCAGAAGCCATCAACTTCTAGCGCAGGCTGGTGGTTTTCTGTTTTTTTGATAATAATTCGACTGTCCTACCAAGGTTCCGGATTAAATTTGTACAAAAGTTATCCACATTTATCCATATTCTTAATAACTTTTTAATCAAAATTTGTTACAATAAAGTAAAGATGAGTTTTGAAAAATTACTTAATACTCTCAAGGAGATAATCAGCAATCGACCTAAGTTGTTCAGCTTTTTGTTGTTCAAAAAACAATCACTAAAATTTGGTTTTTTTCTTGCGTTCGCTGCCTTTTTTTATATCTCAGCCTTTACATATGGTATATCAAAAGCTGATGAAACGACGTCGACTCAGGTGGGTACAAGCACCCTATTGACTGATTCAACTCCCACGTCATCCGTCTCAACACCCACACTTACACCCACACCTTTACATGCAGTAGATAAAATAATTTCTACCTCAACAATTACAGCTGATTCCACTGCAACTTCATTTTCGGATGATTCTGCTTCTGCTACATCTGCATCAACAACAACTGAAATAATTTCTACCTCAACACCTAATTTATCTACCTCAACATCTAATTTATCTTCAGTCACAAATGAGGTTGGTGTTGGCGATATTTCAGCTCAAACTTTCACCCCCACTACACCAGCCACTACACCAGCCACTACTTCTGCCACATCCACCAGTCCTTTCGTCTCAGACAACAAAATTACACCCACTCCACTTCTTCCAGAAATAGCTAATACAATTAAGACAACATCAATTGTAGCAGGTGGTGCTCCTGTTAAATGGTCAAAACTGGTTAAAGTGAATGACCTTAAATCAGGAAGACTCCTCTTAAGTCTGCCTAAAAAATCAAGGAATATCAAGATCACAAGAATTACAGCAGATCAAGCGAAAGATGTCTTAAAAGCAAAACCAAAAGAACAAGTATCTTTGAAACAAAGAATCAATATCGCAAAAGCAAATCAGCCAAAATCTTTTTTGCTTGATAGAATGCTCGATTCGATTGGAAAGTTTGCAAGTAGTTTTGGAGGTGCTATCAATAATGTAGTAGATTCTGTCACCTTATTATCAAATCCTGACATAGTCTCAAATGTAGATGCAACCGTTGTTGACTTGTCTAGTTATGTTCTGCTAGATCCGTCAGCTAGTTCTTTTAATTCTGCATCAAGTCAAACACTAGACGGAACATCGAGTTCTCTACTGCAAAAAGGATCAGATTCAACAAATACAACATCAAATCAAATATCAAACGAAACAGAAGATTATATTCAAGTTGATTACGATACTCCATCGCCAGTCATTACGGAGAAATTGATAGATACCGGAAAGATTGTTAAAGTCTCATCACAAGATGCAGGAGATACGGGATGTGAGGCTCTAAGTCAAAGCAAGAAACAAGATATTAATCTCAATCAACAGGTATCCATAAGTAGTACGAGCACAGATGGACTGTTGAGTGTATTCCCAAAAACATTTTCTTTACTCAAAAATTTAATCGCGACTATTTTGGGAAATTCAACTTCTACCGTTGAAACATTGCCAAATTTAGCGGGGACTTCAACATCGTTAGAAAATTCAACTTCATCAGAAGCTTCAACGCCTGCAGTTGATCAATCGCAAAATACCTACAACAGTTGTTTACAAAATCAAGTTCATCTTACTGACGTTTCGGCTTCCACTAAAATTCCTGAAATATACAAGGTGGGCGAGGAAGATAAGATACACGTCAAATGGAAAAACAACAATGATCAGCAGATGCAATTTAAGGCATATGATACGGATAATAATGGAAAACTTGATTACGTAGAATGGATTGTTCCGCATTTATCAGATCAGACTTTTGAGATTACTCTTGTCTCTAAAGCATTGCAGTTGGATGAAAATCAAAATGTGGTTGCTGATATCTTTGATCAAGTCAGAGTGCAGGATAAAAATTATGTAACTGTACCAGATGGTAATTATGTACGTGTCACTTTTGAACAGCTCTTAGATAGCACCAAGGATATCACAGTTTATACAAAATCAACTGATGAACAAAAATCAGCAAGCATTGAAGTTTATCCTATTTATATTGATGACAATGGAAATCAGATTGAAGGTGTTAAATTGGATTTGGTAAACGACGGTGTCAATTCAGATTTTTCAAATATTAAAAAAGATGGAAAATATAGAATATTACTTAAAAACCTACAAGCTCCTACAGATCAATTTGATATGAAGATAAATGGTGGAGTCGATATTGATCAGATAGTTGACCCCGCTATATATTATTGGGTAGGAGGTGCGACAAACTCAAATACAAATAACCCCGCAAACTGGAGTACTGTTGCTGGCGCTTGTGCAAACAGTGTTAATGCAAATGCCCCTGGTCCTGGAGACTCAGTTCATTTTGTTAGCAGTTGTACAAATAATGCCACAATTAACTCTACCTTGTCTGTAACTAACTTCTACATGGATTCTGGGTACTCAGGTGTGGTAACCTCAAATGCAAGTTTAATTACTTCGGGTGATGTCACAATATCAGCAGGAACATTGAATCTAAACGGATTTGATATGACTATTGATGGCAACTACACTAATACAGGTACTATCACTGCTGGTTCAGGAACCGCATACTTTACAAAAATGTCAGGAACTCAAACCCTAAACTCAGGTGGGGTAGATTCAACCAAGGCTCTCAATCACTTAATGCACACAGGTGCAGGAACTTTACAACTTTCAGTCAATAGCCTTAAATTGAATGGAAACCTCATTAACACAGCGGGAACCTTTGACTCAAATAATTTGAATTTATTTATTCAAGGAAGTTATTCTAATCAGGGAACATTCTTACCAGGGTCAGGTACTGTTACTTTAAATGGAACTAGTGTTGGAAACATTATTAACCCCGGTAGTTCCAGTTTTAACAATCTCACTGTAAATGGATCTGGGGGATCGTGGAGTTTAAAAAACACAGGCTCGCCAGATTGGGCATTTCCGAATGCCGTCGTACGTGCCATAGCCGCCCCCGACCCCACCCACGTCTATGTAGGTGGAGATTTCACTAACCTCGCCGGTGTAACTGGCCGTAACAGAATTGCTATGTGGAACGGCTCCGCCTGGAGTACTGTTGGTAACGTGGGTGATATTGTTTCCGGAGGAGTCTACGCCATAGCTGCTCCAGACCTCACCCACGTCTATGTCGGAGGGAGCTTCAACAACCTTGCCGGCGTAACCGGCCGTAACAGAATTGCCATGTGGA
This sequence comes from uncultured bacterium, assembly GCA_903848795.1. GTDB lineage: Bacteria > Patescibacteriota > Minisyncoccia > Phycocordibacterales > CAIZLB01 > CAIJKW01. The sequence goes on along the minus strand of CAINHC010000040.1, from coordinate 242 downwards.
ACGGCTCCGCTTGGAGTACTGTTGGTAACTTGGGTGATATTAGTACCAATCCTAGCAATAAAATTCTCGTCATAGTTGCTCCCGACCTCACCCACGTCTATGTCGGTGGGTTTTTCACCAACCTTGCCGGCGTAACCGGCCGTAATTACCTTGCCATGTGGAATGGCTCCGCTTGGAGTACTGTTGGTAACGTGGGTGATTTTAGTGGCACGGTCAACGCCATAGCCGCCCCCGACCTCACG
>CAINHC010000039.1 GCA_903848795.1 uncultured bacterium | reverse complement strand
TGGGTTTATACACTTATCTAGACAAAGTGTGTCTTTGATATACAGGAACAGTTAAATATGTGAGGAAAGATAGATGGTGCAATATTCAAAACATTGTAAATACAACGTTATCCACAGTTGAGTGGGGTTCTATAGTGGGGGGAGTGTAATGCCTGAAATAAGCCTTATTATACTTGATAGATATTAGTTATTCATTGACATGGGTAATAATTCATGGTAGTCTCTTTCTGTATTCGTTGTTTGAAATCAACCCCAACCCCTAAAGTCATGGAAAGTTTGCAAGTTAAAGCGTTGTTGTCCGGAGTTTTCTTCGGTCTGTGGCCACTGTTTATGAATAAAAGTGGCCTGAGTGGAAATCTGTCAGCGATGACTTTTTCAGCTCTCGTGTTGCTGTTTGTTGCGCCGTTCGCTATCGGCGAGATTGGTCATCAGGCCGACATCCGATGGTCACTCGTTGTTATTGCCGCATCTTTCGGTGCTGTCGGAATCGTCTGTTTCAACACGATGCTCTCCAAGGCGACACCACAATCGCTCGGCACATTGTTCGTATTGATGATCGTGATACAGACGGCAATACCCGCGATATACCAGGTCATCAAGGACGGGGGATTGACCCCGATGAAGGGGGCTGGGTTCGTGCTCGCAGCTGTCGCTGCGGTACTGCTCACAAAGGGTTGAAAATACCCGACCACCCGCTACATTATGTTGAAAACGGAAAACCCGTCGACAACATAATGTGGCGGGTTTTTCAATTGGATAAAATTCAGAAAAACTTTTGAAATTCTATAGGTTACATTGTGTCAATCATTTTATCCTCTGCATTTTTATTTTTAACATTCAACACATCAAAATCTTTACCATCATCTTTTTTATCAATCAGAGAAAATCGTATACCGTATTCGACTCCATACTCTGTGTCTGCAATATATCCTTCAGCTTCTTTAATTGCCGTTTTGAGTACATCAAAATCGCCCAAGTGATATATATCTGAGTCTGTCTCATAGTCTTTCTCTGCAACTCTGAATTTATCTTCAGAAACTTCTTCTATTTTTATGTAGTTATTTGCGCTCATGTTGAAAACAATTTTATGCTTATTTTATAAAATTGCAACTAGCGTGAATGGTCTAGAATCCCCAACTTTACACCCTTATATTTTCATGTCTAAAAGGAGTGTGGGCTAAACAAAGATTTTTAAATGGTGTATAATACTGCCATGATTATTACGTATTTGGGCCGTGAGGCTGTTAAAATTCAGTATGGGGATTTGGTGTTGGCTTTTAATCCGCCAGCAAAGACTTCGTCTTATAAGATTAATAAATTTGGGGCTGATATTGCCCTTGAAACTCTACCTCACGAAGACATGTGTGGTGGATCTGAAATGGTCTATGGTGACAAGAAGCCTTTTGTTGTTTCTGGTCCTGGAGAATACGAAGTTAATAGTATTTTTATCAAAGGCCTAGCAGGTGAATCATCATATGATATTGATAAGGGTGAGCCTAAGCTTATTAACACAATTTACGCTTTGACGGTTGAGGGGATTAATATGCTCTATTTGGGTGCGCAAGATGGCCCACTTCCAAAGGATACTGCTGATGCGATTGATTCAGTGGATATTCTATTTCTTCCAATTGGAGGAAAAGGAGTACTTGATGCAAAGACTGCATATAAGCTGGCGATGAACATGGAACCTAAAATTATTATCCCGATTCATTTTGATAGCAAAAAAGATGAGGCGCTTGTTGCATTCCTAAAAGAGGCGGGGGATCATGGGGAGCCAATTGATAAATTAACAATCAAGAAAAAAGACCTTGAAGGAAAAAATGGTGATATAATAGTTTTATCGCCACAACAATAATCGATTTTTAAGTAGCGCAAAATGCGCAAAAAATAAAACAAAACCATGTTAACTAAACATTTTGACAACGTAAGACAAAAATCAGAAAACTTTAGAGTGTTGTATGCCATTACAGCATCGATACTATTTACTGCTGTAGTCGGAGGTGTTTGGGTATTCTCATGGTTTATTCCAAATCTAAGCTCTGCGGATAATAGTGCTTCTGTTGCAAATGCTGTTGATGGATCGAACTTGAGTCCGACTGGTATCGTAAAGCAAGAAGCTGGAAATGTTTTTGATTCATTTTTTGATTCAATAAAAGGTTTTACTCAAAAAAAGTTTATGGGTGGACAATATGAAGTCAAATATGATAATGGTACTTTAGGTCTATCGCAAAATGCTGGAGTACAGGCTGGAGTTGAAACAACTGATGCTTCCAACGGTGCAGGATCTTCTGCAGATAACACAACTTATTCCACAACTACATCAAGTGGTGTGACTGTGGAAGCTGATAAGGTGGATGAAAGTCTTAACTCTTTCGCTAGCCCAATTACTCCAGAAAGTGCGGGCGCAGGGGCAGGTACAGGCGCCGGAGTGGGTGCGACATCAGGTGCGACAGAGGGTGCTGGTAGCAGTGCAGGCGCGGGTAATTAATTATAAATTTTAATAAGAAAACCCAGTAGGCTGATTTTTGTAAAATCACCCACTGGATCAAAAATACAAAAATGGCAAAAAAGATAGAAACTCCAGTTGTAGAAGTTATCGCAGATAATTCTGACAAAATACAAGACAGAAATCTGACACAAGAAATGAGGAAGTCATACATTGACTATGCTATGTCTGTTATTACAGATCGTGCTCTTCCTGATATTAGAGATGGTCTTAAGCCAGTCCACCGTAGAATCTTGTATGCCATGAACGGAATGCGTCTCACCGCTTCTGCAAAGACTGTTAAGTCAGCTAAAGTAGTTGGAGACGTGATGGGAAATTTCCACCCCCACGGAGACGTTGCTATTTATATGTCCATGGTCAACATGGCGCAGGATTTTTCAATGAGATATCCTTTGGTTATTGGACAAGGTAACTTCGGAACAGTTGATGGCGATCCACCTGCTGCTCAACGTTATACTGAGGCAAAGATGTCCAGACTTTCATCTGAGTTGCTTCGTGATATTGGAAAGCAAACTGTTGATTTTGTTCCTAACTATGACGGAACGAGTAAAGAGCCTACGGTTATGCCAACTGCGGTTCCTAACTTGCTTTTGAATGGTGTTCTTGGTATTGCTGTCGGTATGGCAACTAACTTTCCTCCTCATAACTTGAGAGAGATTATCGATGCTACAACTCACTTAGCTGATAATCCAGATGCTTCATCGGAAGATTTGCTAGAATTTGTTAAGGGTCCTGACTTTCCTCTCGGTGGTGTTGCTTATAATGAAAAAGATATTGCAGCGGCATTGATACATGGAAGAGGTGGCGTTGTTGTTCGAGGAGAGGCTGAAATTGTCGAAGAAAAAGCAGGACAGTCTAAGATTGTGATTACTTCGATTCCATATAGAGTTAATAAATCAACTCTTATTGAAGCAATCGCTGATTTGGTGCGTGAGAAAAAGCTGGAAGGTCTTAAGGATTTGCGTGATGAGTCAACAAAAGATATTAGAATTGTGATTGAGCTTAAGAGTGGAAGTTACCCACAGAACATTTTAAACTTCCTATACAAGCACACTCAGCTTGAGACAACTTTCCACTACAACATGGTTGCGCTAGTTGATGGTGTACCACAAACTCTATCTTTGAAATCTTGTCTTGAAGAATTTATCAAACACAGAAAGGAGGTTATCAGAAGAAGAACTGAGTTTGATTTGAAAGAAGCGTTGGATCGCGAACATATTTTGCTTGGTTTGAAAAAAGCACTCGATCACATTGATGCAATTATCAAGACTATTAAAGCATCAAAGGATACTCCCACAGCTCACGCTAATTTGATGAAGGAGTTTAAATTCTCCGATAGACAAACGACTGCTATTTTGGAAATGAAATTGCAGAAGCTTGCTGGACTTGAGAGAAAGAAGATTGAGGATGAATTAAAGGCGGTTCAAGCTTTCATTAAAGAATGTGAAGATATTCTAAAGAATCCAAAGAGAGTTTTGAAAATTGTTAAAGATGAGCTTGCTGATATTAAGGAGCGATTTGGTGACAATAGAAGAACAAAAATTATTAAACACGCTGCAAAGAATTTCTGTATCGAGGATGTTATTCCAGATGAAGAGAGTGTACTTGTTCTTACATCAGGCGGATATATCAAGAGAACTGATCCTGATGAGTATAGAAAGCAAAAGAGAGGCGGTGTTGGGGTAGTTGACCTAGATACAAAGGAGGAGGACTTTATAACTCACCTTATAACAACTACAACTCACAGTGATCTATTGTTCTTCACTGATAAGGGTAAGGCATATCAAATTAAGATGTACGATATTCCAGAAGGAAAGCGTGCTACTCGTGGTAAGTCAATAATGAACTTCTTATCTCTTTCTGATAGTGAGAAGGTGACATCTGTTTTGCCAATGCCAAAGGAGATTAAAAAGGGAAGTGGACTTAGTCTATTCTTGGTTACAAAGCAGGGAACTGGAAAGAAGGTTTCCGTGGAGAGTTTCCTTGATGTTAGAAGAAGTGGAATTATTGCAATCAGACTTGATCCACAGGACGAATTGGTTTCTGCATCATTCGTTGAGAAAAAAGATTCTGTAATGGTTGTAGCTTCTGACGGTCAGTCTATTAGATTCGACGAAGGTGATGTTAGAGAAATGGGACGCTCCGCCGGTGGAGTTCGAGTTATGAAATTGGATAAGGACGTCTCTGTGGTTGGAGCTGATACTATCGCAAAGGATGTGAATGATGCAACTGTTATGGTCATGTCATCAAATGGATATGGAAAGAAAACTCCAATTAAGGAATACAAGATTCAAGGCCGTGGAGGATCTGGAATTAAAACTGTCAAAGTGACTCCAAAGACAGGCGATTTGATTTCTGCAAGAATCCTAACACCAGAGCTTGAAGAGCTTGTTGCAATTTCAAAGAAGAGTCAAGTTATCAGATGTGATTTGAAAGAAGTTCCAACTCTTGGACGTGATACTCAAGGAGTTAGAATTATGAAGCTTCGAGAAGGGGATGGGCTGGCATCATTGATTTGTCTGTAGGATATAAATTTCATTGTGGTTTTTATCTGTTTCAATGGAATTTAGTTTCGGCTTGCAAAAATTCAAAAAAGGAGCATTATTTGTGTGGTCCTGGACATTTTTAATTCAAAACAAAAAAAAGGAGGTTAAGATGGCAGATAGACATAGAATTAATAGAAAGCACTGTAAAAGAACTAACAAAGGAAAGGAAAACAGAAGCGGTAGAAAGATTCAAAAAAAACAAAAAAAACGTCATTCATTTGTAGTATTCCCGTATTCCCATGTTGATTGGCAAAGACTTGCTCGTATGGCCTGGGTTTATTGGCCCGGAAGGGGTGAACCACTGCTATACAGATTAGATTTTCTTGACAATCACGAGCTCAGAACCTTCTGGAGTATGGATAATGAACAAAAGGCAGACTATCTAAGCAGTAAGTTTAATCGACATCATCGGCGGCCTAGGTGTCAAAAGGGACCAACGACACAAGAAAACCTCTCTCAAGTGGATATCTATTCTCATGTATGCTACAACAAGTTGATTTCAGCTATAGCTTGTTGGAGTGGAATTTCAATCGAAAGAGTCGTGACTGCGGATATCGCAAAATTTTTGAGGAAGGTTTATCCACCCTTGAAGAAGCTGATGTCTCGTTCTGACGATGAAAAATTGAAAGGGGTTGGTGCGGTCGTTGATCAAAAAAATCTCAAGGAGCTCAGTCCTATTTTTATTGTTAGTGTCGCAAGGTGGTCAAGGATTAAACCTCAATCAGTTCATGTTTTGAATGTCAGTCTTTTCTTGGAGTTTATGTATGCTCCGATCAGACGTTTAGCATTGGATCATGATTCTGGTCGACTAAAAACGCAGGTTGAATTTTTCAAAATACTAAATGACATTTGGTTACCTAAGGATGAACAGATTAGACTTACTTGGCCCTAAGAGATTTGCTTGTCATAACATCTAACGCTTAAATTTAGGCCCCGGCGCATTCGCCGGGGCCTAGCTTTTAATTAATTATATGTGTCAAGAATCTTCTTTTTTGCTGTCTTGATTTTAAAATAAAATAATTAGATATAGCGAAGGTTATCCACACCCCACCCCACTATAGAACCCCACTCAACTGTGGATAACGTTGTATTTACAATGTTTTGAATATTGCACCATCTATCTTTCCTCACATATTTAACTGTTCCTGTATATCAAAGACACACTTTG
>CAINHC010000038.1 GCA_903848795.1 uncultured bacterium | reverse complement strand
TGGGTTTATACACTTATCTAGACAAAGTGTGTCTTTGATATACAGGAACAGTTAAATATGTGAGGAAAGATAGATGGTGCAATATTCAAAACATTGTAAATACAACGTTATCCACAGTTGAGTGGGGTTCTATAGTGGGGGTGATAAAACGGAGTAGTTCTGGTCATTGCGAAAGCTTAGCACGGAGCGCTTCGCTTGCATCCACAGACTTCTTGTCGAGCCAGTCTCGCAGATTGGCTTGTCTCGGAACCTTGTGCAAAATCACTGTCGAAAAACGATAGTGGTGCGGTAAAACGAGAACATAGCGTACAGTGTCCGCAACTTGCCCCAAGCGCAATAATGCCTGTTCAAGTGTCTCGAAGATTACCCAAGGATCACCTTCGTGGACCATGGTGCTCTTGATAAACGGGAAGCTACGGGTCCAGGTAAAATTCCTGAATATGGGTACATCCGAATTTCCTACGTCGCCGACGACATTACCATCGCAGTCAATCAAATTGATAGACCCCTCTGAATAATATCTTCCCGCTTTTGCACTGTAACCGAATGGGTGGCTAGAACACAAGCTTGTTAAGCTAAGAGTGTTCAAATCAATGACCTCGACCTTAAAGTCCCATGTTTTGTTAACGATGTCTTTCGGCAACATTGCCGGCAACCAAGGTAATTCATTACCAAGGATTTTTAATGTTTGTTGATTCAGTCTCATTATACAAATGGCCTCCCGCCATGTTTTAAAACCTCAGCATCCCGCTTTGGTTTTGTTTTAGTTGTGTGCTGTGAATGGACTACACACTCGTGTCGCCCCAGCAGAAACCAGCCTAATATTCATTGCTGTTTTCTGCTGGAGCCACCTTTGTATATATTCATATTTTCAGGAGGCGTAAATAAATCCGAATTCATAATACAATACCTTATTAATCTGGTCAAGCTTAATTAAATAACCGCCCCGTATTGGAGCGGTCTCTTGATACAAAATGCATCAAGCGGTGAGACAACAGTCTCGGTATCTGTAGCACCCGTATTATCGGAAGCTATTTGGATAGTTTGGTGATTTTGGCATGTAGTTAATGCCAGCAGGTTGAGAATTGGATACTCCTTGAAGTTTTAAGTTCGCAGGATCCACAAAGTCTGCTGTGCGCCCAATCGCATGAAAGAACTTAGTTCCCGCGTCATCAAATGCCATGAAGAGACCAGGCATCAGAATGCGGACCGCAATGAGCAAGACAACCAAACCTATTGCTTTAAACATATTGGTTGGTAATTAAGGGGGATCTGCGATGCGTGTTGACTAGACGCGCATTGTCAGCTCATTGCTAACTCATCCCCCCTCTAAAAATTACATTACATAGACTGTCTGTAGAAATAGATAAAGGTCTCAAACAATCTAACCTTCAGAGGGAGGGCGATTCGATAAAATCACCAAGTTGGTGCTTACCGATAGATTGTCAAAGACCTTTACTCTGACACTTATATTTTAAACGATACGATTTTATTTGTCAAGCACAATATATCATATGTGATATATTCCGTTCTCCAGCCGAATGAGAGTCTAATTTGTCCATACCCAAAATTCACACTTTGTTTACATCGCCTCACTCAATGTAAACAAACATATATACTTTGTTTACATTCATAAAAAGATGTAAGCAAACTTATAATTTTTATTTTCAGTATTTTTACCTATTCACGACGCTAACTTGAACAATTAGACAAATTATCAACATACCACCCGGACCCGCCCGCCACTACTCCGTACTTGTTGCATTCAACTCATAATATCCATTCTTCTTCAAGAAATTCAATATTTTAACTGCGTCCCCTTCCCTATCATTTGATTTTAGTAATATAATTGCAATCTTTCTTTTGCCTCCTTTTGCCATTTGAATATCAAAAAGCGAAATTGTAGTTTGTCGTGATTCATCGATAAAGCCATTCTTTCCACCAATAAACTCCGGCATATTTAATGTCTTATTTTTGTTGTACCATCTGTGATTTAAAATTTCAAATTGTCGTACTCGTGTCAAATCAAAAATTACTGGGATGTTTTCGTAAATATATTTTGCCAATTTAAACTGATCTTCAACAGTTGAAACGTTTTTTGGATCAAGACCACTTGGATCATTATAGTATGTATCATTCATTCCCAAGGCAATTGCCTTTTTATTCATCTCAACCATGAACTTATCATGACCGTATGCATCAGCTAAGACCTCAGCACCATCGTTACTTGATTCCATGAGCAATGGATACATCAAGTCACCCACCCTTATTGATTCACCCAACAACAGCTCACCCTCTGTTCCGAAAGTGTTATATGAACTCCTAGAAACGATTGCCATACTTTGTGGATCCATTTTCTCATGAGTCACAACCGCAGTCATGAGTTTTGAAACAGAAGCGAGTGGATAATTTTTGATGTTCTGGCTTTCTTTTATATATTCTCCCGTCACTAGATCAGCCACCAAAAAGGACTGGGAGGAAAGGGCTGGAAAATGCGTAGAATCATTTAGTCTATATTGAGGAGCTTTGCCAATCTTCACGCCAGTAGAACTTCCGTTGACGTTAGTCCCATCATCAGATCCCTTATTTTCATTTGAAGAAGTGGCGTGCGATGCTGGTAATGCAGCAGCAATGGGTTGATTCACATTGACAGCAACAGCGTCAGTGTGCCCGCTAAAATAATCCTTTATATATAAAACTGATTGAGTCAAAAAAGAGGCCACGGAGACGGCCAAAAAAACTACAAGCACTCCCCATTTTATTTTTGAAGAAATAGTATGGGTTTCCATTCCACTTGATTTTGTCATTTTAAAATGTGGACCATGAAAATATAAGTTCAAATATCTTGCCAACAAAACCGATACAGCGCTTTTTGATTTTGGGGCCACCAAAAGTGTAGCCTTCTTTTTTGGAGTAAAGCCAAGAGCCGAAAAAGCGGAATTGATTTTTTCCCCGGCCCCAAAAACATCATCTGACCCAGAAAGCAATTTCATATTTCTTTCATGATGAGCCATGTCTTCTTCATCTCGCTCTCTTGGGGCGCCAAGATTCATATATTTTGGGGTCTCAGACAATAGAATGCGATTAGACACGTCAGTAGAAGAATCAGAAGCCTTATTCATGCTGTTTTGATAATCCATATCATAACTTCCCTGATACAGGTTCTTTTGTGAATTCGACTGATTTGATTCATCATTCATAAAGTAATTTATTTTAATTGTATCATCCATTGAACGATTCTCCAAAATCGTCGTTGGTATTAGCGTTTAGCACTACCAGCACCGACACTGGCACCACCTGTTACACTCACACTATCCCCAACTACATTGACCACCCTCACCTCCAAAATTAGTGTCCCGACCTTCAACACATATCTTCCAAGCTCTTTTGGAGCCATCACATTCAGCTTTATAACATCGTCCTTGCTCCTTGTGATCTTAACATCTTCATTGTTGAAAACAGCAGTAGCGACC
>CAINHC010000037.1 GCA_903848795.1 uncultured bacterium | reverse complement strand
TAATTTAAAATCAATTTTTGGCAGGTTAGAATCATCTGTTGCTTCAACGTCAACAATTCCACCATACTCACCAAAATCCAATACAAAGAAAAAATTTAAAATGCAGAATACAAAATTCAAAAAAAGATACAATCCCCAAGCTACAAGCTACCTATTATTAATAAAAATAGCGGGAGGGACGAACGCCCAAGCTGAAGTCGGAATCGTCGGCATCATCGGCGTTGACACTCAGCCCGCCATCGGAGTCCCAGCCGGAGTAGACACAACGGTCGCCAGACTTGGTTCCAGATAGCCAAACTCCACTGTTTTCTGCATACTTGGAAAAGTGTTTGTTGGAATCTTTAAGATTTTTCCTTTCAAAAACAATAAAGTCTTCAAGAGTACTTAAGTATTGATCAGGGTTTTGTTTGAATAGCTTTTCAGCTTCACCCGCCTTGATGTCTAAATGAACGTCTATTCCTGTCTTCTCTTGTATTTCTGGCAACGTTTTCTTGTGATATAGAATAATACGTGGTTTGTCTATACCTATACTCTTTGCTCCAGCAAAGCCTCCTCCGTTATCAAAGTTGGCACCAGTGAAATTTCCATTTTCCATCTTCATCTTCTCTGCAAGATCTACAAGGTTAAGGTTGGCTGGAACAAGCAGAATATCATCAAATCCATTCTCCTCTATTGACTGTTGTATTTCTGTGGTGTTTCTTGACCAAATCTCTCTGATTTGATCTTCAAAGTCTGGTGGTATATCTATGTTTGTTTCTTGATATAGTGTTATAAATTCTTGAAGTTTTTCTTCTATGTTTATAGTTATGGATTCCTGGTGTTCTAGGGCGCCCATGGTGGGGTTAGCATAAACATAATCTACAGAGATTTCAGGCTGTATTAAGAGTATATCTTCTCCACTTTCTATAACTTTATGCATTTTCTCTACCTTATCCATATTACGTAAAAGCTTTACTCTAAATGCTTCCTTTCTTTTTTCTCCAGAACCCTCCTCATCTCCTTCTTTGTCTTCAAAGTCACCGCTTGCCAGTTGTTCTTTATATCTTGCTATGTCTCGTCCAATAAAAAGATCCAGCTTGTCAAAAGAAGCTTTGTAAGCTTCTTTTGCTTTTTGTTGGTCTGTTTCTAATTCAGATCTGTTTTCAGACTTTTGTGGTGATTTTGGCTTAGCCATCTCTATGATTGGTGATTCCATGATGTTTTTATATTATCATCTTTAAGATTTATAATAAAGTAATACTCTACTGTCTTGTTTACTAATCTAACATACCATTGCTATACAACAGAAAGATGTTCCTTCAAAAGCTCACCCAATATAATTGGTAATTTATCCGCTGTTTCCGCTAGTTTTGCGTCTGGTGCATAAGTAAGCAAAGTTTGTTTACCAGATTCCGTTACCCCCACACCAACCGCGACAACTCCAGATTCCCTAAGTGTTTTTAGAACTTTTATTACCCTATCTGAGTCATCGCTTTCTCCATCGGTAAATATAATTACAATTTTTTTTAATTCACCAGCAAGAATTTTTTTCTTGGAAGTCTCGTCCAAATTAGACATAATAGTTTCAAGTGGTACAAAGTCCATCGTTGACCCAGTACACGACGCAAGTTTTGAGGCTGTTTTTATTCTGTCTGCCTCACTAAGTTCAGGAGACATTGCTTTTATTGGTGTCTTATCATCTTTTTCTGAAGACTGAAAAGAATAAATTTCAGATTTGATTTCAAGAGGTTTAGTTAAGTTTGTTCTCTCTTCTTTACATATATCCGAAAACTCTTTTAAAGCCTCCATTGCCATAACGATAGATTTTTGCTGTTCAGTAAGTTTTCTACCTTCCTTCATAGAGGTAGACCTGTCGCCAACAAATGTTATCTCTATTTCTCCAAATTTATTATCAGCTTTTTCTTTGAGCTCATGTGTCTCCCAAACTTTTGGTGTAAAATTACCTTTCTTAACCTCAGCAACCAATTCCCCAGGTTCCACTAATTCATCACCTTCTTCCACTGGATATTTTGGATCTGTTTTTTTCTTTTTTCTTTTGGATATAATTTTTGCAATTAGATCCCTAAGTTCCTCTATAACATTTCTATTTGTCTCTGGATTAACAACTTTTTCTAACTCTTTTACCAATTTTCTATATTGTTGCAAATCCTCTTTTTTCACTCCAATATTTTCTGCGTATTCCTTATCAAGTTCTTCTTGTATTTCTTTTTCACTTTTTACCTTAGCTTTAGTTGCTTTTTCATATTCTTCAATCGCTTTGTCTATATCCTCTTGTGATACAGCTCTTGGTGTTGTTTTATCTGCCTTATCATAGGATTCTTTCCAAAATTCATTTGGGTCAAAGTTTTCATTTAGATCTTCATCCCCTTCCCCCTTAGATTCATTTTTGCCACCTTTTTCTGGTTTGGTTTTATCTCCTTTAGTTGGGTCATCTTTATTATCATCACCACCTTCATCATCATTCTTCATATCCTCACCCTCTTCGCCTTTCTCCTTCTCAGATTTTTGCTTTTGTTTTTCCTGCTGTTCTTTTTTCTGTTTACGTTTTTCTTTCTCCTCTTCAATATCTTTTTCTTTTAATTCCTCAATTATTGGCATTATGAACTTGTCCTGCAGAGCCAATCTATCAGACATGGTTGTCGACGGTGATGTCATAACATCAATAAGTGACAACCCACTCTTACCTTTCATACTTTTGATTTTTTCCATTTTCTCTCGCACATCTTCTGCGACAACACATTCTTCGTCGGATACCCTCGATTCTCTAAGCAAGGCTTGCGCAAATTGAATATGCTTTGGAGCTTCTGTAAAATCTCTTTCCTTAAATAGCACTTCCGTATACATACCCTTTTCAACCCCAGCCAAACTCTCGTTTGTTTTTGATATAACTGTCTTGTTCACATGTATATCCGCTACACAATTATCTGTTAAAGCAAAGGCTCTAGATTTTTTAATTCTATCTAAATATTTTTTAAATTTTATAGAGCCACCTTTTTCTGCTAGAATTTGTTTCTTTTCTAGGAAGTGTTCTATTTCATGCATTGAGGCAAAAAGTGTGCGCTCATCTGACAAACCAAGTTCTTTGTAGAACATTGAGTTTATGTAAATTGTATTTTTTTCAAGATCAAAGGCAAATGTATTTAAACCTTTTGGCGATGGAGCTATAGAAATAGCACCCCGAGCATAATGTTCCAAAACATTTCTGTGGCCCTCAACAAAATTCACAGCTTGCTCATGTTGTTTTTCTTGAAATTCTCTATCTCCTTGTTCTTTTTTAGGAGCAGTTGTAGGTGGATTTTCAGGCTCAAGCAGAATACCATCAATTTTTTTCTCTTCATTATCCCTTCCATCTTTTGCTGTCTCTATAATTATTGGTTTTTCATTCATAATACAAAGTTAATTTAATACAAAATTCAAAAAAAGATACAATCCTCAAGCTACAAGCTACCTATTATTAATAAAAATAGCGGGAGGGACGAACGCCCAAGTGGGAGCTGGAACCGCCGGCACCACTGGCGACGACATGCAGCTCGCCATCGGAGCCCCAGCCGGAGTAGACAAAACGGTCGCCAGATTTAGTACGAGGTGTCCATGTCCACCCATTTTCATCAAGGTGTTTTCCATTTTCTTTAAAATATTGTTTTTGAAATATTATGTAATCATCCAATGATAGTGATTCTTCTATGTTTATGTCTTTTGCTTTGACTCCACGTGTTGAAGCAAGTTCTGGTCTTTCTCCTAAATTTTGAGTCTTGTGAATAAGAATTATACGTGGCTTATCTGTGCCCACACTATTTGCTCCTGCAAAGCCTCCGCCATTTTTGAAGCCATCTCCTAACCAGTAGTCATTGCCCACCTTCATTTTTTCTGCAAGTGCAGGGAGTGGAATATTGGCAGGAGCTATAATGATATCATCAAAACCTTTTTCCTCAATAGCTTCCTGTATTTCAGTATTATTCTTTAACCAAATATCTCTAATTTGATCTTCAAAGTCTGGCGGTGTATCTATGTTTGTTTCTTGATATAGTGTTATAAATTCTTGAAGTTTTTCCTCTATGTTTATAGTTATGGATTCTTGGTGTTCTACGGCGTTGGTTTCTGGATTTGTGCGAGTATACTCTGTGGATATTGAATTACCATGTTTTTCCTTCCCTTTTCTAATCTTGGCCAATCTTTTTTCTAATGACTTTGAAAAGTCATCCCCGTCTGACTCATGTCCCGCAGAAAAATCTTCTAGTGGATCAATTTTATTTGGACGGACAGCAAAAGGATCTAGTTCTGCAATTTCAGACAAAGTAATATGTACAACCTTTGAAGATTTTTCTTTTAATTCTTCAATTTCATCTTCTCCACCTCTTTCGGCTTTTATTTTAACTCCATTAAAAATATCTTTTGGTAGAGACATTTCTTCTGGTGTTACAGTTTTTAAAAATCCCTTGAGTGCAAATATTTTTGCTGACAAGACTCTGTCTTCTTGACTGTATGTTTTAAAAGTCAACGCTGTTTTTAATCTTTCATCAATAAATTCTGCAAAAGTTTTACTACCTTTACCAATTTTTGTCTCAATTTTCCACTGATCTAATATTGATTCAACAGAGCCTTGTGTCATAACAAAACCCTTAAGCTCTGATTTTGCATTTGAAGCATTCATCACACCAATTGATTTTGCCTCGTCATCACTTAAATTTCCAGAATAGGCTTGCTGAACACTCTCAATTGCCTCAGAAAATTTTGGGAGAGTTACGTTCATATCGTGCCAAGAAAGGTCAATGGACCCATCTTGATTCATAAGTCGGGCAAGCATAATATCAAAACTTTCATGTTTTGGATTATAATTAACCTCTATATTGTTTTGCTCAAACTCTCTTTTAATTTCATCTGGTAGATCTCTTCTATCTGTATGTTTTTCAGATTTAAGATTGGCTGTACAGATTATTTGAAAACCTTGTGCCATTTTTATCTTACCATTTCCCGTGATTGGCACTTCATCTCCTGGTTTATAACCAAAAACTCCTTTAATGATCCTCATTTGATCCTCTTCAAGTGAGTTAAATTCATCAAAAATAATTGGTTTACCTTCTTTTATAGCCCTTGCAAGTGGACCCAATATATCAAAAGTCTCAGACCCTCCTTTGCCGTCTCCTTTAACACCTGTCTTACCCCAGATATTTGACTCGCGTGTTTGTTGATTACAGTAAACCATCTCAGCAGTTTTTCCGGTTAATTCTTCCGCAGCAAGCCTTGCAATAGATGTTTTACCAGTACCAGTTGGACCATGGAGAAACATTGGATCTCCGGTACGCATTTTCTTTTCTATTTCTTCAACGTATTTAGCAACACTTGGAGTCATTGCAATGTGACCTTCTGAATGTAGCCCTTTCTTGTATTCTATAAGCGTGTGCGCTCTGGCAATTTTTGGATCTCTTGTAACAGCTAATTGATATATTTCCTGATAAGCATCTCTTTTAACTATAAACTTTTTTACAACTCTTTCTAGGACCATTCTTTTATATGGGTCTTCTTCTAAAGAAATCTGTTGAATATTTTTATTAATAACCAAATTAGATTGTTCGACCTGCTCAAATGAATCAGCAATTTCTTCATAGATAGGACCCATTTCTTTCACTATTGCAATTTCATTTACAAAACCTTTCTGAGGAGCAACTTCTTTGTCTTGTCTCACAAGTTCTTTTGCTTTTGACATTCCTCCAGCTTTTTCTATACTAAAATCTCCAATTTTTTGATTAACTTCTTCAATACCTTCTGTATATATTAAAGATTCTTCATTCTTTCCAGTCTTAATATGTTCTGATTTTACTGGATTAACCCCAAGACCCTGCAAGGCTTTTCTAAGTTCACTTCTCTCACGAGAAAGGGCATGGAGGTTTAAGTCTTCATTTGGATTTTGATTAGCATCAGCAGGGATGCTTTCATTATTAAATTTCATATATTGATTATATCAAATATAGAAATAATACCCAAATATATGATTTGCCAATCCTTATTTTTGTACAAATACAAGGATTGCAAAACCCTATTTTCATGATTAATCCTAAAAACCCCAAAATTAATACTTAAAGAGTAAAACTACTACCTCACCTCCCATCCCTCCATACCATTCATCTCAGCAGTTATATTTTGCATTATTTGAATCACTTCATCATCTGTAAGAGTTCTCTCATTCGATTGGAATACAAGCCTTAGCGCATAAGAAGTTTTAACAGGCTCGCCTTCTTTATTTTTTGTATAAACATCAAACAATCTTACGCTATTTAACAAATTCGTTCCGTGTTTAGTAATTATAGACTTAACAGCTTCCACTTCCGTCGCCTCCCCAGGAACGAACACTGAGATATCTCTAACCATGAATGGATACTGAGAATACTTTTTATATTTAATTAATTTTGGAGTTTCAAAATAGATGTCACTTTTTGGATCAGGTAGTACATCAATTATTTTTTGAAGTTCTATTTCACAAACATTACCAACAACGTTTACTCCACCTGTTCCAATATTTGACTCAGTAAATTTTGCAGATGATTTTAGTAAATTCAAATCAAGTGATGTTCCACTCGCCGTGCCAGCAAAGTACTCACTACTCAAAATTTGATTGAAAATCTTCTCCGCTTCTGCTTCAAAATTATATCCCTTAACTTTCTTTGCATTTGCAATTCCAAATGCCAAGGATGGTCTCTCAACTTTACCACCAAAGATTGTACCCACCTCATATATCTTAACAGCATCAAGACCAAGCAAATCTACATATCGAAGATTATGTTCTAGATTTTTTATTAATCCCTCACCAATAGTATTTCTCATGAATCCTCTTTCAATGTTTAGGGGATTTAAAATTTCAACATCGCCATTCTCTTTTAATGAATGAGTGTAAACCTCAGAAAATCCAGCACCTTGAAAAACCTTACGCAATGCGTTCATGTAGTAAAAGTTCTTAAGTACTGGGCGGTTATCTTCTTTTGGCAATTCGACTGGCACAAGATTCATGTAGTTTAGAATACGTCCAACTTCATCAACTATGTCATATCCAATTTCAAGATCCAATCTATACTCTGGAACGTGAATTGTTAGATTGTCATCCGAGGTAGCCTCCGCTTTAATATCGCATCTTAGAAGTATATCAATTATTTTATCAGCGCCAATTCTCTCCTTCAACCCGATTACATCATTTATAAATTTAACTGACACATCAAATTGCTTAGCCTCCGGCTTACCAAGATAAACATCAGTAACATTTCCAAATTTTGCAGAAGGAAATATTGTTGCGATAAATTCAGAAATCGCATTCATCGCAAGTTGCGTTCTCTCAGGAGTCACCTTATTCTCGTATCTCTTCGACGATTCATTTTTTATTCCAACCTTTTGTGAAGTTTTTCTAACTGAAACACTATCAAAGTTGGCGGATTCGATAATAATTTTCTTGGTCTCTGCCGTAACTTCAGCTTTTTTTCCACCCTTAACTCCTGCAATCGCTAGAGCATCTTTCGAATCGGCAATAACTAGAATATCGGAAGAAAGTGCAACTTCAGTTCCATCCAAGAGTACTATTATTTCCCCATCTTTTGCATATCGAACATTAATATCCCCCTCCACCTTATCAGCATCAAAAGCGTGAAGTGGCTGGCCAGTTTCTAGCATTATATAGTTAGTTAAATCAACTAGGACATTAATTGATCTTTGACCCAATGCCTCTAGTGCGGTTTTCAGCCATAAAGGTGAAGCTGTAGCCTCTACCCCTTCGACTCGTCTTGCCATATACCTTGGACAAACAAATCTATTTTTCTCTTCACCAACTTTTTCTTCCACAACATTTACATTAACCACAAGACTGCCATCAATTTGTGATGCTATTTTTGCTGTATCATAAACAGGAAGAGTGGCTGGAATATTTAATAGCGCACCCAACTCTTGCGCAACATATCTATGTGAATAACAATAATGGGCTCGGTCAGGTAGAACCTTAATATCAAAAACAGTATCGGCTACATTCTCTGTTCCAGTAATAACCTTCTCAACTCCTTCAACTTCAAAAATACCCATTGTGAAGGTGTTCTCTATTGTCTTCGCATCGGGTAAAGTCCGCGGCTCGGCGCCGTCTGTAAAATATTTCTTTAACCAATTTTGTGAGATAAGCATTTTAGTATTTTTATTTTTATAATTATTTTTTTATTCATGGCCAAAATCTGCTGATTTTGGCACGATTTTTACGCTTAAAAATCGCCTGACCCCTTAGAACTGATTAACAAATCTTAAATCTCCAGAATACATATTTCTAATATCATCAATTCCATATTTAAGCATAACCATTCTGTCTGGTCCTATTCCAAAAGCAAATCCCTGCCACTCCTCAGGATCAATTCCTCCAGTGCGCATCACTTCAGGTCTGACAAGGCCTGCTCCACACACCTCCAACCATCTATCCTTCCACCTAATATCAATTTCAAACCCAGGTTCAACAAAGGGAAAATATGATGGTCTAAATCGCATTTCAGTTTCTTCTCCAAAATACTTTTTAATAAAAGATTCTAGGACAAATTTCAAATTTGCGAGAGAAACATTTTTATCAATATACATTCCTTCGACTTGAAAAAATTCTGCCTCATGAGTAGCATCAGTTGATTCATTTCTATATACCTTTCCAGGTGCGATAATTCTAAATGGCGGTTTATGAGATTGCATGAATCTAATTTGCACAGGAGAGGTGTGAGTACGAGGTAGCATCCGCTCCCCTTCAGGCCCTGCATCCTTCAACCAAAAAGTATCTTGCATATCACGAGAAGTGTGATCTTTGGGAACATTAAGTGCGTCAAAATTATTAAACTCCGTCTCAATTTCAGGACCTTCAGCAACCTGAAATCCAATCTCCGAAAAAATCTTCACAATCTCATTGACTGTCTGTGTCATAGGGTGAAGATGACCGATCTCGGCCCCAATCAATCTACTATCACCCCCGACTGAATCCCCCTTTGTATTTTCATCTGTCATAGTTTTCTTAGTATATATCATATTGAAAAAAACGTTAAATCGGCTATACTATATAGAACAAAAGATGGCAAAAGCCAAACCTTTTGATTAAGGCTGGTTTTAGCCTACATGGCGTGGCGCAAAGCGCCCCATCACACACCAAAAAACCCATATTTATGCAATATATCATTGTACTTTTCAATTACAGCTCCCTTTTTCTTATAGTTTTCTTTAGCGTTTTCTTGATGGTGACATTGATTGAAAACACAAAGAAGATCAGAGGTGAAAAAGCCCTTCTCAACCACAATGACACAGAAGCCACTAACACGGACTATCCATCTGTGACTATTCTTGTTCCTGTATTCAATGAACAAAATACAGTAGACAAAACAATTCAGTCTCTACTCAAATTAAATTATCCTGTAGAAAAGCTAAAAATAATGATCGTTGATGATGGGTCAAAGGACAACACTTGGGAGATTGTAAAAAAATATAATAATCACCCACAAATACTTTTGCATCAAAAAGAAAACGGTGGAAAATACACTGCGCTTAATTATGGTATTGCAAACTGTTCTACAGAGATGATTGGCTGTTTAGATGCCGATTCTGAAGTTGACGCTGATGCCCTACTCCACATCATTCCATATTTTGCGGACAAAAGCGTTGGAGCTGTCACTCCATCTCTAAAAATCCAAAATCCTGACAACGTACTAGGCCTTATGCAAAGCGCAGAATATAATATGGGAGTATTCACCAGAAAGATTTTAGGATTCCTTGATGCCCAGTACGTAACTCCTGGACCTTTTTCAATATTCAGAAAAGAAGTGTTTTCTAAGGTTGGAAATTATAAACACGCTCACAACACCGAAGACTTGGAAATGGCTCTGCGCCTGCAAGAGAATCATTTCAAAATCGTCAATGCTCACAAAGCCGTTGTCTACACCGTTGGACCAAGAACACTTTATAGACTATATAAACAAAGAGTTAGGTGGACCGGAGGCTTTATTCAAAACGCCATAGATTATAGAAGAATGATTCTGAATCCAAAATACGGAAATCTTGGAATGCTGATACTTCCAATCGCAATGTATTCAATCATTGTGACAATTTTCTTCTTAGGCTTCACTCTAATCAAAGCGATATACAACATAATTAACACTTACAAAAAGATACAACTAATCGGTTGGAGTTTTGATTTTAATGCATTCACTTTTGACTGGTGGCTATATAATATTCAGGCACCAATGTTTATTGGGTTAGTTACATTATCACTTGTAATCTTCTCTATCTGGTATGGTAAAAAACTAACTGGAGTAAAGGATAACAAGATGATCGACATTGTCTATTTTATCACTCTATATTCCATAATCTCACCACTTTGGCTACTCACATCAGTCTACAACACGCTCAGAAGAAAAGATGCATCTTGGCGATAATTTTAGTATAATAATCAAACAACAACACAAAAACACTATATATATGAACGAAAAACCAATTCGCACCCCAATTGACTGGAAAACATACATAATCTCATTCTTTATTACAGCCCTAATATTTGGAGCTGCATTTGAAGTAAACAACCTGTTAAGTTCTAAAAAAGAAGCGGACATCAAGGGGGTTCAAGACCAGATTTCTCTCGATATACTATCCTCAGAGACCCAATTTGACCTTCTGGGAGAAGTTTCTTGCAAAAACGTAGATGGAACCATTTTATCCCAAGAAATCAATTCATTGGCCACAAAACTCTCATACATGGAAGCTAATAAGCAAAGTGCCGCTAGCCCAGAACTAATATATCTAAAAAAGTACTATTCCCTACTTCAGATCAAGGACTATATCCTAATGCAGAGACTCGCTGTTAAGTGCCAATTTAAACCAATTTCAATTCTATACTTCTATGGCAATGAAGATGTTTGTCCCCAATGTGTAAATATGGGACTTGTTCTTACAAAACTACGAGAATCATATCCTGAAGTTAGAATTTATTCTTTTGATACGAACCTCAAGCTTTCTGCGTTAAACACCCTAAGAGAGGTTAATAAAATTTCAGAAACAAAATTACCAGCAGTTATTGTTGACGATCAAGCAATCACAGGTTTCAGAACATATGACGATTTGAAGAAATTAATTCCTGAACTCAAAGAGATAGACAAGAAACGAGCGGATGATGAGAAATCTAGCAAAGCTAAAGCGACAAGCACAAGTGGAACAAGCTCGAAGTCGATTCTTTCCAAGATAATCTAGATCAAGTGCGATTCTCCAAAATCGTCATTTGGTCGATTTAGCAAAATCATCCAATGGATGCTATAATTTTTTTATGAATACGAATTTCCGTAATAAAAATTTTTTATTTCAGTACCTGCATCCATTAATGTCCTTCTCGTCATTTTCAATAATAATTGCTGTCCTAATTATTAGTTTTTCATACTCAACAGTAAGCGCACAATCCTCAGTAGATACAACGCTATCACCATCGACAACAACATCAGCAACAAGCAATCTATCTCAATCCCAAAACGTATCACCACAAGAAATATATAATGGCATGAATATCGAAACAAAAAAATTTATAAACAGAATAGATCAGTTGCCAGCTTTTTTTTCATTTACAAAAAACCTAAAAAAGGGGAATTCCGTTTCTCCTGATGTCCAAAACCTAAAATGGATTTTGAACTCAGACGCCAGAACAGCCCTAACTGACAATCCCAACATGGCATTGACCGATCTAACATCAGCCTATGGTCCATTAACAGAAGCTGCTGTGAAAAAATTTCAAATAGTATATAGATCTGAAATTTTAGACCCACAAGGTATCAAAAATGCCACAGGAATAGTTGGAATGGGTACAATAAAAAAACTAAATTGGTTACTTGCTCAATCAAGAGTGTTTTATAGTTTTGCAAACAGTACATCCACAAATAATTTAGATAACTTCAACTACACAAACAATAATACAAACGCCACTAGCTACAATAATAATTTTGTAAATTTTTCTTATGCTGGCACAAGTGGATCAATGCCAACTTTTACAGATTATGGCACTTCTTCAGATTATACATCATCTGCCTACATAACAGGTCAAACAAGCACATCTTCTCCATCATCGAATACCGCAGGCACGGTTAGCAGTAGCAATTCATCTTCTGGAATAATAGGAATGGTTGCAATACTTGGAGGTGCTGCCCTTCTTAACAGCGGAACGGCAGTTGCAGCTGGAGCTGTTGGGGGGAGTGTAGCAGCGGGAGGAAATGTGGCAGCTGAAGGTGCGGCTAAAACAGCAAGTCAGGCTGTGATATCACAATTCGGTGGAAGAATCACGTTGAATACCCCATGCCCATGTAGTGGAAACTATATGATAAATCTTCTTGATCTTGTTTTAAAAATACCTATTAGTGTCATATTTCAACCAGGTGTTTCAACTTTAAAAATGAATTTCAATCCTACAATTGGACAAAACATAATGGGTGGATATATCAGAGGTCCAGCTGTTTGTCTTATATATGTAGGGGTGGCATGTTCTCCTTCCCCAACAGGGCGTCCGATCGGTGTTATAGACACACTGAGAGGAGCTGGCACATCACTTAGTCCAATTACCAAATAAATGGAGCCGCTTCCCAGATTCGAACTGGGGACCTACTGTTTACAAAACAGTTGCTCTACCAACTGAGCTAAAGCGGCAAACGCCGAGCCTTAATTAATCTAGTCTATGGCTTCATTCAAGCCTCTGCCATCAATTAATTATCAATAATATAGCATACCGCCCCGATAATTACAAATTATTTTTATGGTCTTCAATCTTCTTCAAAAAGAATGAAACTGACCCTCTATTTCTTGCTACCTGCTTCCCTTTTATCATATCCCCTAGCTTAGAAAACCTCTTCTCTAATTTGTTTGCCATCTTAATCAAAAGCAGCTCTGATACCTTGGCCATTCTATGGAAGAAGTTAGCTAATGATTCTCTTTTGATATGCACAACATTGTGTCTAACTAAATGATACTTTCGAAGTATGTGCCAATTCCATTCAGGTTTACTGAATTTTATATAACACTTCTTACCAGAAGTTTCTAACATCTTCGTAATCACCATGGCGAGCATGATTAAAAGAGAAAGACCACAAATTGTATATAAGAAAAACATATGTTTATCTACCAACATTGAAACGAGAGAATCTCGAAACCTCTATTCTCTCTCCAAATTTTTGCACAAAGCCATCAATCAATTGTCTGATTGTAAGATCTTGATTCTTGATGAATGGTTGATCTAACAACACTCTTTCCTTGAAGTATGAATCCAGTTTACCTTGCAAAATCTTCTCCTTAAGCTCTTCTGGCTTACCAACCACCTCTTCAGCAAAGATTTCTTTTGCTTTTGCTTTGTCAGCCTCAACAATTTCATCCATTGTTCTAAACTCTGGATTTGTGGCTGATATTTGCATAGCAATATCATGCGCCAACTTAACAAACTCTTCATTCTTAGCAACGAAGTCAGTCTCACAAGCAAGCTCAACCATTGATCCAATAAGACCATTTGAGTGAATATAAGCAGACACGATTCCAGCGCCAAGAGATCTGTCAGATTTCTTGGCTGAAATTTCGGCGCCTTTCTTTCTTAGTAATATTAAAGCCTTCTCTTTGTCTCCCCCAGCATCTTCTAGGGCCTTACGGCATTGCATAACAGAGATTCCTGTCTCGTCTCTTAATTCTTTAACTTGGTCAAGTGATATTTGTGTAGACATAACGTATATTTTATCAAATTAGTTATAATAAGCCAATTAGTTATTCACATCCATCTAGGTCGTCCTCGGGAGCGCCACTAGAGCGCCATGAATCTATCTTGTGGATGTTCGGCCAGCTGATGGATGAGATGATGAGTGAGCTGACGCTTGAGAAGTTGAAGCATAAGTAGGAGCGGAAGCTGGAGCTGCAACTGGTGCAACTACTGACCTCTTACCTTCTGTATAAGCCTCAGCGATCTTTCTAGCGAAGAATTCTATACTTGCAACTGATGAGTCATTTGCAGGTATTGGATAGTTTATAATTGAAACATCACAGTCAGATCCGGTAAGTGCAATAACTGGGATTTTCTTCTCGCGAGCCTCAGCAACTGCAATGTGTTCCTTCTTTGAGTCTATAACAAAAAGAGCAGCTGGAAGATTATTCATAGATACGATTCCTGAGTATAGAAAATTGAGTCTATCGATTTGTCTGTCAATCATCAGTCTCTCACGCTTTGTGTACTTTGAAAGCTCTCCCTTCTCTCTTTTGTGAGTAAGGTCAAGTAGCTTCTCAACACGCTTCTTAATTGATTCGAAGTTTGTAAGAGTACCTCCAACCCAACGAGATGCAACATAAGGAAGATTTGCACTATCTGCAACTTTCTTAACAATCTCCTTAGCCTCACTCTTTCCACCAACAAACACGATTTGCTTGCCAGTTCCTGCGACTTTAGTAACAAATTCTAGGGCCTTTTCAAGAGCAGTTTCTGTCTTTTCTAGGTCGAAGATCTCTACACGGTTCTTAACTCCAAAAATAAAGGGTTTAACGCTTGGATGACGTCTTGTTTTTGTAAAACCATAATGAGCGCCTGCTTTAAACATGGCGTCAATTACTGGGCTTTTTTTATCTGCATGTGATGACATATGTGGAGATGAGTCTATCATAAGGGGTGGATATTGGCAAATTTATAAGCTTTTTTTAAAAAACATATAAAAACGAGGCAGTTTAAAAGGTCCCTTTGCCAAGGGGGACCTTTTTGTTGGGTTAATATCAAGACGAGTCATACTTAGAATTCAACCACTAACCACTAAGTAAGTATTGACTTTCCATTTATAAGGTATATACTTTAAAAGTCCTTCGAAAACGTCACGCTTCGTGGCGTTTTCTATTTGTATATTTTTATATAATTTCCTTTTTAATTTTATATTTCCAGGAATCTATATTAATAAATTCAATTTTGTCCTTCTTCTCTTCTATAAGCTCTTTTAGTTTGGTTGAAAATCTACCTCTGGTAATTCCAAATGAACTAAACTTTTTTTGAGAAGAAATAACATAAATTTTCTTTACAGCATCTGAATCTGACATTTTTCTAATAAGAGCTTCGAAGTCTCCATCGCCAGTCATAATCATTAGTTCCACTTCCTCATCTTTATTATTTAAGGCTGTATATATTACATCCATCGTTAATTCGACATCACAATTTGCTTTTTTATCGTAACCCATTTCAATATTTTTAACATTTTCTCCCGCACAATGAACACAATTCATTTTAATTATTTTGTCATTCTTTTTATATACAGATATAGGCTTAATTCTAACGACGGCATTAGATAGTTTTGTTAAAGACTCAAACTGAGTAGCTAGGTCAGTATCTCCCGCTTCTATTCCAGTATAAAAAAACACTTTCTGGCAAGACCATCTATCGTGACACAAATATTCATACAATTTAGACCAGTCAACTGAAAAACCACAAGACTTCATAGCCGTACTCTCTGTATTTTGAACATCAATAAACGCATATCTTCTCATAAAGTATTTAAATTATTGCCTAAATAATAGCACTATTATTAGTTTGTGCAATTGTTAGTGGTTATTACCTTTTCCTTTTGAATTTCCTTATAAGTTAAGGCCTCTTTCCGATAATCGGCATAAATTACATCTATTAAATACCTATGAAAAAAACAAATTATTCCTCCCCGTCGAACGCATCATCATTGGAATCTAGGGATTTACCGTTTTTCACGAAGTCTTGTAGAGCTTGCAAAATAGGGCCTAAATTACCTAAGAAGACAGACTCAATATTGTGCCATGATTGCTTGATTCTGTGGTCTGTAATTCTATCTTGAAGAATATTGTATGTCCTTATCTTCTCAGACCTATCCCCTGTTCCAACCTGATCCTTTCTATCCCTTGAGAATTTCTTGGCATCTTCCTCTTCTTTTAATTGAGCAAGCTTTGAAGTCAAAATTTGCATGGCCATTTCACGGTTCTTAAGCTGACTTCTCTCACTAGTGCACCTTACGTCAATTCCAGTTGGCTTGTGAATTAGTCTCACAGCTGTCTCCACCTTATTCACGTTTTGTCCCCCAGCACCACCGGAACGTGAAAATTCCATTTCAATTTCTGATGGGTTAATTTCGAACTTAACTTTCTTGCGAATTGGAAGTATGGCAACAGTCACAGTCGAAGTGTGAATTCTTCCGGACTTCTCGGTTGCGGGAACACGCTGAACTCTATGTACTCCCATTTCATATCGTAAATATTTGTATATTTCTTTTCCTTTAAATTCAATGCTTGCAAACTTATATCCCCCGGATTCACTTTTACTAACATCAATCTCCCTCCATGTCCAACCTTGAGAATCAGCATATCTCTCGTACATTACGGCTAGTTGTTCAGCAAATAGAGACGACTCTTCACCTCCGGCACCTGGTCTAATTTCCATAATAATTTCTGATGGAAAGTCCTCCTCTTCCTCATCTGCCTTTATGATTTCTGCGACTCTGTCCTCAATTCCCTTGATTTGTTCATTCAAAGTAGCGAGCTCGTCCTTAGCCATTTCCATCATTTCAGGATCTGTCGACATCTCTTCAATATCTTTCTTCTGCACCAAAAGACGCTCGTATTCATATGCGAGAAAGCTTGTTTTAAAATTTTGTTTTAATTCATCTAAATTTTCCATGTTGTTTTTTGGGGTCAGGCCCCGTGCAAGTATTCAAAAATGTGTTGTAATTTATTAATTGACCACAATAATGCTTCCCTGTGATTCAAATTGTAACACATTTTTCATGTCACGTACGGGGCCTGACCCCTAGGCAAACAAAAAAGCCGCCAATTAATTGAGCGACCTTCTTGTTTATTACGCTATTTCTTTGTTGCCTTTGCAGGAGACTTCTTTGCAGCAGCTACAGCCACTCCACTTGCTTGTCTTGCCTTGAATTTCTCAACGCGTCCAGCAGCATCTAGTATCTTTTCATTACCTGTATAAAATGGGTGACACTCCGAACAGATTTCTATACTAACTGCGTCTTTTGTTGAACCAATAGAAAACACAGCTCCACAAGAACATGTGAATTTGGTGTCTGTATTGTATTTAGGGTGTATATCAGCTTTCATAGGGGCAATATTAACCTAAAAGGCCAAAAAAGGCAAATCTGTAGCAATAACCCTAATTTAAGGGTCAAAACACCATCCCGAAAAGTATTATATTAACCCCCCCCCCCAAGAGGTGAAAGCTCGATTAGTTAGCGTTCAGCACATCAATATTACTTTGCATTGTTGTAACACGCCCCATAACTTGGTCACCATAGAAGGTATTACTTCCACTGCAAGCCTTACCAGAATAATATCTACAAGCTGCATTTCTCTCAGCTGAATATCCACCTGCGCCAGCTCCAAGGTCAGACAAGAAGACAGCTGTTGCCATCAGCGCATCTTCTGGATTCCAAGGATCCACATAGCTCTTACCAACATTTGTTGCAACCCTACTTCTATTCAACATCCAAGTAGAAGGAATGAACTGTGAAGGTCCCATAGCGCCTCCGTAACCGATATTACCAATTGGACATGAGACTAGAGTCTTATAAGGGTCTCTGCCCGTCTCTTTCATTATCTGCAAAAAAGGCTGAACATCTCTTGAAAGCTTCATCAGGTTGGCAACAGGTGTGCCTGATGTTTTCTTAACACCCGCACCTGTTGTTGAGTCACTCAAATAACACGTTCCAACATTTGATCCCATATTACTTTCTTGCTGAATGATAGCCAGAACAAACGCTGCCCTAACTCCAGTCTTAACTGAAGCTGCTTTAGCATACGTCACAGCGTCACCGAACTTAATTGAAGGAGTATCACGAAGTGCAAAGAGCGCATTTCTAATTTCATTAGCTCTTTTGGTCTTATTGCTAATATCAGTTTTATAACTTTGTTGTTCGTTTTTATTTAAATTCAACAATCTTTGTTTATCAGCTTCAAGCTTCTTAATCTTAGCCTGCTCTTGCTCAACGTTGATTTTAGCATCCACTTCTTGATTTCTTTTTTCACCTAATTGTTCTTTAACTATTTCATTACTCTTCTTTGCACCCTTAACATTATCTAAATGTAAATTTAAAGATTGTTTTATCGAACTAAAATTATCAAGATCAATAAAAAAGTCTGAAATATTTTTATTACTTAAAAAAGATTCGGCAACAGACAGGTCATCCAATTCTCTTGTTCTCTGAATTATTTGAGCCATCGATTCTTGACCAGCGTTAATTTTCTCCCCTAAGGCTGTAATTGTGTTTGTTTTAACAACAATATCTTTTCCTAGATTTGTTATAGAAATTTCATGAGCTCTAATCTTCAACTGTGCTTGTTTAATCTGAGCATCGAGTATTGCAATATCACGAGAGATAGAAGTCCCTTCTTTTTGTTTAGTATCCAATATGGCCTGCTGATCCTTTATCGCTTGCTCAATACTTGCAAGCTCAGCCCGCAGTGCCGCCTGTTGATCTGCTGTCAGAACCGCTTGAGAAAAAGACACACAGGGAGTAACAAAAAAAATACCAACCAAAACCATCGGTACAAATAATGTTAAAACAAATTTGTTTGATAGCAGAGTGTAAAACGAACGCCAAGACAATATTGCCGATTTTTCAGATTCATTAGGAAACAACATATGTATTCTATTATAACCGCTTCATTCAAAAACGCCAAATTAATGGCCTAGCTTAGAAATAATACCCAGAAACGAGGAAGAGCTGTTGATATCCTCAACAGCTCTTCAGAAAAGGTATGGTTACAAGATATACCATAAGGTATACTCCCTATTTCAACCCCTTTTGGAGGTATTTATATTGTAGCATACCACTAGCTAAAATGGAATTTTTTATTAGTAACAAAAGTGTGTATAATTATTTGTCTTTATTTTTATCAAAATATTCATAAGGGTACTGACCTTTAAGGTATTTTTTTGCTCTATCTCCACCTACAACAAAAGATGATATCAAATTCCATTTATCACCAAGTTTCTTACAAACAACGATGTGTGGTGTTTTAGTTCTAATTAAAAAGAATAAGGTGTTTCCAGTACAAATATCCCTTAGAATGACTCTCTCCTCTGGATGCATGAGTATATATTTTGCCCAAAGTATTCTGTATGCTCTAGTCACCTGGAAAGGACCATTTTTACCACCCCGACAAAAATGTTTTGCGGTTGACTCAAGATATTTACAGCAAATATTAAAACCATCTGGGGTACAAAAATCTGCACGATATGCTTCACAGAATTCCTTTAAATATTCTTCTTCTGTATTGAGAATCAATATCTTTAGATTATCATTTTCAGACATTTTATTTCCTTTTAGTTAAGTCTATACAGAAAATATTGAATTTATCTTCCCAGAAAGGTGAACAAAACTTTAAGCTATCTTTTCCTATTGATTTTGCAATAATATCTATTAGCTCCTTTTTGACCTTACTATCCAGTTTAGAGTTATATGAATAAGCTACGGCTCCGGTTAAGATGTCCGCTATTTGTATAAAGATATTTTGGTCTGATGGATATGCTTGTATATGCTTTATCCCTTTTGTTAAAATACCGAGAAACTCCCCCAGTCTCCGTACGCTATTTTTGTTTTTTGAAGGTCTAAAATCCAAGAAAAGATACTGTTGAACATCTTCTTTTATTCGTCTCTTTAGCAACTGATAATAAAACTTATAAAAAGCAATTTCTTTATCTTTATCGTGATACCTTTCATAATTTATTTTTGTTTTATCTATCGCAATGCAACGAAATGTTACATTCTGTGTTTCAAAGCTAAATAAATATTCAAAAAGCTCTCTATAAAAATCCATCGTCAATGAAGATGTTTTGACCCACTTTAATTCACCATTTATCTTATATTTTTGTCTTATTTCCTTTATTTTTTCTTTTACTACTGGTGCTAGATTTCTATCTATAAACAGAGCCCCTATAACCATAAAATTATGCTTAGGGTTGTCTATACTACTTTCATCACAATAAATATTAATTTTTTGAGGCTTATTGGAATCCATCTTTTTCCTTATTATAACAATCTAATAATTCAATGCCATTTTCATACTTTATATAATAATCAGTTAAAACATCTTCATCATCATAGAAAGATGACAATGAACCGTAAAACTCATCTTCTGATATTTGAGAATCTCCGTTAGTATAAGCCTCTATGACAAACTTCCAAAACCTCTCCATATCCAAAGGATGACTTGCTGACCAGTTATTACCATTAGCCCAATTTATTAGCTTTTCTCTTGTTGATGGTTTCATTATAATAAGCATCATAGCATATTTACAAAAAGCTCTCCAACGTACGTTCCAGCTTGTACGTTCCATCCAATGTTACAACAATCCCTACATCCACATAAATCTCTCCTTACCAAGCTTGCTTGGGTCAATCAAAAGAAGAGATGGATCTCCAACTCTTTCCAATATGGGATGTGTCACTCTATGTTCACTTCCAGGAAAACTGTTTGCACCCTTCCATCCACCAAAGTTGGACAAATCTTTATTATCATAATTTAGACATATTTCCCCCTTTGTCTCCATAATATTGTAATCTTTTACCATCTTTAAAACACATGCCACTACTTTTTTAGGATCAGCCGTTCTATTAAATCCAACAGGGTTACTTTGTATATGCCAGTCAAGAGCGTGATGTGCAACAGATCTTCCAAAGAAGCTGATCACCTTGTCCTCCTCCTCTCTTTCCTTAATTTCTTTTAAATATTCCAAATGGCTATCTGCTGACATGGAATGTTCTTTTGAAAAATTAATCCTCCATTCAAACCTTTCCTTATTTTTATTCTCATTCCAATCAATAAAATTATCCACTTCCTCATGGCTTTGACAAATTAATTTCACAAAAGAAACTAAATCTCTAGGTTGGACAGAACCTATACATTCCTTTTCAATTAAGGCTTCCACCAGTAAATGTGAAATATTCCCATGCTTATTTTTTAGGACCCTATGATTATTAAATAAATATATCGCTCTCATAAAATTATTTATTTTGGAAAGACCTGTAATATCTTGTTCAATTTTTCCACTTAAATACAAGTCTTCAATTATTTTTGGGTGTGCATCCTCTCCAAATATGCAAAGATTAGCAAACATGTCTACAGATTCCTTATCATTAAATCCCAAGCTTTTAATCTGGTTTTCTAGTCTTTTTTGAGACATTTCCTCAAGACTTTTAAGCCAAACATTAGCATCCAGAGGATTACCTTCTTTTTTGCCAGACCAAATAGAATCAAATACATCCTGATAATCTACTTCCTCTTCCTCCCATCCTTCTTCACCCATCATTCCGTCATTATCTTTACCCAAAAAAGGAATTCTCTCGTTGCTTGTTATATCCATCAATTCCTCCCTGTTGTCATAATATTTAGATGTTCCGCTTGCCATATCGTGCCAAAACAAGACTAATGTTTTATATACTGAAGGCTTCATATCACCCAGATAAAAAGGTTTATGATCCAGATCTGGTTCATATTTTTTCATTAATATTTCAATGTTATCAATGAAGTCTTCAAATCTTTTTTTATCATTTCTATACTCGAATCTAAACCAGGATCCAAGATTTCTTGAGGCTTCCCTTATGTGACCGTCTGAGTTTTCTAGGTTCCCTAAAATGAATTTGTAAATTTCTGTAAAGTTTTTAGACCTTACATACAAAACAGGCAATTTTAAGCCAGAAAGTACAGCTAACTTATGCAGAATATCTTTTATATTTTCAAAATCATTAACTACTTCAAAAATAACATCTTCATTATCTTTAGAATATGCCCTATTATTATGATACAACTTTTCTATTTGCTTTTTTGCAAGTTTAAAATCTTCTTTTTCTCCTGTCTTTAGGATATCAAACAATTCCTTTATTTCTTTTTTGAATTCATCTTTTGTCATTTTTGTAGTTTTACCATTATTTTCAAATTTGATCATTATTTATACAGACCCACCTTCTGCCCTATTTAAACTTACCCTCCATTAGAAGGATAATAGCATTAAGTTCTTTAATATTTAAGCGCCTAAAATCAAGTACTTTTTTTGAAAAATATTTGTCGTATTCTTCTTTATCTCCACGTTTTTTCTTATCAATATATTTTGATTCAAATTCCTTTTTACACCAAACAGACGTCTTTGCTGAAAATTCAATACCAGATTCCAAAACAGAAAGCAACAAAGCCTCAACACAAGGAGTATTTTCAATCAAAATCATCCCCCTATTTTTAGCCTCTTTTCTGGCTTTTTGCATTTCTTCTGACGTTTTATCATTATCCAAAACAACAACTTTCTTTTCAAAATCGCCAGGAACTTTGTCTGCATCAATTATTACATCAACCGCCGTACCTCCTTTACCTTTTCTGATTGTAACAGCAATATTTGTATCGTACGAATATAAACTCTTGATGTGTCTTAGAAACATTTCTTCACACATTCCTTCACCATACACCAGTAAGGTTCTATTTGCCACACGTCTTTTCTTTTTAAACGGATTAGTTCTAGACATTAATTTTTACATTTTAGGAAATGCTCCATAAGCACCTGCAATATACTTTGTATAATAATTGTCATCAGCTCGTACACCAGCCATTTCATCAAGACGCCAAGATTCACTCATTCCCTTCTCGTTCTTTTCAATAAGAGTTATCTGATATTTATCCAGCTTACTTAAAATATAATGATTGTGTGTACTAAAAAGAAGCTGAGCATTTTTTTCATTTATATTTGGATCAATAAATAAATCAAACAAAGCTATCATCATCTCTGGGTGTAGGTTAACGTCAAATTCATCAAGTACTACAACCCCACCATTACTAATTGCCTGCAAAATATGTTTCAAAAGTATAAATAATTGCTTAGTACCAGAAGATTCATATTGAATTGGTAACACCTCTTTTTGATTACCAAACGAGTGCGAGACATTAACCATCATTGAAATTCCGCCGTCTTGTTTTTCTTTCTTGATTTCAAAGGAATTTAGACCCAAATCAAAACGCGCAAGTAATTTTTCAGCGTCTTTTTTCAAAGACTCCTTTTCACTAAAAAAGTCTAGGACTTCTGCTAATTGTTGACCCCGATTAATAAACATATTATCTCCAATCCACCCAGCTTCACTAACATTTGTTTCTACAGAACGCCAGAAATTAACAATTTCCTGACTTTCCTTGTGATTTAGACGCATAGCAACACCTATAATACTTGCATTTGGACGTATTAAATTTTCAAACCCTTTAGGGAGATTAAAATTATCACCCTCAAAATCATAGGACTTGGTTATACTATTCCATGTTCGTAAAAAAATCTTTTTACTAGATTTCTTTTCTTTTGCCATACTGACTAATTTAAGTTCTTCTGAAATAATCTTTGTTTGATCAAGAATAAAACTATACGTATAGACACCTGTTTCAACTTCAAAGATAACAGAAAGTTCTGCTGGTTTATTTTTATATTCACCAAACATAAATGGACGGAAGTTGATTAGAGACTGTGGATCTAGATTAAAAGAATCAATGATGAACCACTTCAGGAAAGGAAGGGTTTTTAACAAATTAGTCTTTCCAGAGGCATTTCCACCTATTACAGTCTCAACTTTTGAAAGACGAGTTCCTGATGGCGTAGTAAAATAGCCATTATTTTGTGGAGCATTGTCATTTACTAAAAAACTTAAGGTGTTTAAATCGCCAAAAGAGTAGAAGTTTTTACAAGATATTGAATGCAACATGTTTTTATGTGTTACTAATAACATCAGAATAATATCCTATTTCTATGCTTATTGCAAGCTTTTCAACAATATATTGTATATAATGGCGCAAAAGATACCATTATGAGCTATTTTGTCCATGAAATTAATAACCCCACCACAAAAATAACCCGCCTTTGAGCGAGTTATTTTATATTTGAGTATTGTGCGAGAATTATTACAGATTATTTCTTCACCACCGAAATAACAATTAGATTATTCAGCGTCAGCCTCATCATCCTTCTTTCCCTTCTTGTCTGTTACTTCAATCGCAGACATGTCGATTTCTGTTGGTGCCTCTTCTGTCTCCTCCTTAGCTTCTGCAACAAGTGCGATCACTTCATCCGCATCAGTCTTAAGAGTGACTCCTGCTGGAAGTTTGATGTCCCCTGCGTGAATTTGTGAATCGAAGTCAACAAGCGCGGAGATGTCTACCTCAATATTGTGAGGAAGATCCTTAGGCATTGCCTCGATCTCAACTTCGTAAAGAACCTTAACAAGGTTACCTCCCAAAGTCTTAACAGCCTCAGATACACCGACGAATTCAAGAGGAATAGCAATTTCAACCTTCTTGCCTTTTTCAAGTACATAGAAGTCAACATGTCTAACCTTACCTCTAACAGGCTCTCTATCTATTTCATGAATAAGAGTATCATGCTCTACCCCCTCATAAGAAAGAGTAACAACTGTTGACTCTCCAGCCTCCTTCCAAACCTTTAATAATTCAATCTCATTAACCCAGATTGGTGTTGATTCTGCCTTTGGACCATAAAATACTGCAGGGATTTTAGCATCCGCCACAGTTTTACCGCCTTCACGCTTTTCTGTAATAAGCTTTAACATAGTGGAGCTATTATATATATTTTTGGCGAATTTGCAACACCGTTCAACCAAAAACACACCCCTCTGGAAACACGCCATTTTTCTGCTGAAAAATTGGCTATTCTCGTTGCAACTCGAAATGTTCCCAGAGGGGTATGTTTTTGGTTGACGTCAGACAAAGAATCCATACAAAACCATACATATTAATTGATATTGGGTGGGGGTGTGGTAAAATCAAGGGGTGAAAAATAGCGAAGATGATCGAAGTGCAGCCTACACCAATAGCAACATTAAAAAACCATATATCAGCGTTATTTTACCATGCCTCAATGAGGAGAAAGGTATATCTGTTTGTATAGAGTCTATCAACAAAACAGCGAAGGATTCAGATTTGGATATAGAAATAATTGTTGTAGATAACGGTTCAACAGACTCATCAGTTGAAATAGTACAAAATCTATCTATAAAATTTCCCAACATCATCCTAGAAAAAGAGCACATTAAGGGATATGGATCCGCGTACCTGCACGGACTTGCTAAAGCAAACGGAAAATACATCTTCATGGCGGACGCCGACAACACATATGACTTTGATGATATTCCAAAATTTATTAAAAAATTAGAACAAGGAAACGATATGGTCGTCGGCAATAGATTCAGCGGGATGATGGAGTCAAATTCGATGACTTTCTCACACCGATGGATTGGCAATCCAATCCTCTCAACTCTCGTTAGATTATTTTTCAAAATCAAAATCCACGATATTCACTGCGGAGCAAGAGCAATTTCAAAAGAGGCATATTCAAGACTAACACTCTATACTTTAGGAATGGAATTTGCATCAGAAATGATAATAAAGGCAGCGAAGGCGAATCTGAAAATTGTAGAAATTCCGATTAAATACCGACTACGAATCGGCGAATCAAAATTAGAAACATTTTCCGATGGATGGCGCCACCTCCGATTTATACTATTATACTCCCCTGTTGTAATATTTTTGATTCCAGGATTACTTTTGTTTTTATTTGGAATAATTTCAATGCTGATACTTTTTATTGGAAACTTTTCGATATTTGGAATTACATTATATTTTCATCCAATGTTTTTATCCTCGCTTTGTATTATATTGGGATATGAATTAATTTTCTTCACTGGATTTTCTAGAATTTATGCTGTCACACACCTCGGCGATACCGACAAGGTTATTGAAAAGTTATTCAATTTTTTGACACTAGAAAAAGCCATCGCGCTCGGTAGTGTAATTGCAGTAGCTTCAATTGTGGTATTTGTGACAATTTTTGCACAATGGATAGGAAGTGGTTTGGGAGGATTAGATCAAACAAAAAATATGATCGTCGCCCTCACTTTGGCTGTTGTTGGAATACAAACCATAATGGGATCATTTATGTTGAGCATTTTGGGTATAAAGGAGAAATAATTTTAAACCATTCGTTGGTAAAATTAAAACTTAAGAATATAAAAAATATGAAAATCGCAATATTCCACAATTATCTGGACAATATAGGAGGAGCAGAAATGGTCGCCCTCACCCTTGCGCGAGCATTTAATGCCGATGTATATACAACCAACATCGACAAAGATTATATAATTAAGATGGGTTTTGAGGATGTGATACCAAGAATCAAGTCCCTAGGTACAATTCCTAAAAAGGCCCCTTTTAAACATCAGTTCGCCTTTTGGAAATTCAGAAGATTAAACTTAGGCAATCAATACGATTTTTACATAGTTGCCGGAGACTGGGCTCTCTCTGGGGTAGCAAACAATAAACCCAATATGTGGTATGCACATGGGCCAACAAATGAACTATGGGGATGGAAGGATTACATTAAAAAAACAATGCTGAAGGTGTGGCAGAGACCAGTTTTTGATGTATGGGTTTTTATAAACAGAATATTGTCAAGAAGATATATTAAACACGTTGGAGTGTTAGTCTGTAATTCCAAAAATTCACAAAGTCGAATAAAAAAATATTATCAAAAAGATGCAACAATAATTAACCCCCCTATCGACACCTCCAAATACAGTAATAATGGAGATGGTGGTTATTGGTTATCAGTGAATAGATTCATTCCTGCCAAGAGAGTAGAAATACAAGTGGAAGCATTTAAGAGAGATGGAGGCGACAAAGGAAACACAAGAAAATTAATTATTGTAGGAAGCTATGAAAAAGGAGCTGATCAATTTGAGGGATATAAGGGAAAAATAGAAGGCCTCATGAAATTCCACAAATCAAATATCGAGATAATTCACTGGGCCACCGACATGGAGCTTAAAAAAATGTATTCTGAATGTAAGGGATTTATCACAACATCAATGGATGAAGACTTTGGTATGACTGTAGTTGAAGCCATGGCCTCTGGAAAACCTGTGATTGCACCAAACGAAGGTGGCTATATGGAAAGTATATTGAATAATGAAAATGGGATACTAATAGACAATATCAGTGGTGACAAATTACGTGACGCCATCAATATTATTGAAAATAATTTAGTAAATGATAAAGATAAGTATGTAAAAACAAATCAAGACAGAGCTAAAAAGTTTGACACCTCAAGCTTTATCGAGCAAATCAAGGCAAAAATTAATCTAACGAAAGATTAACAGGAGTAACTCCATCACATCATCAATCACCCACCATCAATCGTCGTCATTAATCAAAATTAATTATTTTTTTATCTTCTCCAAATATTATTGGCCACCAAACCTCTAACATCCATGCTGATATATAATTCATGCAGGCGCATGGTTGTGGGTGTTGTTTAAATATATAACACTGTGTTCGGTTATTTTCTGCCTCAACTAATTTATTTAGAAGAAATTCATATTCTTTTAAAGAGTGTTTCAATATTTTTTCTCTAGACACAATAAATTGAGCTCCCCAAGGAAATTCTCCCGCAGGCCGTTTAATATCAAAATATTTAAAAGTGGATTTTTCAATTATATCTATATAAATATCAGTTTCCCCTCTGTAATACTGCGCATTTCGCCCGAGAGGATAAAAATCTTGACCTTTGAATTTATTTAACCTAGCGCCCAACAAAACCGAATGAAGAAACGGCTCCCCCTGCAAGAATCCTACATATTTTGGAAGTGCATTATAATTATCAACAATATATGTTAAATAAGTATGTGCCTCCCTGCCAACATTCTGCAATTTTTTATGTTTAATATCACCAGGAATATTGTCACCACCTTTATTGTACACCACATACTTATAAGACAATTTTTTAACCCAATTAACATCTTCTTTATATCTTGCTATAACAAAGACAAGATCATAATTCTTTCTAAATAAAAATGAATTATGAACATAAAAGATAAATCTGGAAAGTTCATTTATAGCAAAATCATAAAGTGTATCCTTAAAGAATATAATTGGACCAAAAAAATAACTTCCATTACCCCTCTTGCTCTCTATGTGCTTTCTTAATTTTGCAAATTTCATAATTATTTTAAATAAAATTTATTTTTTAAATATTTTATAGGCTCAATTATGTATCTAATGAACATGCTGTTATCAATTACTGGATAAAGTGCACTAACCTGAAGCCACTGATCTGGAATTAAATCTATCTCATGCTTGAAAAAGTTTGGTCTCCATAGACGCTCCTTAGGAAAAATGATTGTCTTTTTTGGATTTCGATTAAGATAGCTGGCCCACCAGCTGAAAGTCGAAGACGAACATATTATATCATGGCAACGGCTCATTAGATAAAAATCCTCCCAATCACTATTCCCTTCTATGAAAAATAAATCGCCAAATTTATCAAAATATTTTTTCGCCAGCTCTATATCATCAGAAAAAACAACGATAGTTTTAGCAGTACACGGCTCGCCATTTAAACCTTTGTCTTTGACTATAGAATTAAATTTTCTAATTAATTCCAACGCTCGACTATAATATTTTATCCTTGGTACATAAAATAGTTTTTTTATTAATTCGTCATGAAACTTATCACCCAACCTTAAATGTATAGCAATCGCATTATTGAAATCAATATCCCTATATTTTTCTCTGGCAACTGAAAACTTTTCTTCATTAAACCTATACCACTTCTTAACCGCTACTTTATCAAAACATTTTTCACTTTCAAATGAGCCGCTTATATTTGTGTTATCTTTTATTGAAACAGGTTTTCTGCTAAAACTCGTCTTGCGACTCTCCGTATAATAGTTTTTAATCTCATTTTTTGTTTTTATCAAATCATATTCTCTTAAGTCTTGGTCTTGTAAATCAAAAATATCATCCCCTATCCACTTTGGGCAATAAAATTTAGTACCCAACTTCTCAGATTGAGTCCTCAAAAATGCATATTGAAAAAGCTGATTGCCCAACCTGACACCTTCATTTCCAAAATTCATATATGACAACATATTTACTTAACTTTATTGAATTTATACAAAACCAAACCTTCAGAACTCTCCCCCACTTCTATAAAATTAGGACAATCGAATCTTTTGGAGTAAGCATAGCTTACATTATGATCAATTGATACAATATCTTTTTCTTCACATTTAGTATCTGCAAACCAGTCATAATTTAAAATAAAGACACCAACAGTAGAAGGCTTTGAAGTCATTGGATAATTTCCGGTCGCAGCGGACAAAACAAGCCCCTTCCACGGTGGAGAGATAAAAGTTTTTTTTGTAAAGCTAGAGAAAAGAGCGAGATCATCATCCGTCAAAAACCTACTCGCAGTTGGAGCAGGGTTAAGCATCACATCCTCAGGATCACCATTTGTATGAAGCTTTAACCCCTCCCAGGAATCATTTTGCGTGTAATTAAATGATAATTGTACAGCCACCAAAATACACATTGCTGTCAATATATTTTTATATTTATAATTAACAAATCTTTTAACAAGAAAATCTAAAGAAATACCAAAGAATATTAAAATTATAAATGAAGTTATAGTTACAACTCTTGGGAAATCTATAATAAACACTCGCTCTGCGCAAATATAGCAAAACCAAAATGTCAGGCCAGTAAGAAGCGGTAATAATATAAAATAAAATCTTTTTCTATTCCTGTTCCTGATTGCCAAAAATACACCAAATAGCGCAAACGGTAAAACAAAAATTGGCAAAACGAACCAAATTGGAAAGGTTAAATAACCTCCGACTAAATTTGTTCTGAAAAAATAGAAACGCAGGGTGTCTAAAATATCCAGAGGTTTTATACTATTAAACACGACAGAGCCAACAATAATAAGAGCCAGGAGCAAGAAGACAATAACATACAGTGTTGCCTTAGCCTTAACTTTTACACCTTTATTCTTTAGAATAAACGCCACCCAAACCGGTGCAACAAAAACAATAAATGGAGGATACAGACATAATGTAAACATACTGGCAATACTAAACAGCCTATTGTTTTCCTTGGCAAAGCCAATCAAACTAATTACATAAAATGGTAATGCAAAAGTCATTGGAATCATAAACCAAATTCCAGGTAAATTTCCACCGTTAGTTATGTAGGGAATTATTAGAACAGTGAGCGCGGAGACTCTTTTATCTATTCCGAATGAAATAAGTAGCGCAAA
Source organism: uncultured bacterium (assembly GCA_903848795.1). Taxonomy (GTDB): domain Bacteria; phylum Patescibacteriota; class Minisyncoccia; order Phycocordibacterales; family CAIZLB01; genus CAIJKW01. Next base: position 21,751 of record CAINHC010000037.1, on the reverse strand, counting down.
AAAAGAAATGCAAGTTACTAGCCCCACAATCAAATTCACAAACTCAAAATCATTCAGAGGATTGAAGCCAAAAAATAAGAAGGCATCAGATAGAAATGAGAAATATGGAACAAGTGGATTTTTGAAACTTTCGCTCTCCATTAGCGGATTGACAATAGGTAAAGAATGACTACCTATGGTGTAATTGACAAAAGCAATACCAGCCCATTCATCAGAAAAGTATGGATATGGATATGGACTATTTTCTACTTCATATGATCCAACATGGGAATTTGTGGTGCCAGAAAAATTATAGTGTACAGACGCCAGACTGAATAGTACGACGGAAAATGCAACTGCGATTAAAAAGTTTTGCTTGCTTATCATTTTTTTACCGGACATCATGATGTCTTTCCGTACCGAATGCATATATTTATCATGCAAATGATGGTGGCTATTTTTTATTTTAAAATAAACAAAAAACCCAATACCTAAACTTATAAGTGCATATATGGTCAAAATTATCCAATATTCAAACAGGCGTAAAGACTGCGTTAATAGCGCAATCAACATATGCACAAGTAAACTTATCGTCAGAACAGAGAAAAAACCTATCACCTTGTCTTTAAATAAAAGAAGTGTGACAAATGGAATCGCAAAAATTATTATTCCCAAAAAAGTTATCATTAGAAAGTTTTTGTTTTAAAGAATCAATTGTCGGATGTCTCGGGGGGGGTATGGTAAACCTAACGCCTAATGTCTAAGAGCTCAACTCCACCCCTCCTCTTTTTTCTACCATGGACTTTTATAAATCGTTCATTATTCGAAGTTTCTTCTCCACCACCTCTGCCACAGCATCCTCTGCAGTTTTTAGATACTTGTACGGCGCCACTTCATTCTTGTGCTCCTCGAGTGACTTAATCAAAGCATCCTTATATGCCACGCGAAGCTCTGTATTGTAGTGAACAACACTAATTCCCGCGAGGACCGCAAGATGCAATTCTTCATCTGTAATTCCAGAAGCACCATGAAGAACAAGTGGGACACTGCATGCCTGCTTAATCTCTTTTATTCTCTCAATGTTAAGGGCGGGGTTTCCTCCTTTTATTATGCCATGAACATTTCCAACTGCCGGCGCAAGCAAATCCACTCCAGTTTTTTCAACAAAGTCTTTTGCTTCAGCTGGCTGTGTAAGTGAATTTGGATCAATCAGTACACCCTCAGGTAGAGCGTCGAGAACTTTTGATGATTGACCAATATAGCCAAGCTCTCCTTCGACAAGAATCGGAGGGGTGCCTGGATTTCCAAGAGCCCCATGTGGCCCTTTACTTTTTGCATATTCCACAACTCTTTTTGTCACCTCAATACTTTCTTCTTTATTTTTTGATGCGTAGTCAATTATTACAGCATCATATCCAGCGTCAATTACCTCAACAGATCGTACATATGAATAAGTATGATCTGCATTTAGAAAAATCTCCGCACCACCCTTGCGAGCGGATTCAACAAGGGCAACTGCGTTTTCGACCCCCACAAAATCTCTCTCCCCTTCCGAAACTCCAATAATTACTGGAACATTTAATTTTTTGGCGGTTTTGACAATCGCATTAAAGGCTTCCAAGTTTGAGATATTAAAATGCCCGACTGCCTTACCTTCTGAGGTAGCTTTATTTATTACATCGATTAATTTCATGAATATATAATACCATACAAAAATGGCATACAAAATCAGGCAACAAAAAACACCGCTAGATGCGATGTACTTTGTTAGCGTTTGGTTACTGCAGCTTTTATGCGGCCGCGCGAGAGCGAACTCCTACAAACGCTACCAATATATTATCAAGAACGAAAAAATTGTCAAGCAAAATTAGTCAAAGATTTAACTTTGTTGAACTACATATTTTACTAGCATTTTCTTTATAATTTATTTTAAATTCCATTAGGCCCAAAATGATATTATCTCTCCATGCAAATTAATATTAATGATTTTGAAAAACTCAAAGAACAAAGTAAAAAAGCTTACAGAGAAGTAAAAGAAGTTTATTGTCCTTATTTTCAAGCAAAAGTTGCTTTCACTTATCATGGATTAGAACATCTTAGATTTAAAGGAAGAGACAACTATAGACCTATTCAAGACCAATACATGAGATTTAAGCTTCTAGGTCTAGCTCCTGAAATTGTTAGGAAATCTAATACTTTACAAGGTTTACTAGAGACAAAAAGATTTGAGAGAATAAGAATTCACAGCAGAACAGATACAGTTTTAAAATCAGTAAGTTATTATGAGTTTTTAGCTATAATAAATAGGAATAGAGTTAAAATCATATTGAAACAAATAGATGGCGGAAAAATATTCTTTTGGAGCATTATTCCATTTTGGGGTATGAATAAGGATACGATGACTAGGATTTTACATGAAGGTATGCCAGAAGAAGATTAATAAAAAAAATTAAGTGCAACAAAAAACACCGCTCTTGGCGATGCATCTTGTTAGCGTTTGTCAACAGCAATGCTGTAAGAGGGCGAACCCCTACAAACGCTTCCAATATATTATCAAACACAAAAAATATGTCAAAAAAATTTCTAGATTAATGAGTTGGAGTAAGTCGGAGTTCCCGACACACTGAATCTTTCGCTACTTAATTCTCCTTCCAAACAAAAAATATGTTATAATATTTTTATACACGAATTTTGGTGTAAGTAAATATATCGAGCGCGCACACCAAGTTTTTCAAAACACAATCAATATGTCCTCAATCTTCAAAAAGATCTTTAATAACGAATACGACATTATCACAATTGGCGATATTGCTGTAGATGCTTTTATTCGACTTGGACATGGCGGAGATTCGAGCGACAAAAACGGACACCGCCCGTCAGAACAAAATAAAGTGCGCGAATCTATCAACCCAATCACCGGCCATCGTGAATTAGGATTAGCGTTTGGAGAAAAAATCCCTTACGAGGAATCAATTGAAGTTTTTGCTGTTGGAAATAGCGGAAATGTAGCGGTCGCATGCGCTCGACTTGGACTGAGGACGGCAATAATAAGCAATGTGGGGGATGATTTATATGGTCAAAAATCAATTGAAAAATTTAGGAATGAAAAAGTGGACGCTGAGTTCGTAAAGATAAACAGTGGAAGAAAGACAAATTATCACTACATTCTTTGGTACAAGGATGATAGGACAATTTTGACAAAACATGAAGAGTATACCTATTCCCTTCCCCCCGTTCTAAATACAAAGTGGTTGTATCTAAGTTCACTAAGCGAACACTCGGTGGAATTTCATAAAGAAATTGAAAAATATTTAGATGCAAACAAAGATGTAAAACTAATTTTTCAGCCAGGAACATTTCAATTGAAGATGGGTCGCGAAGCACTACGTAAAATTTATGCGAGAAGTGAATTGTTTTTCTGCAACCTAGAGGAAGCGGAAAATATTTTGGGCCTTGAAATTGTTAAGGCGAGCTCAAGCCTTCAGGAGCGTTCGCAAAATATAAAGAGATTATTATTGGAGCTTTGCGCACTAGGTATTAAGTTGCCGGTCATAACAGACGGACCAGCTGGGGCTTATGTTTTAATTGACGGCGAACCTTACAGAATGCCAATTTATAATGATATCGGAAAGCCGGTGGAGCGAAATGGTGCAGGCGATGCATTCTCAGCCACCTTTTCAGCATGTTACATGCGTGGAATGAGCGTCGAAGATTGTCTTAAATGGGCGTCTATTAATGGAATGAATGTTTGTCAGCATATTGGGTCGCATGAAGGATTACTAAGCGGAGCTGAAATTGAAGGATTTTTAAGTCGTGCGCCAAAGGGGTGGGGTTTGATGAAAATGAGCTAAGATGTGGGTCTGGCGCTGAGTTTAGCATTGATCGTTGGTTGATTTTAATTATGTTTTCAGCTTTAATATTTAGGATGAAAATTGATATAAAAAAACCGCGCAATTTACGCGGTGGACGGATAGTACGGTGTTAGGAAACGTTTTTAATAAACGTTGTTGAGATTAGACTATTTAGGTCTTTCCTGAACGCCCAGGCGTGCAATCAAGCGCGACACAGATGTTTTATTCCAAGTGCTTTTGTGCAAATTTACTCTGAATGAAAGCAGCCAGCCGATATTCAAAGTTATTTAATTGCTCACTCAAATTAAAGACCATCTGTGCCGCACCCTTCCCCGCCGCAATGTCCCCATTGTAGACGTGGCGAGTAGACGCCGCTGGGCATGACCCAGTTGAAATATAGTACCATGAGATGATTGGAAGTCAATACAAAAAACAGATAAAATCAATATATTTTATGCTATAATGACCTAACATTTTGAAAATGAAGAAGGTTTTAATAATAAATACAACTCTCAATAAAGGTGGGGCCGCAAGAGTCGCTCGTGATATATTTGAAAATTTAAATTCAAATTTTGATATTCATTTTGCCTATGGACGTAATTCTCAAGGAAACATTCCCAAAACATTTTATTTCGGAAACAGAATTGAGATGTTCATTCACATATTTTTGGTTAGATTTCTAGGACTTGAGGGTTATGGTAGTTATTTTTCAACCAAAAAACTAATAAATTTTATTAAAAAGGGAAATTTCGATTTAATCAATTTACACAATTTACACGGTTATTATATAAATTTCTTCACTCTTCTGAATTTTCTAAGTAAATCCAATATACCAATAGTCTATTCCCTTCACGATGAATGGCCTATTACATGGATGCCAGCACATAGCCTAGGGTGCAACCACTGTAAAACTGGATTAGGTAAATGCACCAATAGTTACAGTTACCCAAAAAATTATTTTTCTTTTTTTCAAAAATATATGTTCGCCAAGAAAAAAGAGGTTTTTTTGAATCAATCAAACATGACCACCGTTTGCCCTTCTGTTTGGCTACATGACAATATAGAAAAATCATTTTTGAATAAATTCAAAAGTGAAGTAATCTACAATGGTGTTGATACAGAGATATTTAAACCAGCGATTAATAAAAGAGATCTACGAGTAAAATACAATTTACCTACGAATAAGAAAATAATACTTTTTTCCGCTTCAAATTTAAGTGACAAGAGCAAGGGTATTAATTACATATTAGAGGCCGCGGAATTATTAAGTGGAACAAATTATCTTTTTATAGGTGTAGGTAACGGAAAAATACCAGAAAAGAATAATCTGAAGTTTTTTGATTATATTTATGACAAACAGATGATGTCTGAATTATATTCCTTGAGTGATATCTTTTGTTTTGCTTCCGTTGCAGAAACATTCCTATTATCAGCAGCCGAAGCGCTTTCTTGTGGAATACCTGTTGTTGGGTTCGATCTTCCTGTGGTGAGAGAATTGGTTAACGATGACGTTGGAGTACTGACCCAAAATAATAGCGAATCGCTATCACTAGATATTGACAGGCTGCTAACAGATAATGAATCTCTGGAAAAAATGAGTAAAGCTGGACGAAATCTTATTGAAACCAAATATTCTAAAGTTATTTTTTATAATAAATATATTAACCTATACAACACTCAGCTAAACCACATAAAACAATGATTAACACCAGCGCGCAAACTGCATTAAAGAATTCTATATATAATTTCATTAGTTTTGTGCTGCCAATTATAGTTATTGTTTTTATTACACCAATAATAATTTCCAGATGGGGCGTTAAGGAATATGGTATATATATTTTTCTAAATACAATAACTGTTTTTTTGGGATTATTAGACCTAGGTATAAGTACAGCGACAAGCAAACACATAATTGAATACAAAGCAAAAAACCAAACAGATAAACTTAGAGATCTGATTTACTCAATGAATTCAATTTATTTATTAATGTCCATATTATATTTTATAATATGTGTCAGTATCGGAATAATAATTCAAGTAATGTTTCTTGAGAGGGTAGGTGTCGGTAATAATTATTTATTGATTTTCTTTATACTTGGACTAACTACTTCATGTGGTTCATTTTTTGCAAATTACAGTAATATTTTTGTAACAATACAAAGGTATGATGTACAGACAAAGATATCAATGTCATTTATGCTATTATCTAATGTTAGTATGCTAATCTTGGTATTACTCGGATATAGAATTATCCCAGTATTGTTAATGCAATTAGTATTAATGGTAATTAGTTCTGTAATATACGTTATTATTGCAAAAAGAGTGTTTCCAATTATGCAATTCAAATATTATTGGAATAAGACAGAATTGATAAAAAATTATAAATTTGGAATATCAGTAGCATTTAATAATTTAGCCAACTCATCCTTGGTACATTTCGACAAACTTTTGATTCCTGTTTTTCTAGGCAACGCTCAATTAACTTATTACAGCGTACCGGGAAGTATAGCTACAAAAATATCCAGCATATCTTCGACCTTCTCATCACTACTCTTTCCTATTACTGTCAATCTTCAATCCATAAATGATACAGATAAAATAAAAAGGGTTTATATAAGATCAATTAGATTAATCACAATCTTATCTTCTGCCATATCTTTGTCTATTATTTTTTTAACAGATAAAATATTATTCTATTGGTTAGATGCAAATTTTGTTAACCAATCATCTAAAGTATTAATATTGCTTGTACTAACAAACTTTACCCTAGCCTTATTCAGTCCACTATCCAATCTTTTGACAGCAATGAATAAGATGAAGTTTTTAACTACCAGTTCCATTGTTATGGCAATAATAAATATAATTTCATTATTTATTTTTCTACCAATTTATGGTATTAATGGTGCAGCTCTGTCTTATTTAATATCGGTTCTATTCATATTCTTTATGTTGCATTACTCTGAAAAAAAGTACTTTCATATTAAAGAAAATATTCACCTTAAATTGCTTACAAAGATTATAATTACAACTATCCCATTTTTTATAATCGTCAGATTCTTATTGAGTCCTTTAATTACAAATATGACAAAATTAATAATCGCTGGGCCAGTCAGTGTCATAGTCTTCATGATATTATACAAAACATTTGGCTTCGTGGAAAAAGAAGACTGGGATGAAGCAACAACGTCTGTACGTAAAATATTTAACAAACTAAGTATAAAATAATATGTACAAAAAATATTTTTGCACCTTTGCTGATTCCCGAATGTCCGAATCGCTAAACAGAATTAAAAATCAAGCAATATCAATGAAATATTTTGATGAGATTTTTATAAATGACGAGAATAATTTGGATATCGATTTTCTCAAAGAATTTAAGGATAGATTAGTTAAGGGATCTAGGGGTTATGGATACTGGGTTTGGAAGCCACAAATTATTCTGCAGACAATGAGGAAGATGGGTGATAATGACATACTTCTATACTCAGACGTTGGATGTCACTTAAATAAAGCGGGTGTCAATCGACTGAATGAATACTTTGAAATCGTTAAATCAAATAATTTTGGAATGCTAGTTTTTCAAGAGGCAGTCAAATCTGAAAATCCAAACTTAACAGTTTGTTTTTCTCATCTAGACAAACTATACAGCAAGGGGGATATTTTTAAGCATTTTGATGCAATTAATAGACCTGATATATATAACACAGGAATGATAGCCGCAACCACCTTTGTGATTAGAAAAAACAAAGACACAATACGACTAATTGAAGAGTGGCTAAGAGTATTTCAAGAAAATTTTAATTTGGTTGATGACTCCCCGTCAAAAACACCTAACCTTGCAGGCTTTATAGAAAATCGCCACGATCAAAGTATATTTTCAATATTATGCAAAATTAATGGAGTACAGTCAGTCTCAGCATATGAAATCTGGCAAGACGATTGGGATAAATTGAATTTGTATCCAATATGGGCCAAAAGAGACAAAAACCTAAAGCTACCATGGCTTTTACGACAAAAATCATTATCATTAATTAGAATACTAAGAAATAATTTTACAAACATGAATATAGCAAGGAAAATAAAAAAGTTTTTATCAATGGACAACCGAGAAAAAATAGAATCTCTCAAGAGGTTGGTCGATAGATTTGTCTTGTATACACTTCCCTTTTTTAGAATCTTTACTCTTCCTTTTGCTTCCAGGAAAAATAGAAGAAATTTATATTTGGACCTTCTGGAAAGAGTCACTGACAAAGGGCCGTTTATTAGATATAGAAATTATCTTGGATTTAAATTGTTTTACAGCTGTTCTAAACAAGGAACGGGTATAGTTAACCATGTCATGATGAATAGAATATACGAAAAGGACACCTGCAAAATTTTAGAAAAATCATTAGAAAAAATCAAGAATCCTGTTTTTATAGATGTTGGCGCCAACATTGGCTTAATCAGTTTATATGTATTAAATAAATTTCCCTCATCAAAAATATTTGCGTTTGAGCCATCACCACATCAGCACGAGCTATTTGAAAAAACAATTGAATCCAATAACATTGAAGACAGGCTAAAGTTATACAACTTCGCACTAAGTAACAAGGAGGGTGAATTATCTTTTTTTGTACACAACGAGGCAAACTGCTCTGGTGATGGACTAATAGATACTGGCAGAGGTGGAAGTGGAAAAAATATTAGAGTACAGACCACCCCCCTTGATATATGGTGGAATCAGAACGATAGACCTTCTATAGATCTTATTAAAATTGACACCGAGGGAGCTGAGCTATTAGTTTTAGAAGGTTCTAAAGAAATCTTGTCCAAATGTTCACCAGATATTTTCTTTGAGATGCAAAAAAATAACTACAGGGTATACAATTATACTTGGATTGACATTTATAATCTATTAACATCGTTCGGATATTCGATTAAAACTGAGCATGGCGAAAAATTTACACTCGAAACTGCAGAGATACTAATGAAAAAAAATTATAACTTTATTGCACAAAAAAATGAAAAATCTACAAGATAATTTAGGGGCTATAATTAATATTCCATTTATGGATAAATTCTTAGATTATGATAACCCATCTGCTCCAAATAGATTCTATCACTTAATAAAAGCTTCGATTGTTCAAAAATTTATAGAAGAAAATTCTAGTAAATTTAAAACTTTCTTGGACGCAGGCGCCGGACGTGGACCATATACAAAAATGGCCCAAAATAAATATAATAGAATATTTTGTTTTGAATACGACCAGAAGGAATTAGATTTTGCAATTAAAAATATATCTGATGATAATGGTTCAGTCGAATTTAAAAGGGTGGATATAACCAAAATACCCCTAGACGATAATTCCATAGATGTTGGTGTTTGTTCGGAAGTTTTAGAACACATACCAGACTATGGAAAGGCCATGAACGAATTATACAGAGTAATCAAACCTGGTGGCACCCTTCTATTTTCTATGCCAAATGGCAATAGTATGTTATATGGTTTATCCAAAATTAAAAATAGAAGCATACTAAAAAACCTGGATGAACAAAGAGCGCAAAACCCCTCTTGGGAACAAATAAGGCATTATTCATTTACACCCAAAAAAATAGAGGCTATAGCAACTAACGCGGGTTTCAGGATCAAAAGAAGATATGGTGCACACACAATGAGAATCCCTTCAACAATCAGAAGTTTAATTATTCTTAAGTTCCCCAGATTATTGAAGATATATATCACAGCCAACACTTTTATTGGAAAGCGTGTGCCATATTTCGGATCATTCTACTTCTTAACATTGGAAAAATAGTTCTCAAAACAAGATTTATAGATTATTGTATAGTTATTTATAAATTTGATAATTTTAAACAAAGACAATATAATTAAAAAATAATGATAAAAAAAATAAAAGCCGTATACAAAAATGAAGGTTTAGCAGGAGTTTCAAAGAGAGTTAAAATGAAGGTCAATGAATATAAAAAGATGAGCATTAAAGGTCTTGCCAACAACCTCAGTGGTAAGATTGTAAGAATCAAAGAAGGGAAATATTCCTTAAAGCACGCTTATCCTAAAAGGTTCTTTATCGATAACTTAAACGACAGTAGACCAATGGCAGAATATTTATCACCTAAACTTGTTAAATTACTGAACATTAAATCTGTTATAGATTTTGGGTGTGCAACAGGACATTGGATTAATGCTCTGCAAAAAACAGGTATTAAAGTGTTGGGTATTGAGGGTGGTGAAAATGCAAAGGACATGCTGGTGTGTGATCCAAATCTGGTAGTTTTTGCAGACTTGCGTGAACCATTAAATAATATTGCTGGGGAGTTCGATATGGTAATGTCTATCGAGGTAGCTGAACACATAGAACATAAATTTGTAGATAAATACATAGACAACATGATGCGTTTCAACCCAAGACTGATAATGATGACCGCTGCCACTCCTGGACAAGGTGGGGAATTCCACGTTAATGAGCAAGAAAGCGAGTATTGGGATAATCTGTTTTTAAAGAAAGGATACAGGAGGGTATCAAAAATTGAGAGTTTAATTTCAAAATTAACAGAAGAAGCTAAAAATGAAACGAATCCCCCAGAAATAATGCGTAATCCTGACGTAAAACACACGGGCGTATTTATACCTTTTTGGATGCCTAAGAATTTGCTAATATACTCAAAAAACCCAGAGGAATTCAATAATTTATAGGAAAATAAAAATGCAAAATAATTATCTAGACTACCTTGGACTGGAGACAAAACCTTCTTTTAGGAGTAAATTGAGTTCATTCATAAACAACAAGGACAATAATTCTTTTTTTGTAATTTTTATAAAAAAAATTACACTTCTATTGGTGTATATACCTAAAATAATATTAAGCTATCAACGTAAAAAGACTTTTGTAAATTTTTACAAGCTTCACAGACAAGACATAGAAAAGTTAATCAACCTAACCGAGGACGATAAATCTAAAGAAACGCTACGGTCTCAGATTAATTATTTTTGTACCTATGATGGTACTGGCGAACAGGAGTTTTTACATAAACATGGTTTATATGAAAAACATCTAAATCTACTAGATGAAGATGAGTATTTTCCAGAAGGAATCGTGCATCTGTCCGCAAATGAGGTTTTAGTTGACTGTGGTGGTTTTACAGGGGATACAATTGAAAGCTTTGTACACAAAACACACAATAAATTCGGACACATATTCAGCTTTGAAATCGATGAGTTAAATTTTGGAAAATTAATCCAAACAACAAAGAGGCTTGCCATATCTCCGGACAAGATATCTTGCTATCTTAAAGGGGTCTATTCGAAAAATAAGAAACTCAAAGTTGACTTAAAGGGAATAGGTTCATCATTGTCCGCAGACTCAAACGGAGATGATGTTGAAGTTGTTTCTCTAGATTCATTCATGAGTGAGTCGGACAAAAATAGAATTACATACATTAAGATGGACATTGAAGGAACGGAGATTGAGGGACTTAAGGGTGCTCAAGAAATAATCAAAAAGCACAAACCTAAACTGGCTATCTGTATATATCACAAGCCGTCAGACTTTTGGGAAATACCATTTTATATTAAATCGCTTAGACCTGATTATAAAATATACATAAGACAACATAGTATCTCCCGAACTGGAACAATATGTTACGCTATATAAAAATTAATTAATTTTCATGATCATAACAAGAAGCCCATTACGAATAACATTAGGCGGTGGCGGAACCGACCTTGAATCATACTACAGCAAATATGGTGGTTTTTTAATATCTGCAGCGATAGATAAATATGTCTATATAACAGTAAACAAGCCATTTATTCCTGAATTCATTTTGAAGTATTCTAGGATTGAGAACACTAAAGATATAGACTCTATCGAACATCCCATCATAAGAGAGTCACTAAAAGAAATTAATCCAAATATAAAGCAGCTTGAAATTACCAGTATTGCCGACATACCTGCAGGAACAGGTCTTGGATCATCAGGAAGCTTCACCACTGCCCTACTAAAAGCCTTAAACCATTATGAAAATAATATTCTCAGTCAACCAGAATTAGCAGAACAAGCTTGTAAAATTGAGATTGAAAAATTAAAGGAGCCAATTGGCAAACAAGATCAATATATCGCAGCGTATGGTGGAATTACTTGTTTTGAATTTTGTAAAAATGGTGAAGTTAAAGTATCCCCCCTCAAAATCAGCAAAGAAACCCTATATGATCTAGAAGACAATCTATTGTTGTTTTTTACTGGATACTCCAGATCAGCATCGGCAATTCTTAAGGATCAAAATGATAAAAGCAAAAGCAGTGATGAAGACATGATATCTAATTTGCATTTTGTAAAAGAATTGGGGTTAAAAAGCAAAGAAGCATTAGAGAGTGGAGATTTAAAAAAGTTTGGAGAGCTAATGAATGTACACTGGGAACATAAAAAGAAACGTTCAGGAAACATGTCAAACCCTAAAATAGATGAGTGGTATAACCTTGCATTACAAAACGGCGCTATTGGTGGTAAATTAATAGGCGCAGGCGGAGGTGGATTTTTAATGTTCTATACAGAAGAGAAGTCAAAACTACGTAAGGCTTTAACTGAGGCAGGTTTAGATGAGGTAAGATTCAAATTTGACTTTGAAGGCACAAAAATAATAGTATAAGAGACATGATGATTACCGACCTTGTTTTATTATCTGGCGGACTGGCAACCAGACTTCGACCAATAAGTCACTCTATTCCAAAATCCTTGATAGACATAAATGGAAAGCCTTTTATAGAATTTCAATTAAAATTATTAAAGGAGCAAGGTATAAAAAATATCGTTATCTGTGTTGGCTATTTAGGTGAACAGATTGAGGATCTGATTGGCGATGGTGATAAATTTGGATTAAATATCAAATATTCATATGATGGAGATAAATTACTTGGCACAGCTGGTGCAATTAAAAAAGCGCTCCCCTATCTTCCTGATACATTTTTTATAATGTATGGTGATTCGTACTTGCCAATTAATTTTGAAGAAGTTTCAAAATTATTCACAACAAGCAATAAACCTGCTCTCATGACTGTAATTAAAAATGACAACCAATGGGACAAAAGCAATGTAATTTTCTCAGAAAACAAGATAACAAAATACGACAAAGTCAATATTGTACCGGAGATGAATTTCATAGATTATGGACTAGGCATTGTAACCAAAACATGCTTTAATTGTGTTGGGGATGGCGAGGTGTATGACTTAGCCAATATCTATAGAGACCTAGCTGAAGATAACAAATTACTAGGATTTGAGACCGAGCAAAGATTTTATGAAATAGGCTCTTTTAATGGAATTGAGGAGTTTAAAAAATTAATTACTACAAAATGAATTCAGAATTTTTACAAGAAGAAAAACAGTTTAAAAACTCGGACGAAGAGATAGCTTTTTTGCGCGAACGTATTGCTTCTATTGAAAAGAGTTATGTAGATAATACCGACTACATCAATTCATACTTACAGGCAGTTGAACAAATCAGTAAGACGGTAGATAAGGTTGCTATAGAAAAAGCAGTCAAATTAATTTTAAATGTAAGAAATAAAGGAGGTAGACTTTTTATACTTGGTGTTGGAGGAAGTGCTGGAAATGCAGGACATGCCGTAAATGACTTTAGAAAATTAGTAGGTATTGAAGCCTACGCCCCAACTGACAATGTGTCAGAACTAACAGCACGTACTAACGATGATGGATGGGATTCGGTTTTTGTAAATTGGCTAAGAGGAAGCAGATTAAATTCAAAAGACTGTATTTTTGTAATTTCTGTTGGCGGTGGAAATGAAGAAAAAAATATTAGTGCAAACATAGTAACCGCTCTGAGACATGCAAAGGAAGTTGGGGCTAAGGTTTTCGGCATTGTAGGTAGAGATGGCGGATATACTGCAAAAGTTGCTGATGTCGCAATCATAATACCAACTATAAACCCAGACATGGTAACTCCTCTAACAGAATCATTCCATGCCGTAATTTGGCACTTAATGGTCTCTAACCCTCTTTTAAAGGTTCAAGAAGCAAAGTGGGAATCAACTAAATAAATGAACAAAGCAGTTTTTTTTGATAGAGACGGGGTGATTAATCAATTAATATTTAATCCAAAAACAGATGAATATGAATCTCCTCACTACCCTAAAGATTTCGAATTAATACCGGGATCCCTTGACATAATCAAAAAACTTTACGATCAAGGCTACTACATTTTTGTAATATCAAATCAACCAAGTTACGCAAAGGGAAAAACAACCTTGGAAAATATAAAGGAAATACAAGAAATACTTAGAGAAAAAGTGAAGGATTGCGACATCAAAATTAAGGAGTATTATTATTGTTATCATCATCCAAATGGCATTGTCCCAGAGTACTCTGGAACATGTGAATGTCGCAAACCAAAACCATTTTTTATACAAAAAGCCATACAGGATTATGATTTGGATATTACAAATTCATGGATAATAGGAGATCAAGATAGTGATATCGAATGTGGAAAAAATGCTAAAATTAAGACTATACAGGTACATAATGAACATTCAGCCAAAAAGAGAGGTCTTAGTTCACCTGATTACAAAGTAAATGATTTATCTGAGATTATTAATTTAATATTAAAATAAAATGAAAGCAATAAAAGATTTAAATGTAAAGATTTTTGCCGATGGAGCAGATAAAGCTGGAATGATAGAGATGTATGAAAAGGATTACATAAAAGGACTTACTACAAATCCAACACTAATGAAGAAGGCGGGTATTACCGACTACAATGCTTTCGCTAAAGATATATTAGCGACCATCAAAGATAAATCCATCTCATTTGAAGTTTTTTCTGATGATTTTGAAGAAATGGAAAGACAGGCAATAGAAATAGCCAGTTGGGGTGAAAATGTCTATGTAAAAATACCAATCACAAACACAAAGCAAGAAGTTTGTTACCCATTGATTAAACGTCTATCTGATAAGGGTGTAAAACTTAATGTTACAGCAATGATGACTCTAGACCAAGTACAAAATGTGGTCAAATCACTAAATCCAGAAGTGCCAAGTTATGTATCGGTATTTGCAGGAAGAATAGCTGATACAGGATACGATCCCCTACCTCTAATGAAAGAGGCCGTTAACATTTTGAAATCAAATCCAAAAGCTGAATTAATTTGGGCAAGTCCAAGAGAATTACTAAATATATTCCAAGCGGATGAAATAGGCTGCCAAATAATAACTGTCACAAATGATATTTTGAAGAAATTATCATTGGTAGGATATGATTTAGATCAGTATTCCCTCGATACAGTCAAGATGTTTTATAATGACGCACAAAGTGCAGGTTTTAATATATAATAATACTATTATGCAAAATATATTAGTTACTGGTGGTGCTGGTTTTATCGGCAATCATCTATGCGAAGAACTTCTAAAATTAGGTCACAAGGTTTTGGTATATGATAACCTATCATTGGGAACAACAAGAAACATCTCTCGCTTTAAAAATAACATCAACTTCACTTTTATAAAAGGTGAACTGTTGAATCCTGATGAATTTGAAAATATCTTTGTTTCAAATAAATTTGATATGATTTTTCATTTGGCTGCAAACTCAGATATTGCAAGTAGCAGCAAATCACCACAAGTAGATTTACTTAACACATTTAATACAACAATTGCAGTCTTAGAGAAAGCTAGGGTACATAGTATTAAAGAAATATTTTTCTGCTCTACTGGTGCAATTTATGGGGATACAAATTTAGCAGTAAATGAAAACTCTGGACCATTACTACCAATCTCACACTACGGCGCAGCTAAGTTAGCTTCTGAAGGGTATCTTAGTGCATATTCTCATAACTATGGAATTCAAGTCTGGATCGCAAGATTTCCAAATGTCGTTGGCGAATATGCTACACATGGAGCAATATATGATTTCATTAGAAAGCTCAAAAACAATCCCGCAGAGCTAGAAGTACTAGGAAACGGTCAGCAAATCAAACCATATATATACGTAAAAGAACTTGTAAACGCAATATTATTTATATGGAATAATTCAAATGATGAATTTAATGTTTATAATATTGGAGTAGATAACCGAACAAGAGTGTCTGAAATTGCTGAGATGGTCGTATCATCAATGAATTTAAACTCACCAATTAAGTACGGAGAAAGCAACAGAGGTTGGGTTGGGGATGTGTCAGAGTTCAAATACGACGCTACAAAACTAAAAGCACTTGGCTGGTCTCCTTCGCTATCTTCAAACGAAGCAGTCAAGAAAGCTATCGAAGAAATTCTAATTGAACAAAACGCTCCAGAATTACAATAGAAATCGACAATGAACAAAAAAATAAAAATCGCATTTATCAAGTTTGGCGGATTATCTGCTGGTGGAACTGAAAAATTTCTTCAAGTTTTAGCGGTCAATCTACCAACTGAGTATTTTAGTGTTGATTATTTTTATTGCGATTCGGCTCCATATATTGGAAGTGATTATAAACACCTGAACACCGATCCAGAACGTGTGCAATTTATGGAGAGAAGTAAAGTCAACTTAATTAAGTTTAATATTGAGGCAAAGGATATAAATTCCCCTACCCATGATTGGGTGGGTACAGATTTTTGGGAAAAGTTTGATGAAAATAATTATGACATCATTCAAACAGGCAGAGGCGGTTACCCAGAATATCCTTTTACAAAAATCAGAAGTACTCCCATAGTGGACTCATTACATCTACTGGCTGGGGTTGATAATCAATATAATATTTCTAGAGTATTACATATTTCAAAATGGTCAGCAGACCAATGGGTCAAAAAAGGTGGTGATGCAAGTAGAGTTGAAGTTATATCAACGTTTCTTGATATTCCAAGAAAGAAGTATGCGGGATTACGGGAAAAATTGAATATTGAAAATAAATTTATATATGGTTTTCATCAAAGAAAAGATGACTGGATTTACTCCCCTATTCCACTTGATGCATACAAAAAGATTGAAAATGAGAACACAGTATTTTTAATGCTGAATGGTAGTGACTTGTATAAAAAGCAGGCAAAAGATTTAAATATCAAAAATATTATATTTTTACCATACGCCGAAACTCAAGATGATATATATGATTTTGTATCAACATTGGATGTATTTTCTCATGGCAGAAAAGATGGCGAAGTAAATTCAGCTGCTATTGCGGAAGCGATGTATTTCGGACTACCCATAGTAAGCCACTCATCATCTTACGCAAATGGCCACATAGAATGTATCAGTGAGGGTGGAAGAGTTCTTGATAAAATCGAGGACTACGCCGCCGAACTTAAGAAGCTGATGGAGGATAAGGAGTACTACAAATTCCGTTCTTCAGAGGCCAAAAAGAGATTCAGTGAAATGTACGAGTTAAAAAATCAAATATCTAAGATTGTTGATATATATAAAGATGTTATTCAAAACCCCTTCCCCAACAAACCCCGAAGGCTATATTTTGACCTAGTAAATCGAATCAAGAAAATGCTGTATAATAGATATACATTACTAATATACAGAAAGCTAAAGAAGATATTGAAGAAGTAAACAAAATGAAAAGACCAAAAGTAATATGTCTAATGCCGGTCAAGAATGAGGCTGATGTACTGCCCGTTACTTTAAACGTAATATCTAAATATTGTGACACAATAATCATCGCAGACCAGATGTCAACCGATGGTTCAATGGAGATATATAAAAAATTTCCAAAGGTTATCATTATCGACAACCCAAGAGATGGGCACTCCAATCAAGTTAGGTGGGATCTACTGAAGACAGCCAGACAATTTGGTGATAACAACTTAATAATATCTCTAGATGCAGATGAGTACATACCACCAAAACTATTTGAAAAGTTTTTAAATGAAACTGATTTCAAAGTTGGAGATAGTTTCAGATTTCCATGGATACAGCTTTGGAAATCTACAGAGTATTACAATGACACTGGCGTTTGGTACAGAAACTACCAAAGAGCCGCTTGGCTAGATGACGGAGCAACAAATTATGGAGAGGAAATTATAATAAACGACCACGTAGCCAGGGTACCACCAGCTTTCCTAAATAATTGCAAAAAGATAGATAGCCTACCAATTATTCACCTACAATGGCTATCTTGGAATAAAACTCAATTCAAGCAAATATTATATCGTTGCACTGAATTAGTTAAAAAACCAAACGATTACATATCGATAAATTCTGCATATTCACACTCTTTAGATTGTGATATCTCAAAACTATCTAAAGTAAAACCAGAGTGGATAGAGGGTGTAGATTCACTAAAAACAGCAGAAGATTTAAAGCCCACCTGGCACCTACAAGAAATCAAAAAATTATTTGATGAGCATGGTATATTATTCTTCGAGCCATTACAAATTTGGCATATAAAAGAACTAGAAGATGAATTTATTAAGCAAACTGGAAGAAGACCGATATCTATTCAAGAAAATTATATAACCAAAAACATTAAAAAAGTTAAGCGATATCTAATTAAACTTATTCACTATTAAAATGTTATCCATAATCACACCTAATTTAAATAATGGCAAATACCTAGAGGACAACATCAAGTCGGTTATGTTACTAGATATACCCTTTGAACACATTATTGTTGATGGAGGGTCAAATGATGAATCGATAAATATAATATCAAGATACCCTCATGTGAGATTATTAAAACAAACAGAAAAAACTGGAATGTACGGAGCAATTCACCAAGGCTTCATGGCGGCGTCAGGAGATTTGTTTACATGGGTAAATTCTGATGACAGAATAATTAAAGATGGATTTGAGTTGATGTACTCTGAAGCTGTCAAATCAAATATTGATTTTATTTATTCTGATGGTAAATACTTTTTTATAAAAGATCAACATACTGAATTTGGAAAAGGTAGAAGATTTGGAAAATTCTTTCTAAAACATGGCTGCATCCCCGCCATACAACCAAGCATTATTTTTTCCAAGAGAATTTATAATTTAGTTGGAGGCTTGCAATATAATAAATTTAGAATATGTGGAGACCTAGATTTATTCGTTAGAATAGCAAATAAACAAGAAGCTAAGTTTAAATATATACCAGTTTCTTCAACAATTTTTATGAAACGAGGAGACTCTCTTGGTGACTTAAATAATGACTTATATCTTAAGGAAATGAGAGACAATAAACTACCGGTCCCAAACCCACTAGTTCGCACCCTATTCTTTATCTGTAAATACATATAATATAAACATATGGAATCAAGATTCAAAACTCCAATTTTATTTATAATATTTAATCGCCCTGATGTAACGGCCAAGGTTTTTAATGAGATTAGAAAAATTAGACCTTCAAAATTATATGTTGTAGCTGATGGACCAAGAGCAAATAAGGATTTAGAAGATCTCAAATGTGAAGAAACTAGAAAAATAATCGATTTAGTAGATTGGGACTGTGAAGTGTTTAAAAACTATTCAGACATAAATTTAGGTTGCAAAAAAAGAGTATCGTCTGGAATAGATTGGTTTTTTGAAAATGTAGAAGAAGGTATTATTTTAGAAGATGATTGTCTACCCAATGAGTCATTCTTCAAATTCTGCGAGGAAATGCTGGCAAAATATAGAGACGAAGAAAAAATTGGAATGATTAGCGGAAACAATTTTCAATTTGGAAAAGTAAAAAATGAATATAGTTATTATTTTTCAAGATATCCACACATCTGGGGATGGGCGACATGGCGCAGGGTATGGAATAAATATGACGTTCAAATAGAATCATGGCCTAAAATAAAGAGGGAAGGTAATCTAAAGAAAATATTCAAAAATACAAAAGACGTTTATTATTGGACATCAATTTTTAACAATGTCTATGCGAACAAGATAGATACATGGGATTATCAATGGACACTCACTTGTCTAATCAATAACTTTTTATCTGTGATGCCTTCAGTAAACCTAATTACCAACATAGGATTCAGCCAAAATGACTCAACACACACAAGAAGGGTGAGTAAATTCAGCAACATGAAATCATTCAATCTGGACTTCCCCCTTGTGGAACCACCAACGATTGAAAGAAGTGTAGAATCTGATAAGATAACACAGAGAGACAATTACCCATTCTGGAGATTTTTCATCGGAAAGATTATAAAGAGACTCATCAATAAATAAAATAAATGATATGCTAGACTTCTCACAAATTTCAAATAAAACAATTGTAGGCACAACTCTCAGACTCCCCTTGAAGCTAATTCCAAAAAATACAATTTTACCCATCTTTCAAGGAATATTGAAGGGACTAAAATGGATAAAAGGATCAGGGGTTAATACCTATTGGATTGGAACATATGAAAAGGACCAACAGATATTATTTGCCAGCAAAATTAGAGAGGGCGATGTTGTATTTGATATCGGTGCTAACGTAGGTTTTTACTCTTTAATAGCATCGAAATTAACCGGTTCAACAGGTAAAGTTTATGCCTTTGAACCAGCACCAAAAAATTTGAATTATCTAAAGAGGCACATTGAGATTAACAAGTGTATAAACTCAACAGTGGTCTCAGGAGCGGTATCGAACAAAAAGGATCTCATGTATTTTGACGACGGTGATCATGCAGCAACAGGCTCACTGTCAAAAAAGCATGGGGCGTTATTGGTACCAACCTTTGATTTAGACAGTCTGATAGATGATGAAATCATAACACCTCCAAATCTAATGAAGGTGGATGTCGAAGGAGCTGAATTTGATGTATTAACAGGAGGACAAAGAATGTTGGAAAAATATCACCCTACCGTCTTTTTAGCCACACACAATACAGGGGTTCACAAGGAATGTTTAAATTTATTACGCTCACTGAATTATAAACTAGAATCTATCAGCGAACTTAATTTGGATGACACCGATGCTGTATTGGCAACTTATCAATAATATGCCCAACCTCACCCTAATCACCCCTACATACAACTCCGCCAAAACTCTAGAAGACACTCTAGATAGTGTTGTTACACAGATGCAAAATTATCCAGCACTGGTGCAAGACTCGAATTTTGAATACATAATAATTGATGGGGCATCAACTGATGGCACACAAGAAATTGTTAAAAAATATCAAAATAAATTTCCAGCTCTAAATATCAAACTAATTTCAGAACCAGATAAGGGAATATTTGATGCAATGAACAAGGGTATAAAAATGGCAACGGGCGATATTGTTGGAATTTTAAATTCAGACGACTTCTTTTATAGCCCGAATGTCCTGTCCAAAATCGTTCAAGTTTTCGCAAACAATCCTGAAGTTGACGCCGTCTACGGTGACTTGGCTTATGTCGACAATAACGATATCAATAAGCAAACCAGATACTGGAAGGCCGGAGAGTATGCGGAAGAAAAACTAAATTGGGGCTGGAGTATCCCCCATCCAACTTTTTTTGTTAGACGAAAGATTTATGAAAAACTTATAGAAAAGGACAACCGGATTTTCGATACAACCCTTGCAATTTCAGCTTGCTATGAGCTAACATTTCGTCTACTAAAAATTTATAAAATAAAAGTAAAATATCTGCCAGAGATTCTAGTAACCATGAGAGACGGCGGTACAAGCGCTAGTAGCCTAGGTCACAGAATTACAGGCTGGATAGAGCAGAGAAGGGTCTGGAAAATTAACAATCTTCCTGCTCCCCCATTTTTTATTACAAGAAGACTAGCACACAAAATCTGGCAATTTATTAGATTGCACAAATAATTACTCCTCGTACCACACCACATCACGCCATTGTAGTCACCGACGCAACCCCTAACGCCATCCATGACACTACCCTTGACCATCGCCACTGACCGCTACTCAGCCCCCCCCCCCCCTGTGGTTGATGCGCTGCATCCTTCCCGCACACTCACCTATCTCCTATAGCTGATGTCCTGTCCCCCTCCCCCTCCCCCCCCCCTGTAGTTGATG
>CAINHC010000036.1 GCA_903848795.1 uncultured bacterium | reverse complement strand
GGTACTTTGCAGGACATACCAAGTGGTATATCAGGAGGTTTTTGTTGTGACGTTTATAGATATGCTCTACCATTCGTAGATTATATCAGAAATCCATACAATAATTGACCGATGCTAGCGCATCGAGGTAATGGAAATATACAGAATGTTAAAGTTGCAATATTTGCAGTAGTTATCACAATCCAATTTGGTGGAAATGCCAGAGGTGACGACAATAGCAATAATCACAACAGCAACAACTCCGAGATTGATAGTTCGGTTCAGATTTGTTACGTGCCAGCTCGCGTAACAAACTTCAACAAACATGAACGCAACTGTGACTCCGGAACACTGAATGGAGACACGAAAACGGGCATCAAACTGCAAGAGGCGAAAACCAATACCATTGGTGTCGCTGGCGTCAATGAAAAAGTCGCCCCTTTTGGATCGCTCGTTATAGTGACCACAACAACAGGACGAGTCTACAGGTTCCTTTGTGCAGATAGCGGCAGTGGTGTTACCAACACAAAACACAACGCTGCCACACGTCTTGCAAAGAAACAAAAGCTCGGGCAGGAATGGGCTACACGCCCAGTTATCGATCTGTATTCAAACCTACCTATTGTCAACGACTGGGCAACTGTACTGATAATCAAAGACTCATCCTTAAGGGGTCTGAAGGGTAAGGAAAGGTTACAGCGCATGCAAGAACGCATGTCTATCGATTACTGAGAGTCCAGAGGGCTTGTGACGCAGGATCAAAGAATCCAGCTCCTCGCCTATAACAAATGATTCAAACCCCTCGGGTGGGGGTGCCTTCGGCGCCCCCACCCTTTTCATTTCTATTTACACCACAGAGTCAACATATCGCATAGAGTTACCGTATAGAGCTGTATGGCTAAAGGGTATAGTTATGGTGTATAGTTATGGTGTTAGTTATGGTGTATAGTTATGGTTGTATAAAATATGTTTTTTTGATACCATTATCAACATATCCGCCCGTAGCTCAGTTGGTAGAGCAGTCGCCTCTTAAGTGAACGGTCGTAGGTTCGAATCCTACCGGGCGGACAAGAGTTTAAAACTCTATGAAGTAAGGCATAAAGCTCTAATTCATAGGCTGTTAAATTCTTAAAATCAAGTGACCAAAAACTTGAAGAATCGTAAAATATGGGCGAGTGGCGGAATTGGTATACGCGCTAGTCTTAGGAACTAGTTCCGTAAGGATTGAGGGTTCGAGTCCCTCCTCGCCCACAAACAAATAGACAGTGCGGAGTTTATCTCCGTGCTGTCTATTTTGTTTAATATGGCGAGAAGAGATGACTTGAGGCGTCTCTGTGAGGGACGAGAAAAGCTTTGCGATGTTTTGAGAATCCGAAGGATTCGATAAAACCGCAAAGGTATACTGGTCTCGTAGAGACCGAGTCCCTCCTCGCCCACCAACAAACAAAAAACACAGGGTACCCCTGTGTTTTTTGTTTGAATATTACGACACGTTTTTCGCCCCACGTATGGGGCGGTCGACACCACGATCGAGGATCGCCTGACCCCGCTAAAGCTTCCTAATATTCATAATGCTCCCCGTTGGTCCGCCGACGCTATTTGATATAACCGTCATTATACCAAAAACGGTGAACATTATTGCAAGCCCGACAACGCTCCATAATATGTGTTTTCTACCTGTCTCTCTTGCCTTTGGATCACCAGCTCCTCTTACATAGTTAAACACACCCCATAAGAAAACCACCATTGCTACAGCGAATCCCAAAACAATGAGTGGGTTAATTACATATCTATTGATATTACTTATAAGAGTTTGAAGTGCTGGAGGTATATTTCCCATAATTATTTTATATTATTCTCTTGCTACAAAATTCTTCGCTACTGAAGACGAATTGATCCTCCCGCTGCTGGTACTCCAGGAGCTTGAGGAACGTTTTGATTCAAACTGAATGTACTTGTTAGAAGATTTACTAATCCCCAAACAGATACCATGACAGCAAGACCAATAATACCCCAAATGATGTATCCTCTAGCCTCTGCTCTAGCTTCAGAATCCTTTGATGAGAAAACTAGTTTAAAGATACCCCATAGGAAAAACAGAACCGTAAGACTTATAACGTAAGGAATAAGCCTGGTTGTGAAGTCACTCACTTGTGTGAGTAACGCATATAGACCGCTAATTCCAGGTTGTGCAGTGTTCATAATTAAATTATTTTTATTAAATGATAAGCTTATCTTTTATATAAGTAACTGAATGTCACTTAATACTATTATACATCACTATTTGAAAGTTACATACATAGTCAACAAAAAAGTTGTGGATTCGCGGAATTAGGGAGCCGTTGTCGATTCACGGAATCACAGACTCGCGGAGCTGTCGCGGATTCTAAAAGAGTGTAGGCGCCGGGAAACCTGGGACCATTGCTCCCGTTGCACCAAAACCAAAGAACGATATCAATAAGTTGACCAATCCCCATATAGATATCATCACAAACAATGCAACAATTCCCCATACAATATAACCCTTAGCTTGTTCTCTTTCCTTAGAGTCCTTGTTTGAAAAAACTAATTTAAAAATTCCCCAAAGGAACACTAAGACCGTTAATACTAATATGAATGCTATAAAATTATTTATAAAACCTATCAAGAATGGTATCAATCCCCTTGCACCGTTTGAAGTATTTAGCATGTTAGTTAATTAGTATCAATATTTATTAATTAAGTTGAGGAATTAATAATCCTCCAGAAAAGAAGGTTGTCGTCAATAGATACACCAAACTCCAAACAGAAATCATCACAGCCAATCCAATAATCCCATAGGTAATAAAGGCGATTCCCTCTTGTCTTTTTTTAGGATCCGCACCTGATGTTACAGTTTTAAAAACGCCCCACAAAAAAACCAACAAGGCTAATGAAATAATAAAAGGTACAATATATCCTCTAATTATATCTATTAAACTAGAAACCAGACTTCTGAAGTCAGTTACATTCGCCGTTTGCGCCATTAAAGAATTTTTATTTAAATCCATTTTTATAAATTAAACTAATAATACAATTCAATCATCCCACCTCAGATTCCTCACCACACCACATACTCATAGCACATTTGCTCGCCAACCTTACACCAATCCTATTGCCCACTACCAACCTGTGTAATTGTAGCTCTAACGACAATAGAAATTGCTTGTGCACCAAAAATTATAGCAATACCGATAACAACATATAGAAGCATAGCTCTTGCTTTTGTAATCTTGGCAGGATCTCCAGCGGCCAAAACAAATTTCAAACCAGCAAGGATGATATACACAACAGATAAGATTCCAGCGATAACCTGAACTGTAGTGATAATAAGATTCAAAACTTGATCAAGCGTTGTTGTGCCACCTAATGGATTAGTAATTTTTCCATTTGTGTCATTGACGGTCGTAGCTGCGTGAACAATGTTCCCTTGGAATATGTTCACAAAATTTAGACCGAATACCGCAACTAACATTACGGCTCCGATAACTATGTTCAAAATTAATTTATTTTTTTTCATTTTATTGACTTATCAAACTATCATATTATGCCATTATAAAATATTGGATCAACACCCAATTTCTGTAGTATAAAGTATACAATAACCCAGGCACAAAGTGTATACATCAAACCCCACATCATTTTATTAATCATATCCCTCGCCTTTTTAACTTTTCCTGCATCTCCACCTGAGGTCAAATACATAAAACCAGTATAGAGAAGGACCAGTACAAACAACATGCCAATCAATTGAACCCCATAATGAACCATAGCATTTATCAAATTTATCAAATCCTTCCAACCGCATGACGCACCGGACTTTGTGCATCCAGATAGAATATTAGATACTGGATTAAATGACTGCGCATATGTGTATATCGGGCTAAAAATCGCAACGAGCGCCATCACAGCAACAATCTTCACGGTGGGTATAAACGAGATACAAGATGAGAATATTTTATAAAAGTTGTTTTTTTTCATTTTGATTTGTTATATTATAACACATTAAATCCCTTCTGAACCAATCTTAGCCAAGCTAATTTGATCCATTTGGATTTGAACTCGATATCAAGCTTTCCATTTTTTGATTAAGACCATTTCTTGCTTCACTACTTGAAACTTTTCCAGTTGTTATTTGGTCAATAAACTCTCTAAACATTGAGTCTGTCATTACCGAATTTGGATCTAACCATGCCTTTGATTGAATGGTTGCTCTAGCAAATATATCACTGTAAGTGTTTGTTCCAGAAGATGCAGCAAGCAAATCTCTTCTAGCTGAAGGCAAATTATTTATTTTAGTTAATTCAGTTTGTGCTTGAGATGATACTAATTGCGTCATAACCACGATAGCCGCTGCTTGATTTCTAGACTGCTTTACAAGGGCCAATCCTTTTATCTTCGCATATGAGGTAGATTGGACATTCATTGCCTTATTTTCATCTTGCGGCATCAAGGCTACATCAAAATTTAAATTAGGATTCTTCCTTTGCAAAATGGGATATTCACTTGCGTAACCAAAGTACATTGCCAAATTGCCAGCGACAAACGCATCTCTGGAATTTACAAGCGACTTATTCCAAGAATATCTTTCATTGTTAGGATTTGAGAAAGATGTGTAAAAATTTGTAGATCCCTCAAGTACATTCACACCTTCTGCTGATGGAGTGTCCACAGTGGAAACATATCTCTTAACACCCTGATCAAATTCTATTAAATCATTTCCGCCTTGTAGCATTAAGTTAATAAAAATTTCTTTGGAATGATTGACGTTTGATGATTCTCCGAGTGCCACCGCTGATTTAATAATTTCAGAGCGATCGGTTCTCTGTGTCAGACTTGGAATATCAGATGTCAATTGTTGCCACGTTTTTGGAGGAGAAACTATGGCGGCATCATTGAACATTGTTTTATTCCAATACATCATCAATGGATCGACACTAAAAGGAAGAGCGTAAATTCCATCAGCTGTTACAAAAATATTTGCCGAATCAATAAAAGTATCAGTATATGTTCTTTGGGGTAGGGTTTTAAATGAAATTGGTTGAAGTTTTGCTTTCCATGAAAATAACTTCGAATCATCTATCATTACGATGTCAGGACCCTTACCTTCAGCTAAAGCATTCACAAACTCTGATTCATAAGTATCAACATTTTTTTGAACATAAGTAACATCCATTACTTTTTTCTGAGGGTCTATTGTTTCCAGAAGATTTTTAAAATCTGCTTCAGGCTCTGTTCCCCAAACTACAGCCTTAACCACCGAGTTATTCGATGAGTTAGTGAATGCCGCAAATATTATCACACCAACAACTGCTGCAAAAATGAATACTCCGATGAGAATCACTTGAAATGGGCTTGATGATTTATCCATATATAAATATTATAACTTAATCTTTAAATTTAAACACTAGGCCGTAATGATAGTCTCCTGCATCGAATTCTCTTTCTTGAATCATATTTTCCCTATCAAACCAAGAGATGATGTGTTCTTTTGGAATTATACAATCTGGATGTGGACCAAAGTGATTATATGAGTCGACCCAATCAATCACGGCAATTTTCCCCTTCTTTTTTAAAATTCTAACAGCTTCTTTGACGGCCCTTTCTGGATGGTCGCAAACAAATAGCGTATTTGCAATGACTACTCTGTCCGCACTTTCATTTACCAAACCAGATCCATTTGGCGATTCTATATCCCCTCTCAAAACCTCTACATTTTTATGATGAAAAAGCTTCGCTTCATTTGCAATTCTGGTTAGCAAATCTGCTCTCGTATCTATTGCATACACTTTCCCATATGGACCAACTTTTTTTGCAAGTGCCATTGTAAAATATCCAGCCCCCGCATCAAAATCCACAACAGTCATACCTTCTGCAATATTCATGTCGTGTAATGTTTTTTCAGGTTTAACAAAACTCATATAAATATTATAGCATAGGTGCTATAGCAGGTACATCCGATTGGATTGGCGCGTCTGGTTGCTTCGATGCGTCGGATTGCTTCGGTGCGTCTGGTTGCTTTGTGGGTGAATTTTCATCAATAACCTTAGGCGAAGATTCTGGTGATATATTTTCGTCAATATTAATTATATCTGATGATGCAGATGTTGTGGTTGTGTTTGTGGTTGCGTTTGTGGAGGTTGACGTGGGAGTTGAGGTGGAAGTTGACATTGGAGTTGAGGAACTGGTATTAGATATTCGAGTTGAATCTATTACATTATCCCCAATAGATACAGCGGGCGTTATATTCTGATTTTGCATTAATTGTTTTAATTGTTGTTTTGTAACACAAACATCTTCAATACAAAGCTCTTTTACCTTAGCGGTACCTGTACCATCGAATAGACTCATAACTTTTGCATACAACTCCTTCACCGCATTCACAACCGTCGCCAGAATTGGTCTATCACTTAGTGTAAGGAATCCAGTTGATGATGTTGAAACAGCTTCAGGGATAGCAAGTTGTATGTTTTGTGCAGAGAATCCAGAGTATGTAGAATTCATATC
>CAINHC010000035.1 GCA_903848795.1 uncultured bacterium | reverse complement strand
TATTTGTTAACCTCGTGACACTGATTTTGAGTCTGCTTTCTGTACTTAATTGTCCTCTCATTGCTATCTCTATTTTAACAAATTATCCTTATTTTGGGTGAGTGGTTATCCACAGGTTCACTCAAGGTTGTGAGCTGTTACCAAAAAATCAAGAACTCTCAAACTTGGTAATGAGGAATTAATAGACACTATCCAAATTATTTTAGAAAATCTTTATAGAAACATCATCTTGATTTAGTAGAATACTCTCAAATGAAAATCCCAAAACTGTGGATAACTGCCTACTCTTTCGGTTTTCATTCGGTTATAATTATAAAGTAGCAAAATAAATTAAATGCAAAATCTAACAATAAAACAAAAAAACGTCCTTGACTATATAAACTCATATAAGAATGAGAATGGCATTTCCCCTACCATAGAAGAGATCAGGAAGAAGCTAAAGCTCAAGGCTGTTTCCACAATACATGAGCACATAAACTCACTCAAGGAGAAGGGTTATTTATCGAAGTCGGAAAATACAGCTAGAAGCATAGAAACCAGAAACAACAGACACATAATTGATATCCCAATACAAGGTAGAATAGCGGCTGGATCTCCAATTGAAGTAATTGAAAATTTTATTGATACAATATCGATTGTTAGTGACAAAATTAAATCGCCAAAAGGATACTACGCTCTTAAGGTTGTCGGAGACAGCATGATTGATGAGGGCATTTTTGATGGTGATATAGTAATAATTAAACAACAATCTGTAGCAGAAAATGGCCAAACCGTTGTTGCAATAATTGATGAAGATCAGGCTACACTAAAGAAAATATACAGAGAGAAAAATAGGTTCCGTCTTGAGCCGAGAAATATACACATGAGTCCCCTATTCCGCACAGACGTTGAAATTAGAGGTGTGGTTGTTGAGGTTATTAGACAAATTAACAATGACCCACAAATATTACCAGAAAAGAAAGTTAAACATGGTTTTAGAACCATAGACTTGTTTGCCGGTGTTGGAGGTATAAGACTTGGATTCGAAAATGCAGGTTTTAAAACAGTTTTTGCAAATGACTTTGAAGCAAAATGTAAAGATACTTATGATCTAAATTTTAAGGATTCAAAGATGATAGTTGAAGATATACGTAAAATTGGTATAGATGACTTACCAAAGTTTGATTTTGTATTAGGTGGATTCCCCTGCCAGGCCTTCTCAATTGCTGGTTACAGAAAAGGTTTTGATGATGAAAAAAGAGGAAACTTATTTTTTGATGTTGCTAGAATTATTGACGCACATAAGCCTGAAGGTTTCTTACTTGAGAATGTAAAAAATCTTAAAAGCCACGATGACGGAAATACATTCAAGGTTATTGAAAAAACACTTAAAGACTTAGGTTATCATGTTAAATCTAAGGTATTAAACAGTATGGAATATGGAAACATTCCCCAAAACAGAGAGAGAATTTATATTGTTGGTTTCAAAAACAAAAACTATCATGATAAATTTGAATTCCCTGAGCCTGTTAAACTTACAGTAAAAATAAAAGATATACTAGAAAATAATGTTCCAGAGAAGTATTACTATAACGGTAAACCTCTATACGATAAGCTTAAGGACCATGTAAAAGAAGGTAGTGTCTACCAATGGAGAAGGCAGTATGTACGTGAAAACAAAAAAGGTGTATGCCCTACCCTTACTGCAAACATGGGGATGGGTGGTCACAATGTCCCAATTATTAAAGATAAGAAGGGTATTAGAAAGCTTACACCCCTAGAGTGTGCAAGAATTCAAGGATTTCCTGACACTTACAGGTTACCACCATTAGCAGACTCAGCATTATATAAACAATTTGGAAACTCAGTTAGTGTCCCTGTTGTGGAAGCTGTTGCGAAACAAATGATGAAGGCTATGAATTACTAATTAACGCTCTCAACAATTCCCTCCAAAAGATTCCAATTTTCTTTGTAATCCTGAAGTTTAGACAAAGCTTTTGTTGTCCCCCAGTTCTGAATATCCTCAATTGGAATTATATAACAATCACCATTATTACTGTCCACAGCAAGTATAAGATCACAATCTTCCTTAGAATACTTGTATGTTCTTGACGCTACCACCCTACTGATTTGTTGACCGCTTCTACCGCCACCTGTGAAGCCAACACTTCCACTGCTTGTTCCCTTAATTTGGACACGGAGAAGCCTTTTACCTTTTCCAGGATCAATAACTGCGTCATATCGTCCATTTGTTACCTCCACTTTAGAACAAGCAAATCCTGCCTTAATACATCGTCCAATGGCAATTAATTCATTTGCATTACCGTTTATTGTACGGTAATTTCCCTCTTCCATGTTAGTAATGTTTTTTGCCCAATTCATATTGCCTTTATAATTACATAATTTTAAACTGAACACAAATTAAGCTATACTCTTTAAAGTTATTTTATCAACTGCACCTTACCGCCAACTATCTGCTTATTATCAAACTTAATTCCAACTACATCTCCATCCTTGTCAAAACTATATTTTCCAAGAACACCATCATACTCTTTCATGTTATGAATATAATCCTTGATTTTAATCGAATCATCACCTACATTCTTTATAGCTTCAGCAAATATATTTACAGCGTCATAACTTGCAGCCGCCCAAAACAGATATTGTGGTTTAGAACCAAAGCTCTTCTCATAAGATGAGACGAAGTTTTTGACCTTTACATTATTACTATCCAGATCTGCAGGTTCGCTCATATAGCCATTTTCTAAATAGGAGCCGTAATTTTTTAGCACATTTGTATCAGAAAAAAAGACATTACCATATAGTGGACTGCGATTACCAAAATCGCTTAATGCCTTAGCGACAAAACCAGTATTTGATCCTTGCGCATTAATAAGTACCGCATCTGGTTGATTTATTAACGTTTTTGAAACAACGGATCTTAAATCTTTATTATCGGTATTAAATGATTCCTTATCAACAATCTGCCCTCCCAAAGATTCAAACTCGTCTATAAAGACAGGTTCAAAACCTAATGCGTAATCTGTATTTTCGGTTATTATTGATATTTTTCTAACACCATTTTTATAGGCCAGATCAGCAATAGCTTTTGCACCACTTGTATCTGATGGAGCGTTTCTAAAAACAAATTTATTGTTCACTGTTATTTTTGGACTCAATGCCCACGATGTAAACAATAGAGTTTTTGACGATTCAGTTATAGGTGCGGCAGCCAAAGTTTCACTACTACATGTTCCACCAAATATTATTTTTACTTTATTTATTTCAACTAATTTCTTTGTAGCCGAAGTTGCATCGATACCTGAACACTTTCCATCCTCATATGTAATTTCAACACTTCTTCCATTGATACCACCGCCCGCATTTATTTCCTTTGCTGCTAGTTCTGTGGAGTTTTTTGCCTCATCACCGAGAGATGCCAAGTCTCCGCTTAGGGCACCTAGAAATCCAACTTTGATTGGTCCTGTTTGTTTATTGGGAGTTTCTATGATAACAGCTAAAATAACAACAATAATTACACCTATAATTAAGTATTTTTTCTTCATATTGCTATTATATTATAGAAACTTACGCTATGCTACTTAGCCTATTTTCTGCGGTCTTGAAGTGCTTTTCTGCTAGTTCATAACCAATATACTCTCCGCCTCTTTTGATTACTTCCTCTCCCATTCTTGCAGTGCCCATAAATGGTTCAAGTACTTTCATTCCGCTTTTGAAGTTTGTAATGTTTAAAAATATTTTTATATGTTCTGGAGAAAATGGACAAGGATGACCATCTTCATCTGATGGATAATCAACGTAGAAAACCTTATTGTTGTCAAAATCAAATTTCGTTTGACCTTTTTTAAATAGTAACCATTGATGACAAACGGAATGAGCGTCTTCTTCTGTGTAGTAATTATCTGACCAATTGTGTTCCATATCAGTTAGCTCAATTCCCTCTTTGGAATTCATGAAGTTTATATTCCTTGATTGGAGACTGAGACCATTTTCAAGACATAGCTTTTGAATCAATCCGGAAAGTGCAATCATCTTACTTCCTGAACAAATTGTGTCAGCCGATTCATTTAAAAATATACCGCCATCTTTTAAGACTCTGGCTGATTCTTTTATTATTTTATTTAGTAGATTTTTGTATTCCTCAAAACCTTTGAAGTCTGAGTCTTCGATATCATCGTATGGGGTGTTGATGTTATATGGCGGGGCAAAGATGACAATATCAACGGAATTATCCGCTGTTTCGGACATATCTTCTGATGATTTGTTGTAGATGTTGAAGTGAGGCATGCGTTAAATATAGCATATTTGGTGAAACTCGAGCTATGCTCTTGTTGGCAGGCCGGTTCGTGCTGGGCACATGACCAATCAAGACCCGCAGAAGAAGAGACACTTTCGCTGGTTTGATATTTTTAAGTTATTAGGATAGACCTCAAACCAGTTTGTCGGCACATATATTCACGTAATTCATCAATAGTATCTATTATTAATTTCTCATCACCACCATCACACATAGCTCCTGTATCTCCAAAACGCGTAGATAGAGTATTTTCATATTCCTTTATAAGATTTACTAATACTTTATTTGTATCTATTTTATTAAATATACTAACAATATTTTTATATTTATTTATTATTTTAGTAGCACTGTGTCCTAACAATTCCTTTTTTGCATCAAAATCATTTATGTGATATGAAATAATAGACTTAATAAATAATTCAAGAGAAAAATATAAAATATGTGATTCGACATAAAACAACCAAGAATTATTTTTAGACTTATCCTCCTGCATGATTAACCAAGCTTCCCTCCACTGGTCGGCTGCATGAAAAAAATATGACCAGTTATCCATATCCTTTTTTGTACGTTCTGGAAATTTAGTAACCATTTTTACTATATTTTATAACTAATTTAATAAGACCTGATCCATACTCTTGTTAGCGGGGCCGCGGCCAAGCCGTCGGCACCCTGCAAAAATATACTCATTGCATTCGTTATTTTTGCGGGCCCACGAGGACTCGAACCTCGAACTGCGGTTTTGGAGACCGTCGTTTTACCATTGAAACTATAGGCCCGTAATGTTGCTCTTATCAAAACCCTAGGTTAAACAAGGATGCTTTGGTTTTGTTCCTCTATCTTAATCTATTTTAGGCAAAAAGCCAATTATTTGGCATTTTTTAATTAGGCTTTATTTATATAGACAAAGCCATTTGACCTTCACCCTGTTCCCCACCTTCCCTTACTCGCTCTTCAATACTTTAACGGTCTTACTACTTAGATCATACTCCACAGTCTGAATATGTTCATTATCTGGATTATTCCAAGCGGTCTGATATGTTATTTTATTATTACCCCCAAACTTTGCTCCGCCTGCAATTGTGTAGCCTTCATTCTCCCAGCTTGGTAAATCGAATGTCTTGTTTTCTTTGATATAATAAACAGCAACGACCACTCTATATGAACCACCCTTTGATACGGCGGTCTTTTCTCTTGTGAATGCGACAATGTTTCCATCATCTGAAATATCCTCAATTTGTTGCATATTTAATTTTGTAGAATTTTTGACTATGATTTGATTCATCTTATTAGTCTTGAAATTATAAACAAAAAACTTTCTTGCAAATATTTGATCCAATACATAATATCCACCCAATCCATCTGGTCTAGCATAAAAATACAATCTGTTTTTATCAGAACTTAATTTGTGAACCACAAGATATGATCCCAAATCTTTATATTTGTAAATCTCCTTTGCAACACCTTTTGAATCAACTATTGATAGTCTTGAGGTAAACATGAGAGGGTTTGTATTTTCTGTTGTAGTTGATGTGTCTAGCTTTGCAATCACACTTCTGCCATCACCCAAACTTATTGAGCTGTGCGTATAATCGATAGGACTTGGAAGAATTGGTGTGCCTGGAGCCGTGGGAGGCTTTGGAAGATTTTGGATATCATCACCGCTAACGGCAATTGAATTTCCATCAACGGAGAATCCGCTTAATTCATTCTGTTCCTCTTCCCTTGCAATCAAAAATCTATCGAGTGCGAATGTAAATGCACTCAATGAAAGTATTGCGAAGAGAATTGCCAACATTATTTGTTTATCGTTTTTCACATTGACAATAATACCTTAGACGAAGCGTTTTATCAACGATTATTACAACACATTTTTTACACTCTGCACGGGGTCAGACCCCTTAGGCATCTGCTATAATTAAGAGATTATAAGTTAATCACAAAAAAATGGCCGAAAAACAAACAAAACCCGAAACATTTGATGTGAGTGAATTGTATGGACGACTGGATCAGGCGCTGTATGATCACAGAGAGGAGGAAGCAAAATATGAGCGTACAATAACGGAGGAAATGGCAAAACGCTACGAATCCGCAATTAACACCGCAATAGAGATTGGAAGAATGCATCCCCACCCTATTCCAACAGATGAACTCCACAAAGTTTTGGACAAAATGAAAAAGGATGGCGAGATAGATGAAGCTGTTCATCGGATAATAATGGAACACGTTTACTAACAAATATAATTTATGCACGAAGGAGCACCACGACCACATATACCTTATGAGGCGGACGATTTTGAAGAAACTCATCATGAGCACGAATCTCCGTCTCCAATGGAACAAAAACTCGACTTCAATGTTGATATAGTTTTTGACGACTTAGAAAATATCATTCCGGAGTATAATAAGTTTATTGAAAATAAGGGGAACAGAGTTCCAGAGGAAATGATTTGGACTCAAAACGAAGCACTCAACGCCGTGCGTAGCATAAAAAATATAGACGGTCCAAGGCCATCATCAAAAACAGAGTTTATCGCAGAATTAGAAAAAAGAGAGAAGGAAGGCAAATTAACCACAGAAGCTCGAGAATTGATTGAAGGAATATTATAAAAATTTAAAATTTGGTAAAAGAATTGGAGGCGACCCGTAATGTTGGGCCGCCTCCATTTTGCGATCGAGAGCGTTAGCAATCGTCGTACTGCCCACGAGGTGAAGCCTGGAGGCATACCACCACAAGTGCAACGACAACCGCAGCGATCGAAACGATGCAGGTCAGAACGAAGGTGGTGTCCTTACTCTCATGAACACACCAAAGGTGGACAACCGTCGTCCACAAAGTGATGACGAACAGGAAGTAAAGACTTGGCAACGGCTTATCCATAGCCTTCAGTCTGTCGCTCATATTCAACACCACAAAAAGTTTGCAAAACCCTGCGGCAGAGAATGAGAAGACAACCAGGAATTGAATTATGGACACCACTAGCAAATAGTGGTCCGTCAGGAAACGAGTTACGTTAGATATCATGGGAATGAGAGGTTAGACATGAGGTAAAGCTATTCGACAAAAATCTGACACCCGCCAAACAGATCAAAGAGCCTTCCGTCAATAAATATACACCCGTCAGAAGTTTTGTAAACCAAATCCGCCAGACATCCCCGATTCCCCACTTGTCAAACACAACAAAAGCCACCCTGCAGGATGGCTTTTGTTTATAATGCCTTTCGACAAAAATTATTTCTTTATCTCAGTAAACTCCACGTGCTTGCGAAGCTTTGCACTGTATTTCATAAGCTTAAGCTTACGCTCAACCTTCTTCTTGTTTTTACTTGTGTGGTATACCTCACCAGTTTTCTTGTTTGCTACCTTAACTAATCTAGTTTGTGACATGTTTTTAATATATATATTGGCCCGACTTAATAATGTTGGGATAACCCACTGTCTTGACCTGGTGCGCAGGGTAGGATTTGAACCTACGTAGCCCGGAGGCGTCTGATTTACAGTCAGATGCAATTGACCACTCTGCCACCTGCGCGTAAAGATATCATAGCAGATATCTCGATTTTTTCCAAATTTAGGCCAAGCTAAAAGACAACCTTACTATTTTAGGCGTTCTGATATATCCATTACGTATTTTATGACGATATTCATACCAGTTTTGAGCTCTTCCACATCTGACTTAAGTATTGCGACATCCGACTCAAGATTGCCAACCCTCCTATTCATAGCATCAAACTTACTGTCTACACCATCAAATCTCCTATCGACACCATCAAGTCTCATATTCACACCATCGAACCTCCTATCAAACCTTTCTATCAGCTCATTCTTAACTTCTATAAGTTCTCGATGCGCTTCCTCTCTAGAGGACCTAATTTTATCCCTCACACTTGAAAATTCTTTTGTGAATTTTTCATCAAGCTTATTAATATCTTTTTTGACATCTACAAATTCGAGACTAAACTTGCTGTCCATTTCTTGCAAATCACCCCTTATTCCATTATAAACAAGCCCCAATTCTTGATGGGTGACAAAACCAGCATCATTTTTTAACAAAATGTTTTGGTTTGCTCTTTTTGGAAGTAAGTTTGAAAATTCTTTTGCCATCGTGTTCATATTTAATTTTTATTATTTTACTGCTAAAAAAGATATTGTACAGTTGGCACATAATGTTTCGATAAAGAAATTCTAAAGAAATGCGAACTTCTCGAGATATTTCAAAAATCTTTTTTACCTTAAATATTTTATATCAAAAATATCCCGATAAATAAGGAGTAAAATAAATTTACATCAAAGTGTACGGAAAAACTGCAACACAAAAATTAATATTTGTATCAGGTTTACAACACGTTTTGGGTTAAAAATAAAGTTTTACTTTCTTTTTACTTCCCCTTCTTTGCTTCCTTATTCCACCGCCACCCCTCTACTTCACCATAACAGATTCACTCATAACAAGTCCGCCCTTCTTTTTAGACACCACCCTCTTCACATCAAAAGTAAACTCCACATTATTGTCTATATTCTTTGGATCAATTCCAACGCTAATCGTTCCACCCTTAAGTACACCTTGATCAATAATCAATCCCGCCACGTTAGTTAGAATCTTCGACTGAATCAAACGCTTTAGTGGTCTTGCGCCGTATTGAGGATTATATCCTTCCTTGGCAAGATATTCATAAACACTCTCAGAGATAACAAGTTTGATTTCCTTTTCAAGAAGTCTATCAATAACTTTTTGTACTTCAATCTTAACAATATTTTTAATTGCTTCAGGACTTAATATATCAAATATTACAATCTCATCAACTCTGTTTAGGAATTCTGGTCTGAAATTATCTTTAAGCGCACTCATCACACGCACCTTTGCATCTTCATAATTTGATTTATCAGATTGCTCAACAGCAAAACCGATTCTTTGCATATTATCAATATACTGAGCACCAATGTTTGATGTCATTATGATAATAGTATTTTTAAAATTCACTGTCCGTCCCTTTGAATCAGTTAGACGACCGTTATCAAGAACTTGAAGCAAGATATTAAATATCTCCGGATGTGCCTTTTCAATTTCATCAAATAATATTACTGAATATGGACGATGTCTTACC
Organism: uncultured bacterium; assembly: GCA_903848795.1. GTDB lineage: Bacteria > Patescibacteriota > Minisyncoccia > Phycocordibacterales > CAIZLB01 > CAIJKW01. The sequence continues at coordinate 7,949 of CAINHC010000035.1, read as the reverse complement.
GTGTCCGTAAGTGTCGCACTCTCATCATGTCCAACATATCCTGGAGGCGCACCAATAATTTTGGAAACTGAATGCTTCTCCATGTACTCTGACATATCAACTCGAATGAGCGACTTATCATCATCAAACATAAACTTAGCAAGTGCCTTTGTTAATTCTGTTTTTCCAACTCCGGTAGGACCAAGGAAAATAAATGAACCGATTGGCTTTTGTGGATCATTAATACCAGCACGAGAGCGCTTGATAGTGTCAGAGACTTTTTTAACTGCATTGTCTTGTCCAACAACTTGCGTCTTCAATTCATCTTCAATTCTTGCAACCTTCCTTGCTTCCTCTTCAAGCATTCTTGAAACTGGAATTCCAGTCCAACGAGAAACAACTCCGGCAATATCATTCTCAGTTATTTCTTCTTTTAGAATTCTTCTAAATACCTGTAGTTTCTTTAGACGCTTCATCTTAGTCTCCAAATCCTTCTCAAGCGCTGGGATTTTGACATATCTGATATCTGCCGCTTTTGATAAATCGGCATAAGCTTCAGCTCTTTCTGCATCTTGCCTTAGTGATTCTAATTGCTTTTTGATTGCCTTAATATCTGAAAGAGTTTCCTTTTCATTAATCCACTTAGCCTCAGTCTCCTTTGTTCCCTCTTTTTGATTTGCAATATCAGCTTCGATTTCTTTTACACGAGCCTTTGCAGTCTTGTTGGTTTCTGCTTCCTTTAGAAGAGCTTGACGCTCAATTTCAAGACGCATGATTTTTCTATGAGCAACTTCAAGTTCTGGTGGCTTATTTTCAAGTGCAATCTTAAGTGCTGACGCCGCTTCATCTATTAAGTCAATTGCCTTATCTGGCAAAAATCTATCTGAAATATATCTTGAAGAAAGTTTGACAGCTGAGATTATTGAATCGTCAGTAATATGAACTCCATGATATAGCTCATATTTTTCCTTAAGACCACGAAGAATTGCAATTGCGTCCTCCTCAGTTGGTTCATTTATATAAATTGGTTGAAAACGTCTTTGTAGCGCTGGATCTTTTTCAATATGTTTTTGATATTCTTTAAGTGTTGTCGCGCCAATTGTATGAAGCTCGCCACGAGATAGCGCAGGCTTTAACATATTCGATGCATCAAGGGAACCATCTGCCCCTCCTGCACCAACAATTGTGTGAATTTCATCGATAAAAAGAATTATCTTTCCGTCTGATTTTTCTATTTCTTTTAAAATGTTTTTTAAACGCTCTTCAAATTCTCCACGATATTTTGTACCAGCAACAAGAAGACCCATGTCAAGTGACACAAGCTCTTTGTCTCTCAAAGATTCTGGAACATCTCCCATTGCGATTCTGTTTGCCAACCCTTCAGCGACGGCAGTTTTTCCAACTCCAGCTTCTCCGATAAGCATCGGATTATTTTTTGTTCGACGTGATAGAATTTGAATCACTCTTGCAATCTCGGCGTCTCTTCCAATAACTGGATCTAGTTTATTTTCTCTTGCAAGCGAAGTTAGATTACGAGTAAATTTAATTATCGCCTTCATCTTCTTTGGACCCAAATCTGCATTTGCTCCTTTTGTTGCTTTTAGAGATTCAAGCGCCTCAAGAACCATAGGCTTTTCTAATTTGAATTTAAACAATAGTTCACGAGCAGATGAAGCGACGTCAAATAGCGCAAGGAGTAGGTGCTCAACTGACACAAATTCATCCTTAAGGGATGCTGAGACTCTGCCTGACGCCTCGATAACCTGAGCAAGCTCTGGTGTCAGGTATAATTGATACGATGTAGACATCGTGTTAGCCGGTGCTCCATCTACCTCAATTTCCTCCAAAAGATTGTCGGCAAGAAGAATTGTGTCAATTTCCAACTTATCAAGCATGGCCAAAACAATGCCGTCTTCTTGGACGACAAGGGCTGTTAGGAGATGAAGCGGATTTACATGATTTTGGCCACGTTCTATGGCTAATTCATGGGCTTTTTTGATCACTTCCTTGGCTTTGGTGGTAAAATGATGTAATGGTGGCATATGTGGGGTATTATAGCACGGATTATGGAGAAAGTCTTTCGACGACAACTCACGTTTTTCTCTAATCTGGGGCAATACAACACACCGGATATGCCAATTATCGGGAAGCAGAAAGCCCACCCGAGGGGGGGGTGAATTCCTAGGATGGAGTTTACACATGTAGTAACCCTTAGATCACCCTCTCCACCGCTTCCACAATCAACTTCCCTGCTTTGATAATCTCTGATTTGGTTGTGTATTTTCCTAGGGTTATGCGGAGCGATGATTTTGAACACTCGTCTCCTGAGATTTCTTTGACAACATACGAATATGAATCTTCAGTAAGTGTTCTACAACTTGTCACGGAAGAAACACAAACTCCCAATACATCGAGTGTCAAAACAAGAAACTCAGCATCGACTTCTGGAATGCAAATATTTAAATTATTAGGAAGTCTTTCGCCTTGTGCTGTCGAACCATTTACTGTAAATCTTTTTCCGATTTTTGATGATTTTAAATTTATGAACAACATGTCGCGCAGTGCTTCAATTCTCTTGAACTCCTTTACTTTTTCTTTTTCAACTTTTTCAAGTGCCAATGTAAAGCCTGCAACGCCTGGCAAATTTTCTGTTCCAGCACGTCTTCCGCTTTCCTGACTTCCCCCACTTGTGATTAACTTAAATGGAACAATTCGCTTCACAAACAAAGCACCAACTCCTCTTGGACCATAAATCTTTCCGCCATCTAGTGTCATCAAATCAACATGCAAAGATGGAATTCTCATTGAAAGATAGGGAACAGCCTGCGATGCATCTGTATGCAAAAAAGGCATATCAAATTCTGTTCTTCCTTGCTCTTTTTTGTATTCTCTAAGTTTTTTTGCGATGGCTGGCAGTGGCATGATTGTTCCAATTTCATTATTAGCATACATTATAGTCACCAATATGGTGTTTGGTTTTAGTGCCTCTGCAATTTTTGCTGGCTCTATAATTCCCTCTTCGTTTGGAGAAATTAGAGACAATTCAATCTCCCCCAGTTTTTCAAGTGAAAATAGAAGTTCTCTTATCGATGGATGTTCGATTGTTGAGCTTATAATGTGAGGAATTTTTCCACCAAATTTCTCTGGAGAAAAAATATCAGACCTATTATCAAAATTGACGGTTTTTTCGTCAATTTTTAGATTACTGGCGCCGTCCCAGCTCTCCGAAGAATTCCACCCTAAAATTAAACCTCTGATAGCAAGCGCATTTGACTCCGTTCCGCCAGATGTAAAAACAATTTCATCACTATGTGCTTCAAGAACCACAGCCGTCCTCTTTCTACAAGATTCCAAAAACTCCCCCGATTCTACTCCCTCTCTATAAATTGACGATGGATTTGCAACATATTTTTTGGACACTCGAAAAACCTCCCTAGACACTGCGGGGTCAATTGGAGTAACGGAGGCATAATCTAGGTAAATTCTTTTGGACATGTTTTTGTGTTTTGTCGAGTTAATAACTATACTATACAAAAAAACCAAGGTTCTGTATACTTTATTAATATGTTTTATTTAAGTCCTGACATCCTATCTATCGGCCTGATTTCACTTTCCGCCGTAGTTTTAATATTATTAATACTCATTATCAGATTACAAGTCCGACTTAAAAGACTACTTAAAGGTAACGCAAAGTCTCTTGAAGAAAGCATTGATCTTGTTATTAAACATGTAGAAGAACTAGAGGCTTTCAAAAAAGAATCTCAAGAATATCTAAAGCTTGTGGAAAAGCGTCTAAGAAACGGAATTCAAGGGGTTGACACACTCCGATTTAATCCATTCAAAGGAACAGGTGCAGGAGGAAATCAAAGCTTTTCGACCGCTTTCGTAAACGAACAAGGAGACGGAGTTGTCTTTTCATCCCTATACTCCAGCGACAGAATGAGCGTTTTCGCAAAACCACTTCAGAAGTTCAAGTCCTCATTTGAGCTAACAGAAGAAGAAGCAAAATCAATAGCAATGGCACATGATAAGTTGATACTGCCGAAGGCATAGAAATTAGCAACTTATAACATCTAATTTTTGTCTAAACAATCTTGATACAATATATTATATTGATATTATTTACTGATGCCATTTTTTAAATTTGACAAAGAAAAAAATACTTCAGATTTAAAGCTCTCTGACTATAATGAAATATGGTCAAAGTTTTGTTTTCTAGATGAAACTGGTAATCTAACTGATAGTTTAGATCCCTATTTTACAATTGGATTATTGAAGATGAGTCAGCCGTTTTATCTCCAAAGCAAAATACTTTACGAGAGGAATAAAAAAGATTTTCACGACGAAATGAAGTTTAATAAACTCTCAATAAAAAATATAAGTTTTGCAAAGTTTGCAATAGATACTCTTTTTAGTACTAGTAGCATAGGTATATATTCTTATACAACCAATAAGAACTCCCAATATTTTAAGGACAACTTCAATACTAATCAATGGATTGCTTATGAAGAAATAACACTTAAATTATTAGATGCCGCCTTGGCTGAAAAGGAAATTATTATTTTAATTGCTGATCACATAACGACACCAAAAGATATAAAATTTGAAGTAAATACAAAAAAGAACTTTAATAGTTTTAAAGGTAGATTGGCTTTAGCTGGAGTTTGTAGATTTGATTCAAAATCAAATGATCTATTGCAATTGATAGATCTTATTATAGGTGCAATAAATTATGAATTAAAACTAGCATCAGGACTAGTATCTGGCTCTAAATATAAAATTGAACTACTTAATCATATCAAACAAAAATTAGAAATTTCAACTTTCTCTCAAGGTTTTCATGGTAAAAACTGTAGCATTTTTGTTGAACATAATGGAAATAATACAAATAACCCAACAAATGAAAAAGGGCCATCGTCCTAACGGTCGACGCCCTCTTTCCAATACCCTTGTAGTATATCACTGTATGTAAATGCACGCAATAGACAAGGTGTGTTTAAAATGTTGAGATGTGGTTATAAGAAATTAAGGTAAATTGAATTTTACACAAAACACCCGTTTATACAGTAAATCCATAGACAAACCCCAAAAAATATTATATATTGGGGGTTAAATGGAAATTCAAACAAGAGACGCTAGGCCTCCGGTTGTGGTGGTAATGGGACACATCGACCACGGTAAATCAACTCTTCTAGACTACATTAGAAAAACTAACGTGGTCGATAAAGAAGTTGGTGGAATTACACAAAGAATGTCTTCTTATGAAGTTGTTCACAAATCAACCGATGCTAACGGAAAAGATGCATCGAAAACTATTGTATTTATCGATACACCAGGACACGAGTCCTTTAGTGCCATCAGAGCAAGAGGAGCAACAGCAGCTGACATCGCAATTCTCGTCGTGTCAGCAGAAGACGGTGTGAAGCCTCAAACACTAGATGCACTAAAGGCAATCAAGGACGCGGGACTTTCATACATTGTGGGGATTAGTAAAATAGACAAACCAAATGCAGATATTGATAGAGTTAAACTATCATTAGCAGAGAATGAAATCTATGTTGAAGGTTACGGAGGAAATATTCCATGGGTAACATTCTCTGGTAAGACAGGACAAGGAGTTGATGAATTACTCGACCTTATTCTTTTAACAGCTGAAGTTGATGAAATAAGCGGAGATCCTTTTACCGATGCAGAGTGTATCGTAATTGAAGCAAACAGAGATAAGGTTAGAGGGGTATCTGCAACACTCATTGTCAAGAACGGAACACTCTACACCGGCTCGTTCATCGTTTCTGGTACCGCCCTCTCCCCCGTTAGAATCATGGAGAATTTTCTAGGTAAACCACTAAAAGAAGCTGGACCTTCTACTCCAGTGCGTGTTGTCGGTTGGACCGATGAGCCTGAGGTTGGTGGAGTTTGCTTTACTTTTGGTAGCAAGAAATCTGCAGAAATTTATATTGAGGACGAAATGATAAAAGTTAAAGAAAGAAATGAGGCACTTGAGAAAGTTCGTAAGTCTGACAAAATAATTGCAACAAACAAAGCTAACGCGCTGGCATTTGAAAATGGCGAAGAGATTATCGAGACAGTTACAATACCTGTAATAATCAAAGCTGATACTTCAGGATCTGCTGAGGCTGTTGTCTATGAAATTAAAAATAAGATTTCAGTTCCCAATATTGAAATCAGAATTGTCGCCATGAGTATTGGTGACATACTGGAGAATGATATCAAACTAGCATCTGGTAAAGAAGGAACCGTTGTTCTTGGCTTTAACACAAAGATTGATAATAGCGCCAAGAGCATGGCTGAAAGAAACGGTATTCGCATAATGACTTTTGATATCATCTATAAGATGACAGAGTGGCTACAAGCTTTCGCTGAAGAGCATCGACCAAGAACTCAAATTGAAGAGTCAAAAGGAATGATTAAGGTTCTTAAAATATTTAGCGTTAACAAAGACAAGCAAGTTCTTGGAGGAAGAGTTGAAGTTGGTTCAATTTCCTTTAATGACGAAGTGAAGATCTTAAGACGTGACATTGAAATTGGAAGAGGTCGCGTTCGTGAGCTACAACATCACAAAGAGAAAACAAGTACGGTTGATGAGGGATTGGAATTTGGTTCAATGATTGAATCAAAGGTTGAGATCACTGCGGGGGATAAATTAGAAGCAGTACAGAAGGTTATTAAATAAGGGAAGGGGTCAGGCCCCGTGCAGAGCGCAAAAAATGTGTTCTGATTTGCGTCGATTTGCAAATTGCACGGCAATATCATAACGTAACAATATACAACATCACATTAGAACACATTTTTTACAAATTATACGGGGCCTGACCCCAAACAAAAACATGAAATCAAAAGCAATAATCAAACCCCATAGAGACGAACGGACAATACACATCATCAAAGAGCTAGCGATGGAGTTTATGTCGCGTGAAGCCAACAGGACATCTTTGGTGACTGTTACCAATGTAATCCTTGGCGACAGAGCCAAGAAGGCCACAATCCTTCTCAGTGTCCTTCCTGAGGACAAAGCGCCTGTTGTTGAAGAGTTTGCAAACAGAAAGTGCAATGAATTCAGAAGTTATGTTAAAAGTCACTCAAAGCTGGGTATAATCCCCTTCTTTGATTTCAAAATAGATTTGGGTGAAATCAATAGACAGAACATAGACAGGATGTTAAAATAGCAAAAGTCAGTGACGGATCAGAGCAAGAAATGAGGCCCTTTGGCGTAGTGGCGAAGTGGTTAACGCGGCGATCTGCAAAATCGTTATACGCCGGTTCGATCCCGGCCTACGCCTCAAACATCCATGCTCGGGTGGTGGAATGGTAGACACGCGACACTTAAAATGTCGTAGGCGAAAGCCTGTGCGGGTTCGAGTCCCGCCCTGAGCACAAATGAATATTGGATTATTATTAGTCTTAGCTGGAGGAGTGGTTCTAACAATCGGTGATATTTTTATGAAAGAATGGGTTTTAAAAAATGAGAACTGGCTTTTTATTGTGGGCTTAATAATCTATATCATCGGTCTAATATTATTGTCGTTCAGTTTTAAATACAAAAATATTGCCGTAGCATCAATGGTATTTGTAATCTTTAACATTCTTACTCTTTTAATTATAAGCTGGATTGTCTTTGGAGAAAGTCCAACATATCTCCAGATTTTTGGTATGTTATTAGGAATAGCTTCAATCATTGTTCTTGAAGTGTAAAACTAAATTTTAATAAAAATCCACCTTGACACCCCCTCCAAAATATAATACAAATAACAAGGACCGCGTACAACAATTGACGGTGCCAAGAGAACAACAAAAAAGACAGAATGATAAATGAAGGAACCCCGGGTCAGAGACCCGAGGTATCAGTTTTTATCCACGTCTAGTGTACTAATCAAACAACAGTGATTGTTCAAAGTGTAGTTGGGTATAAGCAGGAATACCTTGGTTCTTCACGTAATTCTCAAGCATCT
>CAINHC010000034.1 GCA_903848795.1 uncultured bacterium | reverse complement strand
TTTACATTACTTGAACGTACTACCTGTACATCAGGAACTTGCGCTACGGATTTCCCATACGATATGTCAACCACCGGCTGGAGAGGAACAAATGAAGGAACTACTATGAAGAATATGTCTCTGTCATTCAGAGGTATCCTCACTGGCTACCGCGGCACAGATGGCTCGTTCGGCAATGGTGGGACGTACACGGACTTCTGGTCGTCTGTTGGTGGCGGTGGTTCAGGTTGGTTACGTGGCTTGTACTCTGGCTTCACCACTGTGAACCGTAACACGAGCGCTGTGGCTTACGGCTTTTCTGTGCGTTGCCTCAAGAATTAATGCTCCTTTGCTCTATTTGCGGGATTTGCCCTATTTGCTTCGGTCGCGGGGCGCCCAGCGGGCGATTGGGCAGGGTCGCTAAAATTTTGAACTGTAAACTTTTAATTGACAGTTCAAAATGGGAGTGAGGAAAGTATGAAAGCAATACAACAGTCAAAAATATTATGAAAAATAACCAAATTATAAAACAGAATAGCTTCACGGAATTTTTGCTCTATACCACGCCAAATGGCAAGGTAAAAGTAGAGATATTTTTACATGATGAAAATATTTGGCTTACACAGGAAAAAATAGCTCTTTTGTTTGGCGTACAGAGACCTGCAATTACCAAGCATCTTAAAAACATCTTTGAAACAGGGGAATTAGATGAGAAAGTGGTATGTTCCATTTTGGAACATACCACAATTCATGGTGCCCTGGAAGGTAAAACACAAACTCAGTCGGTAAAATTTTATAACCTTGATGCAATTCTATCAATTGGCTATAGAGTGAACAGCTCTCAAGCCACCCAGTTTCGTATCTGGGCTACTGAACGACTAAAAGAGTACATAATCAAAGGATTTACAATGGACGATGAAAGACTAAAAACTCCAAATTATACCTTCGGCCAAGATTATTTTGAAGAACAGTTAGCCCGCATTGCAGATATCCGCAGTAGTGAGCGTCGATTTTATCAAAAAATCACAGATATTTATGCACAATGTAGTGTAGATTATAATAAAAACAGCATCGAAGCTCAAAACTTTTTTGCTACTGTGTAAAATAAATTACATTTTGCCATTTCAGGCAAAACGGCTGCTGAAATAATTAGTGATCGTGTAGGTAGTAATAAAACAAATTTAGGTCTAACTAATTGGAAAAATGGTCCACAGGGTGTTATACGAAAAACAGATGTAGTGGTGGCTAAAAATTATTTGAATGAAGATGAACTTGCTGGTCTAAATAATATAGTAGAACAATATCTAATTTTTGCTGAGTCTCAGGCTAAGCGCAAGCAAGCTATGTTTATGCTTGATTGGGAAAGTAAGCTTGGTGAGTTTTTGAAATTAAACGATCGTGATATTTTAGGTAATTTGGGTAAGATAAGTCATGCCGTGGCAGAAACTTTGGCATTGGGAGAATATGAAAAATATCGAGTTGAGCAAGATAAAAATTATATTTCAGACTTTGACCGCGAGGTGCAGAGCCTTTTGGAATCTAAAAAGAAAAATAATTATAATCAACAAATAGACCATGACTATCCACAGTAGCCTTCCTGTATATAAGGCAAGTTATGATTTTCTGTTGGATATATTTATTTTCACCAAAAACTTTAAACGTGAATACAAATATACCATTGGAGAAGACTTGAAGAAGGAGATGTCATGGATGATTGCGGATATTTATAGGGCAAACAATAGTTTGTCAAAATATAAATTATTGGAATCAGCGATAGATCATTTGGAGGTTGTACGTTTATATATTAGATTAGTTAAGGATCTTAAACAAATCAGCCTAGATAAATTTATATCTCTTAATGAAAGAATTGAGGAAGTTTCTTTGCAATTATATGCTTGGCAAAAAACAAGTGGTTAGAAGCGAGATAAAAATGTAAGTATTTCGTTTTTTGCATGTTGTTTTTTGCAAATATCGGCCAGAACTATCTTTTGTTACGGCAAAGATAGGCGTGCCTTAATCAGCCCAATAATCTTCTCATACCTCCTGCATTTCAATGCATTTAGGTTTGAGGAATATACGATAATTTATGGAAATTATATAAACTTTTGTTTTCCGTTAGGTTAACAGAAGGAAATCAATGATTATTCGATTCAGCAGAATCGCCTACTGGGCGATTCAGCAGGCGATTTAGCAAAATCGTCGTTTGGACGATTTTACAAAATCGAGCCTACTGGGTCTGCGTCAGGGTATCCTCACTGGCTACCGCAACACAGATGGCTCGTTCAACAATGGTGGGACGAACACGAACTTCTGGTCGTCTGTTGGTAGCGGTGGTTCAGCTTGGAAACGTAACTTGAACTCTGGCAACACCACTGTGAACCGTAACACGAACGCTGTGGCTTACGGCTTTTCTGTGCGTTGCCTCAAGGGCTGGATAGTGAAATACCCCAAGATTTTTCTTGGGGTATTT
>CAINHC010000033.1 GCA_903848795.1 uncultured bacterium | reverse complement strand
TTCTGGTGCGGGCGAAGGAGGTGACGGAAAAGATCGGGTCGCCGACGTTGCAGCGTGAGATTGACCGGCAGTTGGCGCGGGTGGTGCTGGAGCGGGATGATGTGCTTGAGGTGGTTGAGGGGGAACTGCTTGGGAGTTGACTGATGTGGGGATGAAGAAAAAAAATAATCGGCCTTGCCTGCACAAAAGCGCTGATCGGAGCCGAGAAAGCTGAAGGCAATACAGGCGGTGTCCAAGTTGAGCAGAGGGTTTAGTCGAATGATGGGTGAAGAAATTTATTTCCATGACAAGTCGGTAACATCGAATTGCCATGACCGATTACCGTCTTGGTACATGGGCAATTCGACAAGCACTTTCTTAGATTTCTTCAACTCAGCAAAGAATTTCGCATAGTTCTGGATGAAAATCACTTCCGTGCTTCCATCACTTGGCCCAATCGCCGAGAACTTAACCGCTGGTCGAGCATCAAAACGGATCGTAATGGAGCAGGACTCATAGCTTCGACAAAGAATTTGGCCCTTATCGAGACTAACGTATACGTTCTTGCCACTTCTGGGATGCTTTCGCAAAGTAAGCGTTGCGGCAATACCCGGGCCGTAGGGCCAATGGAGATCTTGTTTGTTCAAGCTGTTGGTCTGAGCGGTTACAATGTCTTTTGTCGTCATTTCATCGTTGGTCGTAAAGTAATGCCAAGCCTCGACAGGAAGCAAAGTAGATGACGCTGCTTGCGGTGTTTCAGAACCACTAGGTACAGATGAGTAGTGCCGTTCCAAAATGCTTGATATCGTGATAATGCAAAATAACACAACGAGAATCAAGACTGGAAGACTGACAGGCTTCTTCACTTTTGCACCACACTTTGGGCACATCTTAGCTTCGTTGCTAACTAGATTGCTGCATTCGTGACACTTTAGCTGTGCCATAGAAGGTCTCCCTGGAGATTCTAAAATAATGAGCTATGCGAGTTGCCCAAAATTATATTTTAATAAAATTAAGATTATAATTGATGCGTGTCTAAAAACTCGCACAAAAATTTATCCAACATATCTGTTGATCGTGTTTTAATCGTATCAGCATTAAAATCATCAAATTTTACAAGTTCATTATTTAACATAATTCGTGATTTATTTAAAAGGATTTGCCTTTTTTCAGAAAACTCTTTATTGCCGAGACTTTGATTGTCAAATGTTAATGTTAGATTCCCCAAAGTATGGAGATATTTTTCGTGATCTTCAAATGAGATAGTTAACCATTGACCAGTCGCAATATTCTGAGGAACGATGTGTTCGATTTGTGCTTTTTTTAAATCTTTTTCAAAATTTAAAAGCTCGTTTTTTCCTATATTTTCCAGTAAAATTAAAAACTTTTTGATGTACTTTGACTTTCTACTATAAAGATCATTTGTTACGATTTTTTCCGTTAATACTTTTTGGCTTGGTAGTTGATGACCTGCTTCTGCGTTTTTAACAAGTGTCAAAAATCTATCACCATAACCCACAGATGAACTAAAGTCATTTGACTTAAGACGTTCAAAAACCATTGGTATAAATCTTGTAAGCTCACCTGCTGGATAACTAGCCAAAATTCTAGAAGCATCATAAGCAACTAATGCCTTGATAGATTTATTGAATTCAAGAGGATTGTCGATAATCAACTCATTTGCTTCAATATGTGAGTAATGCTCAAGAAAATTCATCATTAATGATGAATATATAGCAAATGACGTCCTTAAATAACCAATATAATTAGGGTTAATATCGCGATGTTTTTTCACTCGAAGTGTTTGATAAATTAGCCCCCATTTTGCAAGATCGTGTATAATTTCTTTAAGACTATCAATAGACCTGATTTCGCCAACAACTTCTTTGAATTTATAGTACAGGATTTTTGGATCATGCTTATATAGCCATTGGGTTTTTATTGCTATATAGACTCTAAAAAACTGCTCACGAATCTCCTCTTCATCCTCTTCATTCTTTTCATCGCCATCGTTTTTAAATAAAGATTCAAAGGTCCTAGTATAAAGATTTATTAGTTCGAGTTCGTTTTGATGACTACATTCATAATTTTTAAACGTAAATAAAT
>CAINHC010000032.1 GCA_903848795.1 uncultured bacterium | reverse complement strand
TATTTTAAGACACTCTTATTTTAATATATTTATTATCTATAAAAATATAAAATTAAATAGCAGTTTTAGATTAAAGCTTTAAGTTTCGCAGAGCTTTAATAAAAAATATTTTTTCCACCCTTGTCCGGATAATCTAAAGCTAAAAGAGATCTGGCGACCGTTTTGTCTACTCCTACTGGAACTCCGATGGCAAGCTGAATGTCAACGCCAATGATGCCGACAATTCCAACTCCAACTTGGGCGTTCGTCCCTCCCGCTATTGAATCATATTTTTGGCATACTTGACCCAACCTTGGGTCATTTTGCCTATTTCTTGCAATCTTTTTGAATTTTCCAAATAAACCTGAGTTTCAATAATTTCGCAATTTAGCGCTGTTCTGAACAATACTTTCAAGAGTTCTATTTTTGCGTTTAGTTGTAGCAAAACTTTGTCTTTTTCAAATTTATTTGCGCCGTTAGCAATAATTGAAAGTTCAATAGATGCAAGAATAGCATTTTGAATCTTCTCCCCCAGGGCATATCTTTCATGCTTGGGAAAGGTTAATATAAGTTTATGTGTTAGTTCATACAATACAGATAAATGTGACAAAATAGGCATTTCAATCTTTTCAAAATCTTTTTTATTTTCCATTATGTTTGATGATTTATTTTCAATTAATAATATATTTGAGGCTTGGAAGAAATTCAAGCTAGGGAAGTCCCGCAAAAAAGATGTTATTTATTTTGAATATAATTTGGAGGATAATATATTTTCTTTGCATGATGATATTATAAAATATAGGTATAAACATGGAGAGTATAAACACTTTCAGATTTATGATAATAAAAAAAGAGACATATATAAGGCACAGGTGAGGGACAGGATAGTACATCAGATAATTTATGATTATTTGATAGATTTATATGAGCCAATATTCATTAAAGATTCATATTCCTCCAGAAAACATAAAGGGCATCATCGTGCAATAAAAACATTAAAATATTTTATTAAACTGTCAGACCATAATAGGAACCGTTTTATATTGAAATGTGACATAAAAAAGTACTTTGATAATATTAATCATCTCATATTACTTGAGATTATAAAGGAAAAAGTTATTTGTCCAAAAATACTTGTAATTATTGAAGATATTATTTTTAGTTTTGCTATGTATTCAGAAAAAGACAGAGGTATACCCCTTGGTAATATTACAAGTCAAATTTTTGCAAACATATATTTGCACAATCTTGATTTATATATAAAAAAAGAATTGGGGTACAGATTTTATATAAGATATAACGATGACTTTATCATCATTTCAAATAATTTAAAAAAAATAAAAGAATCAAAAGTTAAAATAATTAATTTTGTGGAGACAAAACTGCACTTAAATATACCAGATGATAAAACTAGTATTAGGAAATTTACATGGGGGATTGATTTTTTAGGCTATATTGTATTACCAAATGCTGTACTTTTGAGAGATAAGACAAAAAACAAGATGTTTTCAAAATTGAATCAAAATAATATAGATTCATATTTTGGCATGTTAAAGCATTGTAATTCACATAACCTAAAGCAAAAGGTTTTGGCAAGGGCTTTAGTGATAAATGTTAAAATTACATCACATATATAGGGTTTTGCAACAAGTAAAAATAGTCAAATTTTGCTATAATTAAGGCATTATTACGGATAAATAACCACATTTTTACATGGCAAAAGCAGAAGAAAAGGCAGAGAAGAAAACAAAGAAATCGGATGTCTATGATGCATCGAATATTCAAGTCCTAGAGGGATTGGAACCAGTAAGAAAGCGTCCTGGAATGTATATCGGAACAACAGGTCCTGAAGGTTTGCATCATTTAATCTGGGAAATTTTTGATAACTCAAGAGATGAGGCGATGGCTAATCGATGTAGCAGAATTGAAGTTGCACTTTTGCCTGATGGATATGTAAGAGTGGTAGATGATGGAAATGGAATTCCTGTTGGAATTCACCCAAAGACAAAAGTCTCTGCACTTGAGACTATCATGACCGTTCTTCACGCTGGAGGAAAGTTTGATAATGATGCCTACAAATATTCTGGAGGATTGCATGGTGTGGGAGCATCCGTTGTTAACGCATTATCACTTCATACAGAAGTTATGGTTCACCAAGATGGTGGAATTCATATGCAGGCGTATGACCAAGGTAAGCGCCGCGCTCCCGTAAAAAAGATTGGCACAACAAAAGAGCATGGAACAATTGTAAAGTTCAAGCCAGACGTTGAAATTTTTAAAGAGGGAATTGAGTTCGATTGGGCAAAGGTTGTTAGTCGTCTTCGTCAGCAAGCATATCTTGTTAAGAAGTTGGAAATTAATGTGGTGGATGCTCGTGGTTTTTCTATAAAAGAAATGGATAGAATTTTGAAAGATGCATTCTTTATTAAAGATCAAAAGCTAAACGTTCCTTCAATGTCATTCTATTTTGAAGGAGGACTTCGATCTCTTGTTGCGTTTTATAATCATACTCAAAAGACAGTTCACAAAAATATTTTCTACGCAGAAAAGGAAGTTGGTAATGTTCAAGTGGAAGTCGCACTTCAATATATTGACGACATTGATTCAAAAATTGTTGCTTATGCAAACAACATCTTCAACTCAGAAGGTGGAACTCATGTTGCAGGATTTAAAACTGCGCTTACTCGTACAATCAACACGTACGCGAAGAAAAATAATTTAATCAAAGATGGAGACGATTCATTGACCGGAGATGACTTGGCAGAAGGTCTTGTTGCTGTTGTGTCTGTCAAGATGCAAGAGATTCAATTTGAAGGTCAGACAAAATCAAAGCTAGGATCGATGGAAGCGCAGGGTGCAACATCCTCTGCTTTCTCTGAGACGTTCTCTTCATTCTTGGAAGAGAATCCTATTGACGCAAAGGAAATTGTCCAAAAGGGAATCTTGGCACTTCGCTCAAGAAAGGCAGCTAAGGCTGCAAAGGATTCAGTTCTAAGAAAAGGTGCACTTGAGGGAATGACACTTCCTGGAAAGCTTGCGGACTGTCAAAGTAAGAAGGCTGAGGAGTCTGAAATCTTCATCGTAGAGGGAGACTCTGCTGGTGGAACTGCTAAGATGGGACGCGATCGTAAGACTCAAGCTGTTCTTCCACTTCGTGGAAAGATTCTAAACATTGAAAGAGCTCGTCTTGATAAGCTGTTAGCGTCAGAGCAGGTTCGCAACCTAGTTATTGCAATTGGTGGAGGAATTGGCGATACATTTGATATTTCAAAAATACGATATCATAAAATCATTATTGCTACAGATGCCGACGTTGACGGTGCTCACATTAGAACTCTTATTCTAACTTTGTTCTATAGATATTTCAGACCACTAATAGAAGGTGGATATATTTATATTGCTCAACCACCACTGTATAAGGTTAAGAGAGGAAAGGAGATTCATTATTTCTATGCTCAAGAGGAGTTGAATAATTATATGACCAAGGAAGGATTTGATGTTAATGAAGTTGAAATAACATCGGATTCTATTTCAAATGATGATGAGGAGACGGAAGCAGGTGCAGAAGCTGATGGTGGGGAAGGAGCTGGGGATGATAAAGAGGGCAAAGATGGTAAGAGTGCGAAGGGAAAGAAAGGTGACGAGAAAAAGGGTGATGAAAAATCCAAAACAAAGCCTCACATTCAAAGATACAAGGGTCTCGGAGAAATGAACGCAGAAGAGCTTGGTGAGACTACTATGGATATTCATAAGAGAGTATTGAAGCGCGTCACAATTGAAGATTCAGATGAGGCAAGTAACACAATTGAAATTTTGATGGGTAATGATGTTCCTGCAAGAAAGACATTCATTCAGACAAATGCGAAGATGGCGAATATTGATGCGTAGTTATATTGCGGAATATTTTAGGATAATGGACTAAAATAAAAATACACCAATGACTGGTGTATTTTTACTATCTTATCTCATCTCCGCGCCTGGCCTGCCTTAGTAATTCACAAAGAATGATTGACTGATACTATTATCACCTTCGTTGCTTTCTGTAATGCTGTTTGCTGAATCGACGATGATTGTCATATAGTTTGATCCGTAAGTTGCACCATCAAAAGTGGCTGTGTAAGTTCTAGTTTCTCCTGGAGCTAATCCAGTTTCTGGTGTTGGATTGGAATAAGTTCTTGAACCGTCACTATTATATGTATAACCATAAATATTGTAGTTATTATAGTAAGTTCCTGTAAAATATGGACTTGGTCCAACTATATTTGCTTTCCAAGACCAACTTGATGTATAGACAGAAGAATTGTTTGTAACTGTAAACTTAATCGCAACTTTGTCAGTTGTTTTAAAATATGTAGTTTGAGTAAATTGATTATTAATATCAACTTTTCCGAGAGCAATTAGGTTTGCACTTAGATTTGGCAAGCTTGTGTTGTAATTGTTAGTACATCCAGTATAAACACCGTTCATATAACCATTTACACAATTATTATAATTGTAATTGTTGGTACATCCGGTATAGACTCCATTAACATAACCGTTCACACAGTTGTTGTAATTATTATTATTGTTATTACATCCAGTGTAAACTCCATTAACGTAGCCATTAACACAATTATTATAATTGTAGTTGTTGTTGTTATTATTACATCCAGTGTAAACGCCATTTGTATAACCGTTAACACAATTATTGTAATTATTATAATTATAATAATTGTTGGCCTGAGTCACGTTTATTGTTGAACTAATTTGATTATTTGTTTTGTTAATCTCGCGTATTGTATTATTTGGATCTATAGAGATTGTGATTTGTTGGTTTGTTCCTACTGCTGGAGTATTGAATACAACTTGGCCAGTTACTGCAGCTCCGGCTGGTAATGATCTTGCTGTTAATGTCTTAATTTTATCCATTGCATTTGAAGAAGGGGAGTCTACTCTCATTGCCCATTCACCAGAAGCCGCAGTTCCTTGATTTGTTATTTGGAAATTAACAACTACAGTACTGTCTGTTGTAAAATTATTTGTTGCTGTAAAAACTCCGTTGGTTTTTGTTCCAACTGATAATATTTGTACAGACAAGTCCGGTGTTCCTGTGTTAGCTGAATAATTGCTGTTTGGTTGATGGTATGAATTATTTGAAGAGTTATTCGAACTAGAGTTGTTGTTTCCGCCATTGTTCGAGTTTTGTCTTGAAGAAGTTGCAACACTAAAATTCACCGATTGATCAGTGTTATTGTTTTTTCTTGGTCCGAAGAAGTTTGATAGGAAATCTCCCTTTGATGAATTATTTGGATTTGAAGATGTGCCTGTACCTGCATTTGTTGCTGTGGTATCAGGACCATTCAAAGATATCCCACTACTTGTTGCAGTATTTGTTGCATTCTTGTTGCCGGAAGGGAAGAAAGCTGATGTTATTGAAACGGTAGTATTTGCCATTGATGAAAGGATTCTTGGCACAAGACTAACCATAAGGAAACTCAAAAATATTAGCACCACGATTATTATGGCTATAACAATGAATTTTGTAGATGTTTTTAGTATAGATGTTGTTTTTTCCATAGTAGGTAGATTATATCATATAAAATAATATTGTCAATGATACAAAACGTATCTCCTCACACCCCCGAGCGCCTCTTATGCAGCAACGGCAAAATCAAGTCAAAAAAGGATGCATTCGGGTTCTGCCTTCGCATAGTCTCAATTACCGAGGAGTTAACCTGATGTGCCTTGGCACCAGCAAGCGATCTT
>CAINHC010000031.1 GCA_903848795.1 uncultured bacterium | reverse complement strand
CAATCTGAGTGTAACCCTTTCTTTTGAGCAAATGAATTTCGTCACGATCGACCTTCGTTAATCGCTTCTGTTTCTTTTTTTCATATAAAAATTATAGCAGAAAATCAGAGAAAAATATTAAAACTTAAGTTCGAGTTGCACCAATTCTGGAACTTTCTTTGACAGTTAAACACCGAAATTCAATCACCACAACCACCAACCGTTAGAAACAGAAATAATGAACCAACCAGCATCACACCGAGAAACCGTTTTCGAAATGGTCCAGCGCCTTTTGAATTCAACCAACATAATCATGGCCGTTGTTAACGCCAGCAGGGACTATAACAATGTCCGCCAAGGGAACGCTATTGGCCAGAATTTGTCGCGAGATACTCAAGAATTTGATCTTGTGGTCTCATCTCTCTTTGCTGCCAACGAAGCAGCATTGATTTTGTGTTATAACAAAGGCTGTAAAAATCTCTTTGACGAGAATGTGTCGGCTGAAGCATACGTCGATGCGCTTGGAGACATTGCCGTGTGGCAACTCAGGCCAAATGAAAAGTTGGCTGTTGAAACCATTTCATACAGCAGTTACTCTATCGCTAGATACGCATGGTTAGGTAGACGGGATTCCAACACCATCAGCCATTTCCTTGGTCTCAGAACCGCCTCAGAGCGCAGGGGCGACGTCTGCAGAATTTCTTGTGCCGCTGGAGCCCTGCTCAAATTCATCCAAGAAACACAGGGGGCACAAGAGGTCGCAATAAGGAGAACCTCTCCGGTGGAAGCATCAGATTACGGGTCTTATTCACCCCCTCTCACCTGATGAGAAAATGGATTCAACTGGCGGTCCGCAAGGGCCGCCTTTTCTTCTACCTAAATTTAAAAAGAAACACAATTTCGTAAATATGAAAAATTGCTCCAAACCCATATTTATACTATTATAATCACATGTCTAATGAAACTAAAACAAACGCTAGCGCTACAGACGCCAGCAACACTAGCACCGCTGATGCAACTAAAGCTGCCAGCGACGTCAACAACGGTGCAAAGAAAGATATCTCGAAGGGTAGTAACGTAATCACACCAAGATCACAAGATTATTCTGAGTGGTATCTCGATGTAATCAAGGCAGCTGATATGGCAGAGTACAGCCCAGTAAAGGGATGTATGATAATCAAGCCAACAGGCTATGCTATTTGGGAAAACATGCAAAAGGAATTGGACGCTCGCTTCAAAGAAACTGGAGTTGAAAATGCCTATTTTCCGATGTTTATTCCAGAGCGTTTTTTGAATAAGGAAAAGGATCACGTTGAAGGATTCGCACCTGAGATTGCCGTTGTTACTCACGCTGGTGGAAAGAAGTTAGATGAACCATTGGTTCTTAGACCAACATCGGAAACAATAATGTACGATACTTTTTCACACTGGATTCAATCATACAGAGATTTACCTATACTAATTAATCAATGGGCCAATGTTATCAGATGGGAAATGCGTCCTCGTTTATTTTTGCGTACAGTAGAATTCCTATGGCAAGAAGGTCACACAGTTCACGAAACAGAACAAGAAGCTGATGAACGCGCAAGAGAGATGCTTGAAATTTACAGACAATTTGCAGAAGATGTTTTGGCAATTCCAGTAATTTTGGGAGTTAAAACTGAATCGGAGAAATTTGCTGGAGCATTCAAAACATATTGTGTAGAAGCAATTATGCAAGATGGAAAGGCGCTTCAATTTGGAACATCTCACCACTTGGGACAAAATTTTGCAAAAGCATTTGATGTTAAATTCTTGGGCCGTGAGAATACTATGGAATACGGCTGGCAAACAAGTTGGGGAGTTAGCACGAGAATGATCGGTGGTCTTATTATGACTCACGCTGATGACAAGGGTCTTGTTCTTCCTCCAAAGATTGCGGGAGTGCAAGTTGTAATTACAACCATAATAAACAACGATGAAGATCGTGATCTTATTATTGCCAAAGCTCAAGAAGTTTCTTCATGGCTAAAAGAAGAGGGAATTAAGGTTAAAATTGACTCAAGAGATATTAGGCCAGGTGAGAAATTTTACGAATGGGAGAGAAAGGGTGTGCCCGTTAGACTTGAACTTGGTAAAAAGGATTTGGCAAACAATACATTGTTCATGGCAAGACGCGACACCGGAGAGAAGACTTCAATCTCTGCGGACGATGTTGTTGTGACTGTCTCAAATACGCTTGAAGCAATTCAAGCTAATCTATATGATCGTGCACTCGCTTACAGAAAGGAAAAAGAAAAGGTGGTGGATACTTGGGAAGATTTTGTAAAAGAAATTGAAGCTGGTAACTTTGTTCACGCTCACTGGTCAGGTGATGCTGATGTTGAGGCTCAAATTAAAGAAGAAACCGCTGCAACAATTAGATGTATTCCATTTGATCAAAAGTTGGAGAATGGGGTGTGTATCAAGTCTGGTAAGCCATCGAAGGGGAGGGTGGTGTTTGCGAAGTCGTACTAGCCGTCGGCGAGGTATATTGACTTTTATAACAAACGATGCTACTATATGTAGTGAATTATTAGTTCTTTTAAAACATTTACAAATTAGTCACAACCACAACAGTCTTAACCTTAGGTCTATTTTGGCTGTGACTAATCGGTCCAGTATCTTCCCCTATCAGGGGTAGATTCAACTCGTAACTAGTAGTTAAGAAGGGAACCAAAAAAAAATGAAATATCCAAGAATGGATTGGGGAATGATGGAAGCTATAGTTAATAAGCTTGGCGGGTTAGATGGAGTTCGTCGTTTCTTAAACGGCCAAATAGCCATATCTGATGTCTCCAATATCGATGAAATGAAAAGAGTAGAAACCCTCGCAGATGCCGATGTCGCTGGACAGTTAGACCAAGAGCTCGAAACGATTTTTCTCGGTAGGGTATGGAGCATTAAAGAACTTCGTACTCTGGTTGAGGAAATCAATCGTGATTTGGTCAAGCCTGGTGAGCAAACTTGGCGTTTACCTACTATGGATGAACTACTTAGTTCTAAAGCTAGCCAGGATGGACGTTTCGGCGACTGGTTGGTCTGGACCGATGACCCTTGGTTGCGCGGACCAGAAGGATGTGTCACCATTGTTTCGATGAGCAATAGACATAGGAGTTTTCTCGAAAAATGCGGCGACACCGACGGGGCTCAAGTTAGGGCATATCTGGTGAAAACTGGTCAAATCAAGTAAATGTCAAAACGCTTTTAGGATATTTGGCGTTCAAATCCTAACCTCAGCAATTCGGCTGGGGTTTTACTTTTACATAAATATTCAAAAATGTACCTTGCCTAATCTGATAAAATCTGATAAAAACTGATATATTAGTAATTATCACTAAGACCTGGAAAAGTGAAGAGAATTGGTCAGGGCCGCGTAACAAGGTATATGAAGATCTAGATGAAGACTTAGATTGATTATAAAGACCTATTATATTACAATATAAACATCATGAGAGAAAAACTAGATAAAAAAATAAAAGAATTTCTAAACGCCTTGGACAGATTTGATGAGGTTTTAGAGCCAAAAAACGCCATCGAGAGAGACGCTCTAATTAAAAGATTTGAGTTCACTTTTGATACGGGATGGAAATCGCTCAAAAACTTTCTTGAAGTAGAGTACTCCCAACAAGAAATTCAATCTCCAATACAATCTTTTAAATCTGCCTTTCTCGTTTCAGTTTTTGATGAGGAAGATTTCAAAAAGTGGACAAAAATGAGAGATACTCGTAATCAAACAGCTCATGAGTATGAAGAACTAATCGCAGAAGAAGTGGCCATATCAGCAAAATCTATGTCTGAGACTTTTCATAATTTATCAAAATTATTAAGTAAATAATGAAATTAAAAGAACAAGACCAAAGAATTATAGAGGCTGGAATAATTGATGCTCTAAAGTCTTATATCAGATTATCCGAGTATAAGATATTCTTTTTCGGTTCTAGAGTAAACGGAACAGGAGGAGAACGATCAGATATAGATGTTGGGATAATGGGCAAGAAAATAGATGCATCTAAGATAGCAGAGATACAAGATAAACTTAAAGAATTAAAGACCCCATACACTATAAACTTGGTGGACTTTGCAAATGTTAGTGATGATTTTAAAGAAATAGCATTGAAAAGCGTTGAATATTTTGGATAGGCACTTGGCAAACAAATGTCTAATATAATCAAAAATGAGCCTCATAAAAGCTGAAAAAATAAATAAAAGCTATGGATTAATAGATGTTCTGTCGAACGTCACTTTTACTATTGAAAAAGGACAGAAGGTTGCACTTGTTGGTAATAATGGAACTGGAAAAACTACACTTCTAAAAATAATTACTGGAACTGAAGAAGCAGATTCTGGGTCGATTAATATTTTGAAGGACATTAAGATCGGATATTTGCCACAAGACACTAGTCTAATCACAGATCAAACCATTGAAGAATATTTGAAAAGCACAGCAGAGATTGCAATTGACGATTATGATTTTCCACACAGAATGAATTCGATTCTCACAGGCTTTGGTTTAAGGGATATTGACCTTGGTCATAGTGTCGCAAAGCTAAGTAGTGGTCAGAAGAGTAAAATTATTCTTGCTGGAATATTACTTAAGGGCGTAGACTTACTTCTTTTAGATGAGCCAACAAATAATCTTGATTTACCAGCTTTAATTTGGCTTGAGAAATTTATTAATGAAACAGAAGCAGCTTGTATTTTGATTTCTCATGATAGAAGATTTTTGGACCGAGTTGTTAAAAAGATTTTTGAGATAGATTGGATAACTCATTCATTAAATATAACCAATGGAACCTATGGCGATTACCTAGAAACTCTTGCGAAGAAACTTCATCGACAAAAGGAAGAATATAATGATCAGCAAGAGGAAATAGAGAGACTAATTAAAAGAGCAAGGGAGATGAAGGCTGAATCAGTAAAGGGTGCAAAGTGGGTTGGAAGTGATAATGATAAATATTTACAAGGATATAATAGAGATATGGCGGGCAAGGCTGGACGTAGGGCGAAGGTTGTGGAGAAGAGGGTTGAACAAATGGATAAGGCTGAAAAGCCAATAGAGAGGGAACTATTTAAAATTTCTCTAGATGCTGAGAAAAAAGCTGGAACAAGAGACATTAGATTGATTGAGGTTATTGCAGGATATCCTGATGGATTTAGAACTGAGCCAATTTCATTTGAATTAATGTATGGTAATAGAGTTGGAATTATGGGTTTGAATGGGTCAGGAAAATCTACTTTACTTAAAACAATTACAGGTAAACTAAAGGCATTTAGCGGAAAAGTGGAATTTGGTTCGGGTTTAAAGATTGGAAACATGATGCAGGAGCATGAGACGCTTCCGAAGGACAAGACTCTCTTGGAGTTTTTGACAGAGCGTGCATATGAGGATGAGCAAGAATCGTATGTTCAACTAGCTAAATTTGGCTTTGATGAAAAACAAATGAGGCATTCAATTGGCAACTTAAGCCCTGGTGGAAGAGCTAGGCTTTTACTCGCACTATTTTCTGCTGAATCTGTGAGTTTACTGGTATTGGATGAACCGACAAATCATTTGGACATTGAAGCGCTTGAGGCATTGGAGGAAACTCTTAAAACATACAAAGGCTCAGTCTTGATTGTGTCTCATGATAGATACTTTCTTGAGCAGGCATCACTTGATCTAACTTATCTATTGTCTGATGGGGTATTAACTAGAATTCCAGATTATAAAGTTTATGTCGAGGAAATTGAGAATATTTATCAAATTAATACTTTAAAATAGAGCCGCTATTTTAAAAAACCAAAAATTGCTCCAAAGTTATATTTATATATATGGCCAACCTATATCAATTAGAAAACCGCCTCTCAAGATAACACTTGGGTCAGGCGGTTGTTGTGCTGGATTTCTAGTCCAGGTGATTTTATTCACTAATTGTCAATCTTTTAAAGCTGTAACCTGTAGGTTTATTGCTTTTCGGATTGAAATATGTTTTGCGGCACAGAAGGTGATTCCATTCCGTTACTCGGTACACCCTGCGGATTCGGGAATGGATATCCTGACAGTACAGCCCAAAGACCACATAATAAGGCTAGGAAGACCATAAATATGGCGACTATCTTGTGTTTCTTTTTCATTTTGTACAGTTCCTCAACTGTGGTTTGTATTTCAGTCGAGGATTTCAGTAACAAAAAAAGTTTACCTCTGAAATTCTCGACTGAAATATCTGTTTATGATCTAGTTTAGATTTTATGCCTTTACAAAATATTGTCAATTCTCTTATATTGACTTAAAATAAGTCAGGTATATTCTATATCTATTAATAGAAAATAACTCAAGTATTAATAAAATATGAATAATAACCAATTTGATGCCTTTTTCAAGCCTTATTCAAAGAATGTCGACAACGCCAACAAGCATGGTTTTTGGAAATTGTCTGATGCATTAATTACACAAATAATTAATGATAATATACCTACTAATATTAGTAAAAATTCAATTATATTAGATGCAGGTGGAGGAACCGGCAGGTGGGTTTGTAATCTAAGTAGCATATATAAATCAGATTTTATTATCTATGATAAGTCTAAGGACATGATAAATCAGGCCGTCAAAAATATTAATAATTCCGGTATCGTCAACAGGGTAAAAGTTATTCACGGAGACTTGAAAAACATGATGGAATTAAAGGATGAATCTATAGATTACATTATAAGTATATATAGTCCAATTAGTTTTATTTATAAAAAAGAAAAAGCTTTTACAGAATTGTTTAGAATTCTAAAAAAAGGTGGCAAAATAATTATAATGGGTCATGGATTTTATAACGCACTGGGTTCAAAAATTAATAATTATTGTGCTGGAAACGAAGAACTTAAGAAGTTAGATAATAAAAAAATAGTTAAATGGGGTGAACATGTTCCGGAACTTAATGTTTTTGCAAAAGAAACCATGGAAGACGATCTTAAAAATGCTCATTTTCTAATTAATAGAACCTATGGTGTACCTGTATTTGCACAGCCAGGTCCTGAGGATTTTGACAAAGAAAATTCAAAGAAGAGTAGAATTTCTTCTGCGCTTGAAAAAAATAGTTTTTTCAAGAAGGTTTTTGAACTTGAGATGAAGTATAACAGCAAGCCAGAAATTGCAAATAGAGGTATGAACATTTTTACGGTAGCTACAAAAATATAGTTAAAAACATGAATCTATTCAATAATAACAGATTAGATTTATACGAAAGATATCCATGGTTAAAAATTACTACAACCATAGAGGACTACATTGAACCATGTTACTACGATCGTCTACTGAAAGAATATGTTTTTTCAGGAAAAACTGATTTGCAATTGTTCGATGAATTTCTTAGTAGTATGACAAATAATAATTACAACGCGATTAATGCACTGGAGCTTGGGTGTGGATCAGGTAGAGCGACTGAAGTGTTTCTAAATAAATTTAAAGATGGAAAGGTAAGATTAAGACTGGTTGATTTAAGTATAAGGATGTTGGAATTTTGTAGAAAAAGATTTAAAAAAACAAGTTTTGTAAAATCAGATTCAGTGGAATTTTTATCTAAAACCAATGATAAATATGATGTCATCTTTAGCTTATGGAGCTTTTCTCACTCTGTACATCAAATACTAATTAATCAGGGGGTAACTTCTGGAGGAAGATACGTCAGGGATACGATTAAAAAAGTAATAATAAACAATATGATAAAAGGTTCAAGGCTTTTTATCATACACTTTGATTCAACTTCAGAAGAGCAGGAGATACTGATGAGTCAGTGGAAAAAAGTCTTTACACTCTATAATAATATTGAAATTCAAAGTCCATCAAAACTATTGCTCGACGAAATATTTGAAGAGTTAAGAAAAGAATGTCTCATAAACCTTACTTTATCACACCATGAAGGTGAAGATATTGAATATTCATCTTTAGATGAAGCATTAGAAATATTCTTAAATTTTCACATGGAATCATACTTTAATGAAAGTCCTTTATTGCCAATAGTGGTAGGTGAGTTGACAGAATATTTTAAAAACTTTATGGATAATGAAGGAGTGATTAGAATTAAACCAGGATGTTTTACGTATAATATAGAAAAAATATGATAAAAAACTATTCCAAATTAATATTAGAATTAGAAGAAATTGGTTTAGAACAAATATCAGAAATGATGATGTCTAAAGTGTGTAATGACAAAAAGCGAATTTTGGTAGACGGTATTTACTATTCAGATAATATTCGTTACAAAAAGAAAGATTTTATTAATGTTAAGGGTAATACAAAACAAGAAGAATTTTATATCCGTTCAGATGGAGATGAAAATACAAACATATTATTATATTCTCAAGTAAGGAGGTTGCTCAAAGATGGACATGCAGGGGCTTTCTCAATAGGAAGTGCTTTTAATGAAGATTATAAAGAAGTAACTTTATGTATCTGCCAAATTATAAACTATTCAAAGATAAAACAGCTGAGAAGTATATTTAACTATCATAAGATGTCTTTCAGGGAGTTTAAAAATGACAACTTTTCAGTAAAGACCGGCGTCTTTTTCTTAACCATGTAACTAAATATGAAAAAAAATACTATTATATATAAATTGGACAAGACAAAGATTTTGTTTCAAGAACCTATAATGAGTGGACATTACGTCTGGAGATCTCAGGGGATAAAACTTGTAAAGAATATGTATAGTGTACTAAATAATGAATTATCCTTTGTGGGGAAAGTGAAAAATATTACATGTGGAAGTATTATAAGAATAAATAACTACAATAATATATACAAGAAAATTTCAAATTATAAAAATGTATTTTCTTCAACCACCCTTAACTACGCAATCCGACCTGAAAACACAAGCATCTTGCTGAAAAAACTCGAATTAAATAGCAGTTCAATAATTATGATAAACACTCCTTTATACAGAGAGTTTCAACCGAAAGCCCTACTTATTGACCAAAGAATTTGGCCTGCGCTGAGTTTTGTTATGTCCACTAAAAAGAGTTTGTCTGTTAATGTTATTACTAAAAAGGTTATACCATCAATAAATTCGTTTTTTGATAAAATACTTCTTCCACATCTGTGGGTAGAACAAGAAGATGGATTTAAAAAGTTTGCCAATAGGATGTTTTTGCCGTTAATGTCAGAAAGTTCAGAAACGATCACTGTTGCTTCGACGATGTATGTATTATCGAAGAATTTTCCAAGAGGTGATAATATAATAAATAAAGAGATAATTCAGTATGGTTTTAGCGGTAGAATAATTTATATTTATTGTATAATGCAAGAAGATAAAATTAATGTGGTGTGGCCAAGCTGTATCGCTCCTATTCAAGTACTAATGTCTAAAAATGCATATATTAAAATAAAAGATTTTTTAAAAAACAATATAAGATACAAGGTCAGTATTGATATTCCAGATATAATAGGAGAAGAAGGTGATAGTTTTTGCAATGAAGTTGAATCAATTTTAACTTTATTTATGAAAAATGGAGAAATATTCTATAAAGTAATATTCACAAATGAAGTTGGAAAGTTGACTGACTTTAATATGATTCAAGAATTGTTACGCAAAAGTGATCGTGCTATTTTCGAAAATAACAAAAGACACTTCATAAAATGTTTAAATAATTACAGGGTTGAGTTTTTATGTAAAAAATGCGAAAATGTATTGCAAGAATTCAGTTCTTTGGGCGCATATCATCCAAATGAGTTTTCAAGTTGTCAACGTTGCGGAACAATGAATTCTCTTAAAAAAATACTTTTACCTTTAAAAACTCGAGGGTCTATCAATGAAAAAATAATTAATAAAAAAACTACTATATGAATATAAAATTAATAAAGCCGAAGAGGTTATCAAAAGGGGACACAATTGGTATAGTTGCCCCATCAGCTGGTAATGCAAATATTTTTCCCCATAGAATTGAGAATGCGGTTAAGGCACTAGAAAAACTCGGCTACAAAGTCAAATTTGCCAGACACTCTTTAGAAAGAAATAATTATGTTTCTTCTGAGCCTGAAAAAAGAGCGTCAGATATCAATGAGATGTTTAAAGACAAAGATATTTCTGCAATAATTTGTACAATTGGAGGAGACCATTCTAGCCAAGTGTTGAAATATTTGGATTTTGAACTAATAAAAAACAATCCAAAGATATTCATTGGCTTTTCTGATATATCAGTGTTACATTATGCATTTATAAAACGTTCTAATCTGCAAACATTTTATGGGCCATGTGCAATGACTCAATTTGGCGAATACCCAGAAATTCTTCCCTATACTTTAGAGTATTTTAATAAAGCACTTACATCCCTAGAACCGATTGGAGAGATTTTTCAATCAAAAGAGTGGACTGCAGAAATCCTTGACTGGACAGTTAAGAAGGATTTAGATAGGCCAAGAAAATTAATAGCATCCGAAGGGTATGATTGGTTAAAACAAGGTTATGCTTCAGGACCTATCTTTGGTGGTTGTGTTCCGTCAATAAATCACTTAACTGGAACTGAATACTGGGTTGATCCAACGGGCTGCATATTTTTTATAGATATACCAGAAGGTCATGAATTTGGGGAGGGGTTGCCAATTAGTGTGCTTGATTCATACTTATCGGATTTAGATAATATGGGAGTATTTGATAAAATAAAAGGACTAATAATAGGACGTCCCTATAACTATTCAGATGATGATTGTAATCAGCTTAAAAAGCTTATCCTATATTACACACAAAAGCATGATTACCCCATAGTATTGAATGCCAACATCGGACATTGTGATCCAATCATAACACTACCATTTGGTATAAACACTGAAATAGATTCGAAACGAGATATAATATTTATCAGTGAATCATCTGTTTCTTAATTTTACAATAAAATGATACCAGTTTATTTAAAAAAGCTGATTAAAAAGGACGATTCAATATTCAAAAGTATCACGTCAGAACCCTACAAACTACCCGAATACAACCCAAAGACTCACTATTTAGAATTGACAAGAAGTGAATACTTTCGAGCTCTTATAACATTAAGACATTACATTAAGATGATATCTGATTATTATTTTAGCATTGAGTGCGAAGCAAAAAATATTGATTTATTCATGCTTACTCAGAGTATTTCATCTCCTGCAGGTCTTGGATCAAACTCAGAAGCAATTCCAATTAAATTTGGTAAGTATAATTCAAATTTAGTTGATTCTTCACAGTTTGGTTTTGAACCTTTGTTGCTCAATAAAATTGAAAAAGTCTACTGTTATTTACCATCGATGCGAGGAGAAGACCCAGACAAAAGACATTTAAATCAATTTTTTCATTGTGAAGCCGAGTTCTCCGTTACTTTAAAGGAATTAATTCCAGTAATAGAAAAATACATTAAAAGTCTATCAGAACAACTACTCTGTATGCCCAATATATTAGAGAGGTTAAGTTTAGATGTAAAAATGACAAAGGAATCACTCATGAGATTATTGGCGTTAGAAAAATTTCCAGAGATTACTTTTGACGAAGCATTTGAATCATTAGTCAAAAGCGGTAATGATAATTTAGTAAAAATCACCGAATCTGGACGTGACATCTTAGCTGAAGGAGAAATAAAAATATCTGAAATATTCAAATTCACAACTCCTTTTTGGATTAAAAACTACGATCGTGATAGAGTGCCGTTTTATCAAAAACCAGATGAAACTAATCCAAATAAAGTAATCAATGCAGACTTAATTTTTCCACCTATTGTATCTGGTTCTTTTGGTGGTGAAATAGTTGGATGTGGGCAAAGACAAGACAACACGCAAGAAATGATTTTGTCACTATCTAGACAGAATATAGATATCAAACCATACGAATGGTATATTAATTTAAGGAACGTTCGGGGGTATAAGACAACCTCTGGTTTTGGTATGGGTATTGAAAGATTTATCACTTGGAGTTTGTGCCGTGATGATATTAAAAACTCTATCATATATCCCAGACTAAAGAATATTGAAACCTATCCTTAATACCCATTCATTAGTGTAGGTGTATTGATTGTTGGTATCAATTGTGACAGGGAAAGACTAAGTGTATGCCCTGTATGTAGATTTCAAACAATACTAATGAGTCTTATGGAAGAAGAAATTCAAAAAATTGCTCCAAACCCATATTTATACTATTATAATCACATGTCTAATGAAACTAACAAAGACGACAATATAATAACCGCTGTTCTTCCCGGATTCATGGAGCTTACTCCAAAAGATCAAATGGCATTCGATAGAATGAAGGACATAATTGCCCTAACTTACAAACAGTTCGGTTTTATTTCTATTGATACTCCAGCAATTGAAAGGTCGGAGGTACTACTTGCAAAGGCGGGTGGAGAAACTGAAAAGCAAATCTATAGATTCAATAAAGGGGACAATGATTTGTCACTCCGATTTGATCTTACAATTCCACTAGCAAGATACGTTGCTGAACATCAGCAAGATTTGGTTTTTCCATTCAGAAGATCACAAATTGCAAAGGTCTATCGGGGAGAGCGTCCACAGAAGGGCCGTTTTCGGGAATTTTATCAATGTGATATTGATATCATCGGCAGAGAGACACTTTCTCTAATGAATGACGCCGAAATTCCAAGTATAATTTACTCCGTATTTTCTAAATTGGATTTTGGTCCTTTTATGATTAAGATAAATAATCGCAAAATTATAAACGGCCTTCTTGAATCAATGGGTGTTGCGGAACTTGGCGTGGAGATAATGCGTACGATTGATAAGCTGGATAAGATTGGAAAAGAGGAGGTTTCAAAAATGCTAGTTGAAATTGGTGTTCCAGAAAATGTTCTACCAGGTCTCTTTAATTTTATTAACATAAAAGGATCAAATGAAGATGTGTTGTACACTATTGCAGGTCTATCTGATAAGTTAATAACCAGGAGTGAGCTGTTTGATGCAGGTGTGGAGGAGCTTAGTAAAGTTATAAAAAACATCAAACTATTTGGCATACCAGATAAGAATATTTCCATAGACTTATCAATTGCAAGAGGGCTTGATTATTACACGGGAACTGTATATGAGACTAAGCTGACTGATTATCCTCAGGTGGGATCAGTTTGCTCCGGAGGAAGATTTGATAACTTAGCAGAGAAGTATTCAGACAAGAAATTCCCTGGAGTTGGGATATCAATTGGACTAACCAGATTGTTTTCACAGCTCAAAGACGCTGGAATAATTGATGCGGCAGCTGGAGCTTCTACTCCAACTAAAGTTCTTGTTATTCCAATGATCGAAAACATGGAAGTCCCATTTAGTATTGCGTCAAAATTGCGTGATGCAGGAGTTCCAACGGAAGTCTATTTTGATGATGTTAAGCCAAAGGTAAAACTTGCATATGCGAATAAGCTAGAAATTCCTTATGTTATTTTGATAGGGGATGATGAATTGTCAGCTGGTAAATATATGCTCAAGGATATGGTTTCTGGTGAACAGGAATTGGTGGGCGAGCAGGAGTTGGTGGCGAGGTTGAGGGTGTAGCGACAAGACTAAACTGTGCAAAAATAAGAAAGATAAAAACGTACAACACATAATAAAATGACATTCGAAATAAAAATAAACGACAAATTATCTCTTACAATACCCACAACAGAGGAATCTCAAAATATTTATGAGATTATAGATAAAGACAGAAAACATTTAAGAGAATGGCTAGCTTGGGTTGATAAAACAACATCAGCAACAGACATAGAAAATAACATAATTGAGAGAATTGCAAAATTTGAAAAAAAAGAAGCGGCTTCTTTTTATGCAAAGTATGAAGGCAAGTGGATTGCATCTGTTGGTTTTATTAGTATAAATGATAAAGACAAGCAGGGAGAAATTGGATATTGGTTAAGCTCAGAATTTGAAGGGAGAGGTTTGATGACAGAATGTGTTAGGACATCAATCAAATATGGATTTAAGGAACTCGGCCTTCATAGAATTGTAATAAGATGCAGAAGCTTAAACATAAAAAACTCTGCTATTCCAAAGAGACTTGGTTTTACGCTTGACGGTACACTAAGAGAGGACCATAAGTCAGAAGATTCCTATGACGATACGCTTATTTGGAGTCTTTTGGATAGGGAGTGGAAGGAATAAGATCTACTTATTATTTAACGAACATAAAATAATTACATGACATTTCCAAATTTTAAAAATAAACACGCTGAGGATGCATTATTTAATCCGAAGGATTTTTTGAAGTATCTAAAAAAGATTGGAAAATATCCAAGCTTCAAAGCACCTAAAAGAGTTATCTTTTGCTATTCCAAAAGTTTTTTTAATTATATACTTGCGCAACATGAAGTTACTAAAATAGAAGGCTTCAGGGAAATGTATATATTGGATGACTCAAATGGGCAAATAGCGGTTGCGGGAAGATTTGGCATTGGCGCACCTGCAGTTATCACACTAATGGAAGAGCTGATTGCCTTTGGAGTTAAAGAATTCATTTCAATTGGCACGGCTGGGGCTTTACAAAAGTATTTAAAGATAGGTAATTTAGTTGTTTGTGATCGTGCAATAAGGGATGAAGGTGTATCTCATCATTATGCAAAATCCTCTAAATATAGTTACGCTTCAAAAATCTTAACCGCAAATATTAAGACCGCACTAGAAAATATTGGCGAAAAATATTCAATTGGAACAAGCTGGACTATTGATGCTCCATATAGAGAAACTGTAGAAGAGGCTCGGCAATATCAAAAAGAGGGCGTTGCTACAGTAGAAATGGAATTATCTGCATTGTTTGCTGTTGCTGAGTATAGAAAGGTCGAAATGGGGACGATACTTACAATCAGTGATTCATTAGCCGATTTAAAGTGGAAGCCCCAATTCCATCATAAGGATACTAGTCGGGGTCTAGAGACTTTGTATAAGGTTGCTTTAGGAGTTGAATATGTAAAAATCAAGCCCAATAGGGATGTGACCTTAAATTATAAAAGGAATAATAAGTAAAAAAATTGACAACAAGAGGATGAGGTACATGATAATGAGCAGACGAGAACATTCAGTTTTCGATCTAACCAATTAGAAAGGAGAATAAGACAATGGCCAAAGACACCAAGGTTAAGGCGCAACCACGCCCAACCCCGAAACCCAGCAAGGGATTCACCCGTGGGCGTTAATTCGCCCGATTTCATTCAAGAGTGGTAAGTATGGACACAACGTTCCTCTGCTTGCCACTTTTTATATTTAAATACAATTGATATATGTTGTAAGTTAAACTATAATTCAACAATGATAACACCCAACAATTATACAAAACATGAATTTGGAGATAAGATTTTTTTTGAAATAACTTCTCCACTCTTAATTAAAAATACAGTTTTAATGCGTTTTAATGTTGGATCAGCTAATGATTCAAAAAAAAAGGAGGGACTATCCCATTTGGTAGAACATCTAGTATTACATGTAGATGAAAAAGACAAGATACATATAGAAAGAGAGAAAAAAGGGCTTTTTATTAATGCTTTTACAGAAAAGGAAAGAACTACTTACATAGCATCAAGTTATATATTATCTGTCGAGGAAATTGCTAAGGAACTTATACAAGCATTAAATTTAAATATTAAAAAAGAGAGTATTCTCAAAGAAATAGAAGTCATATCAACAGAAATTTTGCAAGAC
Organism: uncultured bacterium; assembly: GCA_903848795.1. Taxonomy (GTDB): domain Bacteria; phylum Patescibacteriota; class Minisyncoccia; order Phycocordibacterales; family CAIZLB01; genus CAIJKW01. The sequence continues at coordinate 28,064 of CAINHC010000031.1, read as the reverse complement.
AAAGAAGATTCTGTATCTGTAAATTTTGATAAAGCGTTAACTGAATGCGTAAGGTTATATGGCAAATTAAAACCATACAAGCACAGTATTTTAGGTACTGAAAAAAGCATTAAAAATATTTCTCTTCAGGATATAAAAGACTATATTGACACATACTACATTAATCCATCAATATCTACTGCTTCATCAAAGCCATTAGATAAAGATTCTGTAAATAATATATTTTCTTATTTATCTAATAAGCCAATAATCTATAAAACAAAAGAGCTGAAAAAACCTATTATTGAAGAAAAGCTAGAATCCAAAATGTTTGAATTTGTAATTAAAAATACACAGATTTTTGGTATATGTTTAAACAACTCAAATAGAATAGCCGATGATGTATTTTTAAGTGTTTTAAAGGGGTATTTAGCTTACAACTGGTCTTCGGTCTGTAATCAAAAGATGAGACTTGAAAAACAATTGGTATATTTTGTTAATAACTATTGTCAGATCTTCAAAAACTTTTCTGTTTTATATATAACGTATGATGTTTCAAAGAAGAATAGGGAGCCTGCTAGAAAGGAGTATTTAAAAATTGTAAAAGATCTACAAAATGAAAATATATCTATGGACGTATTTGAGGCTTCAAAAAGTATGTTGCTTTCTTTAGTCTATGATTCACTCGGGAATGAAGAGAAGGTCTCAGACGATTTCCTATTCTTTAATCAGGATTATCTATTAAATAATGGGGACAGTCTATATACAATCGAAGATTTTATTAACTCTGTCAAAAAGTTATCTTTAGAGGATTTTACAAAATATGTGAAGAACATCTTTAAAAATTGATCAAATTAGCCTATTCAGATAGAAAATATTGAAAATAAATAAGAAACTTGCATATTTTAATAATATGTGTTAATATAAAATCACCGTGAAAACAGATAGTTTAATCAGAACAAATCAACCAACAATTAGCCCGCTAACGAACAATATCAGTGTCTAAAATTGATGACCTTTAAAAGTCATCTATTTTTTTATCAAAATAATCATGAATACATTTTCAAAAATCACACAATTCTTCGCATGGTTCATAATCTTAGGCCTATCAAGACCGTTTTTTAAGATTGAAGTTAAAAATATGCAACACCTGAAGGGTGTTAGAGCGCCTGCGATTTTAATTTCAAATCATATTAGATTTTATGATAGTTTCCTTTATAGAATTGCTGTCGGACTTTGGTCACCCCTTTCGCCACTTAGATTTATGGGTGTCAAAAGATTTCATAGCCCCATTCTCAATTTTATGGTTAAAATCGGAATAGTTCCGCTTGTATATTTTCTTATGGGAGTTGTAACGGTTGTTAATGGAAAGGGTGTAACAAAAAATTTAGAGGCACCCAAGAAAGCCCTGCGCGGTGGAGCTGTAATTGCAATGTTTCCAGAAGGAAAAATGTTTTATGATGATACTGTTGGACCATTCAAGTGGGGTGCCGCAATTCTTGCGGAGGAAACAGACACACCACTCATGCCTTTTGCAATTCGAAAGCAAGGTAGAAAAGTGATTATTAATGTTGGACATTCTTTTTGTATAGATAAAACAAAAGGACCAACAGAAAATACAGAAATAATTAGAGATGTGGTTGTAAAGTTGTTTAACGAGATTGATTTTTAATATAAGTAATCTTGGTCTATAATTAAAATATGAGAATAGAAACGCATTCAAAATATGTAAAATTATCATACGGCGCACTCAGAAGAATTGCTGCGATATTTATGAAAGCCTTTCTTGTTAAAAAGACGTCAGATTTTGAGAATATACCAAAAGAAGGCGGTGCCGTCATTGCCATGAATCATCAGAGCTTCTTTGACTTTTTAACTGTTGCAGCTGTTGCCCCAAGAAACATTCACTTCTTAGCAGCAGAAAAGTTTTTTGAAAGTAAATACTGGAGAATATTAATGATTGCGACAGGGCAAATCAGAGTAGACAGAAAGGCTGATGATAAAACAAAAGCATTGCAAGGTGTGCATACTCATCTGAAAGCAAAGACTCTGGTTGGTATTTTTCCTGAGGGAACAAGATCTCACTTAAAAGATGAAATGCTAAAAGCCTTTACTGGAGTTGCTAAATTTGCATTAGAAAATAATGTTCCAATAATACCAATTGGAATAATAGGAACTCACGAAGTAATGGCAAAAGGAGATAAAAAGCCAAAGATTAAAAAGGTAGTTGAAATTCATGTTGGAAAGCCAATGTATTTTGAAAAATATAAAGGGATGCAAGATAATAAAGAGATTTGTACATTCGTTACAGAGAGGGTGATGCTCGAAATTGCAAAGCTGTCTGGTAAGACATACCCTCATATTGAGTCGCCGATGCATAATGATTTTGTGGATAAGAAGATTGCTCTGATAGATTTAGACGGAACTTTGACTAAAGAGCAAACTCAAGGCTTGTTTATTAAACATCTTAGAAATAACAATTTGATCAGCAGAATGGATTTAACGATGATTTATATCTGGTTTACCTTATATAAATTAGGCCTAGTCAGTAATCCTAAAAAAGCCCTACAGTTTGTACTTAAAAAATTTGTTAATAAAGATGTTTCTGTTATTAATAATCATGTAGACAATTTTTACAACAACACTTTTGATAAAAATTTATATAATCAATCACTTACATTAGGCAATCAATTAAAAGAAGAAAACTATTATACGATTTTAACATCAGCTGCAGTTCAGCCTATAGTTAAGAAGTTTGCTGAAAAGTTAAATTTTGATCATTATATATCAACAGAGCTTGAAGTTGTTGATGGAAGACTGACAGGAAAAATAAAGGGCGGTGAACATCATGGACTTAGAAAGGTTCATGCTCTAGTTAATTATTTTGAAAATAATAAAATAAATCCAAAGAATATCATAGCAATTAGTGACCATCATTCTGATATTCCATTATTAAAATATGCAAATTATGCAATTTCTGTTAATCCAAATAAAAAATTATTAAAATACTCTAATCAAAATAACATACCCGTGTTATACTTAAATAACGATGAACTTTTTCAGCATATCAAGCTTAATATTATCAATAAGTAGTTTAAGTTTCGGTCTTATTGTTTATAGAAGTGATGAGAAAAGTAAGGTGGCAAAATATTGGCTTTACACTTCTATAATCTTCGCTGTATGGTCTTTTAGTCTGTATGAGGTTACAAAAGCAATAGATGTTGGCAACGCATATTTTTGGCAATTCGTTTTGGATATTTCTGCTATAATTTTACCAACTCTGTATTTCATTTTCACATCAGAATTGCTGGGACTAAAAAACAACAAAACTAGATTTGTATTTTATATTCTCTCTTTTTTGACCGGTGTCTTAAGTGTTACTCCATATTTTAAGTCAGGAATGATAGTTAGATACGGATTTTATTGGATTAATCCTGGTCCATTATATTTTGTATTTCCAGTAATGTTCTTTGTTATAGTTTCAACAGCAAGCTTTAATCTTATCCGGTCATATTTTAAAAATATTGATAATCAAATACTTCGAGGTCAAATTAGAAACACTCTGATCAGTTGTATTTTTGGTTTTGTGGGAGGTTTTACAAATTTCTTTCCCCAATTGTTTAATGTGTACCCATTCGGTAATTATCTAGTAATATTATTTATCGTCTACATGGTATATGGAGTTATTAGATACAAATTAGTTTCTGCAAAAGTAGTTTCTGCTCAAATATTCTCCGTGGCGCTACTTATTATATTTTTGTTTAATATAATTAGGTCAGATAACTTAAGTGATGTAATTATAAATATAATAATTTTTCTATCATTTATCATTTTCGGTATGTTTCTCTTGCAAAGTGTTGGAAAGGAAATTAAGGCACGTGAGAAAATTGAAAAACTAGCAACTGAGCTCGAAGACGCTAACGTCCGCTTAAAGGTTCTAGACCAACAAAAGACGGAATTTATTTCCCTTGCATCTCACCAGCTCCGCGGTCCGCTTACTGCAATCAAAGGTTACGCATCAATGGTTCTAGAGGGTGACTTTGGTCCAACAACAGATCCAATCAAGGATACAATTAGCAAGATTTTGAAATCAACAACTGACCTAGTGGTACTTGTTGGTGATTTCTTGGATGTTTCAAGAATTGAGCAAGGAAGAATGCAATACAATTTTGAGCATTTTGACATTGCAGAAGAGATTGAGACTGTTATAACAGAATTAAAGCCAACAATCGAGAAGGCACATTTGACGATGAGTTATGATATCGACAAAAATCTTAATTATGCTGTTGATGGCGATAGGGGAAAGCTAAAGCAAGTTATTGGAAACTTGATTGATAACTCTATAAAGTATACTCCTCAAGGAAGCATTCATATTTGGCTGACTAGAAAAGAAAATAATAAAATTTTAATTACAATCTCTGATACGGGTGTTGGAATCAAGAAGGAGGTATTACCTAATCTATTTGAAAAGTTCTCACGCGCACCTGATGCTTCTAAGACTAACATCCTTGGAACTGGACTTGGGCTATATATTGCAAAGAAAATGGTTGAAGCACATCACGGTAGAATTTGGGCTGAATCTGCGGGGGAGAATAAGGGGGCAAGCTTCTTTATTGAGTTGGAGGGGTCAAATTAGTTTGCCATTAGGGGGTAGCAGACTTAATTGTACGTACGTGGACTTGACGGGGTGTTTCTTCTATAATAAAAGTCAATGAAATCACCACAAACAACATCGTTAAATTATATCATCCGCCCTTTTAAGAAAGAGGACGCTTTGCTGTGGCAAACATGGGACATAGATCCTGAAATTCAATCATATATGCCAGAGCCTAAAAATGAAGAGGAAGATATATCCGCTCAATATGAATATATTGAGGAGTGTGAGAATGATGAAGGTGGATACTATTGGTCAATAGAAACAAAAGACGGAGTAACCATTGGAACAGTTTCTTTATTTGAAATAAACTCACATCACAAAATAGCGGATTTAGGTATAATAATAGGGGATAAAGAATATTGGGGAATGGGTGTTGCAACGGAAGTGGTCAATACAATGAAGGGATATGCTTTCAATATATTAGGGATAGAAAGAATTAATGCTGAGGTTGAAGAAGGGAATCTGCCAATGAATAAAGTTTTTGAAAAGACAGGTTTTGAACAGGATGGAGTTTTTAAAAATGCTCGAGTTAAGGATGGAAAAAGAATAAATGTGTTGCATTTTGGGATTTGCAAATGAGTTCCTTGTATGTAGTATAATAAATGCGTAATTATGAATAAAAAAGTCTATAGAAATATTTTAACGAAATTAGAAGATGCCAAATATTCTTGTGATGAGTCTAAAATAAAAATGGCATTACTACTTTTATGTGATTCTATAGAAAATATTGTTAAATCAGATTCAATTTCTAAGCATACAGCACTTTTTCCTTTTGTTCTAGATGAAGAGATGCTATTCAAAACCCATCGTAATATTTTATCCAAAACAGGACCTGATATTACTTTAGAATCAACCGGATTAATTGCCCAAATGCTTGATATGATTAATGTTATAAAATACGAAGAATTATCAGATTCCTTATATGGATCGATTGGCAATGTTTATTCTATACTTTACACGCCAAGACCTGGGCTTGAAGGTTGTCTTGAAGATCTAAATAATACAATATCTGATTTTAGAGATATATTGGAATAGAATTTTCAGCTCAATGAATAGATTACTTACTGAAAAAATTTATACTTCGTGTCGCAAAAACAACATCGTAACCTTCTGGCCTAGTAAACCAGAAGGTTAGTTTTTTTGATGTTTCGATTATTTTCTGCTAAACTACTTCCATGACTGAAAAATCTAAAAAAGTGTTGCTTTCTGGTATAAAATCCACAGGGCGTCCTCATATTGCCAACTATTTTGGAGCAATGAAGCAGTATGTTGATTTGCAAAATGATTATGATTCAAGGATTTTCATAGCAGACCTACACTCGCTTACAACTGTTCAAAACAAAGAGGAATTGTCACAAAATACACTTGATCTAGCGATTGACTATCTAGCAATTGGTCTAGACCCTGAAAAAGTCACAATCTATAAACAATCTGACTTACCTGAAGTGACAGAACTTGCTTGGATTTTTAATTGTATTACTACTGTTCCATATTTGATGCGCGCGCATGCATTCAAGGATGCTGAAGCAAAGAGTAAAGAGATTAATGTTGGAATTTTTGATTATCCAATTTTGATGGCGGCTGATATTTTGATTCATGATGCTGATATTGTTCCAGTAGGTAAGGATCAGAAACAACATATTGAAATCGCAAGAGACACAGCGGAAAAGTTCAATAGAATTTTTAATACTGATATTTTTAAATTACCAGAACCATATATACTCCCAAGTGTGGAGACTGTTCCGGGAATTGATGGACAAAAAATGAGCAAAAGCAATAATAATCACATCCCGCTTTTTTCAACTGACGAGGAAATAAAAAAGCTGGTGATGTCAATTGTGACAGACTCAAACGGCGGAGTTCCTGTTAATGTTTACAATATTCACAAGCTTTTCAGAGATGAGGAATATTTGGCTAAGCTATATAAAGAGCATGAAGGTAAATATAAAGCCCTAAAAGAGGCCTTGATTAAGGATATAATTGCCTTTATTTCGCCACTTAGAGCCCGTAGAGAGGAGATTGCTAAAGATCCTGAATTGGTCCACCAAATGCTTAAAAACAACGCTAAAAAGCTAAAAGTAGAGGTGGATGAAATGATGGGTAAAGTTAGAGAAGCGGTGGGACTATAATGGGGTCTGACGATCCTCGATCGCCCAGTAGGTGAGCCCAGTGGCGATTCTGCTGAATCGTCTCCAGAATCATCGTTTGGACGATTGACCAGAATCGTAGTGGCGACTACATCATGCGAAGTTGGTTTTTTGTGTTGTAATTTTGATACAAAATTAAATTTTTGTGCCTTAATTTATTTCTATCTTTTCCATGATTTCCAAATTAATCTTATTTGAATTGATTTTTTTGCACTCCAAAAAAAGTAGCGGAAACAATTTTGAAATATCTGGCAATCTTTAGAATTTCTTTATCGAAATATCATGTCCGACCTGTACAATATTTTTATTAGCAGTAAAATAATAAAAATTAAAAAATGAATACTATGATAAAAGAATTTAAAAAATTATTAACAAACAACCCATCGAGTCAAACTCGCAGTGGAGGAGTGAATTTTGTGACTCACCAAGAACTTGGTTTGGTTTATTCTGATATAAAAGATGATATTCAAAGGCTTGATCATAAATTCAGCCTCGAGTTTGTCAATGTAAGAAAGGACATACTACTCCTTGATGAAAAATTAACTGGAGAAATTAGAAAAGTCAGAGAAGATTCACATCGAGATTTAATTGAAGTCAAGAATGAACTATTGGAAAGAATTTGTGGAGTTGAGGTTGACGTATCTGTGTTGAAATCCGATGTTGCTACGCTAAAATCTGACGTGGCTGTATTGAAAGCCGACGTTGCTACGTTAAAATCTGACGTGGCTGTATTGAAAGCTGACGTCGCTGAGCTAAAATCTGATGTTTACTTAATAAAAGACTATTTATTCACCAAACTAGCATCGGACATTAGAACTATTGTAAAAGAATGCCTAGCTGAACAAGCTCTTGTATCGTAAAAGTCATATTTCTAAACGCTCAAAAATAAAAGCGGAGCGGAGTAGCGGAGAGAGAGTGAGAGTTGATTATTACCTAACTTTTGCTATACTTCAAATAAGCCGTTGAATCGATTAACACCGAGGAGGCGAGGAAAGAAAACCTGCAAATTACCCCCACCCGCATTTGCGCATGTGTGCGCGTGTGCACTGAGGCCAAAAAGCCTGCGTGGAAAGTAAACAGACCAGTAGAATCCTCCGTTCCATGCTACGCAAGCATAAAAGAGATAAAAACAGGGTGGCACCGCGACAAAATCGCCCCTGCAAATTTATTATTAAACATAATGAGTTTGTAGGGGCTATTTTGTTCCTCAAACTATAAATTAATCTCAGAGTCGCGCCACATGGACACAGGCGTGACATGATTTCACAAAATCAAATGAAAAACAGAATTTATATTAAAGACTTAAAAGAACATGCTGGAACAGAAGTAACTATTGGTGCATGGGTAGATGTTAGGAGAGACCAAGGAAAACTAATTTTCCTAGACTTCAGAGACAAAACTGGAAGAGTACAGGGTGTAATTCTTCCTGGTGCTGATTCTGCAAAGGCAATTGGAGAAACTCTTAGACCCGAGTGGGTTGTTGAAGTTAGAGGAAAGGTAAATAACAGACCAGAGAAAAACGTTCAAGCTGAAAAGCAGAACGGTGATATTGAGTTGGAAGTTCTTGAAATAAAAGTTCTAAACGAAGCTGAGACTCCGCAGTTTGAATTAGGAAAAGACACTCGTGAAGTTAATGAGGATACGAGACTAAAATACAGATATCTGGATTTACGAACAGATCGTCTACAAAAGAACCTTAGACACAGACATAAGATGGCAAAACTTATCAGAGACATCTTCGATGCGGAAGGTTATATAGAAGTTGAAACACCGCTTCTTACAAAATCAACTCCAGAAGGAGCTCGTGACTTCTTGGTGCCATCAAGACTCGATAAGGGTGTGTTCTATGCGCTTCCTCAATCGCCTCAACAATACAAGCAGCTCCTGATGGCTGGAGGAATTGAAAACTATTTCCAAATCGCAAAATGTATGCGTGATGAAGACTCAAGAGGAGACCGTCAACCTGAGTTTACCCAAATGGACGTCGAGGCAAGTTTTGTTACAGAAGAAGACATAATGTCACTTAATGAGAAAATTCTTATCGACATCGTTACAAAACTTTATCCTGAAAAGAGAATCCAACAAATTCCATTCCCAAGAATTCCATATCACGAGGCGATGGAAAAATACGGAATTGATAGACCAGACATAAGAGAGGATAAAGAAGATCCAAATCTTTTGGCTTTCTGTTGGGTTGTTGATTTCCCGTTTTTCGAGCGTGACACAAAGGGTGGATGGACATTCACACACAATCCATTCTCAGCTCCAAAGCAAGAGTTTATGGAGACATTGATGAATGCAAAGCGAAGCGATGATGGATTGGAGAAAATTATTGCAGCGCAATATGACATCGTCCTTAACGGCTCAGAAATTGGTGGTGGAAGTATTAGAAATCACCAAGCCGAAGCATTGTTTAAGGTGTTTGAAATTCTTGGATATGAAAAAGAGAAAGTTGAAAATGACTTTTATCACATGATTAAAGCATTGAAATCTGGAACTCCTCCACATGGTGGTATTGCTTGGGGACTAGATAGGCTTTTGATGTTACTTGAAAATGAGCCAAACATTAGAGAAGTTATGGCATTCCCAAAGACGGGAGAGGGAAGAGATCCAATGATGCAAGCGCCATCTGGAGTCTCAAATGAGCAACTTAGAGAGTTGAATCTAATTATTAAACAATAATCTAAAGATTTTTGTGTTATTATAGTTATAACGATGACAGAAGTTTTTACAATAAAGACATCGGCTTTTGAAGGTCCATTGGATTTACTTTTGTCGTTGGTTGAAAAACGTAAACTTTTTGTTAATGACGTCTCTCTGGCACAAGTCACGGATGATTATATTACCCATGTTAATAACTTGGGTGATTATTCATTGCACAATAGAGCCGACTTTATCACCATTGCTTCGACTTTGATTTTAATCAAAGCAAAATCTCTTTTACCAACAATTAGCCTCACCGAAGAGGAACATGGGGACATTGAAGATTTGGAAAAGAGATTGAAGCAATTGGAGATTATCAGAAATGCATCGGCGACGCTCGCTAAAATATTTGGTAAAAATATTTTATATGAAAGGGGAGAGTTGAGGCAAGAGATTAAGGTATTTGTGCCAAGCAAGGAGGTTGAGCAAGGCGAAATAGGTAACGCAATTCTCAGGCTTCTAGTTTCACTTCCGAAGAAGCAAGCGGAGGCACCAAAGGTTACGGTTAAAAAAGTAATAAGCATTGAAGAGATGATAGACAAGCTGACAGTTAGAATTCAATCAGCAGTTCGAATGACATTCAGGGAATTCAGTGGTAATAAAGGCAAAATGGATAGGGGGCAAAGGGTTGATGTGATTGTAAGTTTCCTGGCAATGCTTGAACTCGTAAAACAAGGTATTATAAACGCAAAGCAAGAAAATCTTTTCGAAGATATTGAAATGGAAACGGAGTCAGTCGGAACACCGAGGTATATGTAGTTTACGTCAAAAAATGATCAGATAGATTAAGATCAAAAAAATAAATCAAAAAACATGCAAGAAGTAAATAATACACAAGACATAGCGATGGATACTCAAAAATCGGTAAAAGAAATTTCAAATAGAATTGAAGCAATTTTGTTTTGGAAAGGCGAACCACTGAATCAAAAAGAATTGCAAAAGCTTTTGGAAACAGATGAGCAAACAAAGTCTATTTTAGTTGAAATAAATCCAGAGATTTCTATCGCCATCGGCCTTGCTATTGATGATTTAAAGAGTACTCTTACTGATAGAGGGCTTTGTCTTGTTGAAATTGAAAATACTTACACACTCCGAACGTCCGCTTCCATGAGTAGTCTGATTGAAAAACTACAAATTGAAGAGTTGAATAAAGACTTAGGAAAAGCAACCACAGAAACTCTGGCGCTAATAATTTACAAAGGTCCAATCAAGAGATCTGAAATTGATAATATAAGAGGTGTAAATTCATCTTATATTTTAAGAAACTTAATGATTAGAGGATTAATTGATAAAGAAATTGATCCGAAAAATTCTCGAACAAATATTTATAAACCATCGTTTGAATTATTATCATACCTTGGTGTAACGGATATCAAAAATTTACCAAATTATGAAGAAGTCATAAAAGAATTAAATACATTCAATGAAGACTTTTCAACCACAAATTCAAAAACTGAATAATATAAGCTGTTCATTTAAAGGTGTGAGTACTCTAACTGGGTCTGCTCTTTTAGCGTTGCTTTTAATTTCAACCTTTGCATTGCCTTGCACCGCGAAATCAGAGACGAATGCAGGTTCAAGTACGTCTACAACAACAAACACAAATACCACTACCGCATACGGTTCTAGCACCAATTATATCTACGGATCTAGCACTGTTTATACAACAGGCACAAGTGTTGCCTCCACGACAATTTTCGGCATATCATCGACATCGACCATGGGTGAAATTAATGAAATATACTCACCAGAAATTGTTGCTAAAAATGCTGTAGTATATGATGTTCAAAATAAGCGATTTATTTACGCAAAAAATGCTGAACAAATTGTACCGATGGCGTCGCTTGCAAAAATTATTACAGCGACAGTATTTCTTCAATTAAATAGCGCCCGTTTTAAAATCGGAAATCAAATTCAAACTGTACAGATTATTAAAAACGGCCCAGGATATAATGCGGGTGACAGAGACTTGGTTAAGGGAGAAGTTTGGAGGGTAGAGAATATCATTAGATATATGCTAATAACTTCCTCAAATTTTGCAGCACAGTCTTTGGTTGGAAGTTTAATAGACGATGATTTTGCTTTTTCTCTTTTAATGAATAAGGCTGTTAGAGATTTGGGATATAGGAGTTTTAGTTTCCAGAACAGTAGTGGTTTATCAATTCCTAATCCTAATTACGATCCAAAAAGCTCAGATCCATCAAACGCCTCAAAACAAATCCCTTCTGCAATTGGTAGCGCGAAAGAAATTGCAATATTATTTAATTCAATTTTCACAGCCATTCCATTTCTTGGAACCGCAAGTATTATTCCTGAGGCGACCTTTGTGAATTTATCTGGAAATACCCACGTAACCAAAAATATAAATTATTCAATATTCCAAATACCTCACATTATTGCGGGGAAGACTGGCACAACAGAAGAATCAGGAGGAAATTTAGTCATAGAAATTAATCCAAATCAGAAAAAGTACGTAATTGTTATTTTAGGCTCAACAATTGAAGATAGATACAATGATGCCCTCAAGCTTGCCTCCTCCACAGAGGCATTTGCGACAATAAAATAGACATGTCATAATCTATAAATATGACAAATGATTTAATTAAGGTCCTATTTCCAGCCCTAGTGGCATTTTTGGTCGGAATAGCAATAACCCCAAGATTATCCAGCTTTATGTACGCACACAAAATGTGGCGTAAGAAATCAAGAAGCCAAGAGAATGTTGATGCGATGTCCGAGGCTTTCAAGAAAATTCATAACGAAAAAGGGGAAACGGGGACACCTAGAGTCGGTGGTGTTATTATTTGGCTCTCAGTACTGGCTGTGATTGCAATACTTTATTGTATTTCGTTTGTTGTACCGAGTGATGTATCTGCAAAGTTGAACTTCTTGAGTAGAAATCAAACGCTTCTTCCACTTGGAATGTTTTTGTTTGCTTCAATCTTTGGATTAGCAGATGACCTTTTGCAAATTTATGGTAAGGGATTGAATCTCTCTGAAGGTATTTCAAGAAAGCTTAGAATTTTAACGGTTTTATTAATTGGAGCAGTTGGAGCTTGGTGGTTTTATTTTAAGCTAGAGAATTTGTCAGTGCATGTTCCTTTTTATGGAGACTTTTGGTTGGGACTGATTTTTATTCCATTCTTCATGGCGACGGTTTTTGTAATCTTTAGTGGATCAGTCATAGATGGAATTGATGGCCTCGCAGGTGGGGTTATGGCATCAGCCTTTGGTGCATACGCAATAATTGCCATCGCACAACATCAGGTTGACCTAGCAGCCTTCTGTGCGGCTATAATTGGGGGATTATTAGCGTTTGTTTGGTTCAATATCCCGCCAGCAAGATTCTATCTCGGCGAAACGGGAATGATGGGCTTAACAATAACACTCGCAGTCGTTGCCTTTCTTACCGACCAAGTAATAATTCTTCCAATTATTGCGCTTCCATTAATTGTCACTTCACTCTCTTCAACTGTTCAGATGTTTTCGAAGAAGTATTTTGGTAAAAAGATATTTAGAATCGCACCAATTCATCATCATTTTGAAGCTCTTGGTTGGCCATCATACAAAGTCACAATGAGATATTGGATTATTTCTATAATGTGCGCGATAATAGGTACTGTAATTGCATTAATTGGATAATTTAATTATTTACAATTGGCGGGATGGTGCAGGAGGTGAGGTAATATAATGGACTTTTAAAAATGTCATCAAAATCAATAGCAAAAAAACATGGCGGAGTTGATAAGATCTTTCTAATTCTAACAATTATTTTGGTTGTTGTTGGTTTTTTTATTTTCTATTCTGCATCTCTAGGACTATTGGCGGGAGGTACTACAAAGTTTATGGCGGTAGTTTCTAATCAGATAATATTTGGATTGATTGGAGGAATTGTTATCGCCCTGATAACTTCATTAATTCCTTATACTTTTTGGAGGAAATGGGCATTCTTAATTCTTGGTGGATCAGTAGTTCTGATGATTCTTGTGTTTGTACCTGGAATTGGAGTGTTCCACGGTGGAGCGAGACGTTGGATTGGAATAGCGGGCCAATCAATGCAACCTGCTGAGTTTTATAAAATTGGATTCGTATTATACACATCAGCATGGTTTGCCTCAATCAAAACGAAAGCCTCTACTTTTAAATTTGGAACATTGCCTTTAATTATTTTGATAGTGCTCTCTGCTGGGCTTATCTTGATGCAACCAGACACGGAAACATTCTTAGTTATCGCAGCCTCAGGAGTTGCAATTTATCTCGCAGCAGGAGGAAGATGGAAGCCTTTATTTATCATTGCACTCGTTGGAGCAGTTGGACTTGCGGTTTTAGTTACCCAGAGGCCATATTTGCAACAGAGAATCAGTACGTTCATGGATCCCGCAAAAGACGCTACGGGAAGTGGATATCAAATTCAACAATCATTAATTGCTATAGGCTCAGGAGGACTCACGGGACGAGGTTTTGGACAGAGTACGCAAAAATTCGCATTTCTTCCAGAGCCTATTGGGGATTCTATTTTTGCCGTAGCGTCTGAAGAGTTCGGTTTTGTTGGATCGGTTACAATTATTATTTTATACATTCTATTTGCATTCCAGGCCCTAAGAATTGCAACGCGTGTCCCAGATCCGTATGGCTCATATGTGATTGTTGGAATTGTTGTTTTGATTACTCTCCAGTCATTTATGAACATCGCCGCCATGCTTGCAATAGTTCCACTCTCAGGAACGCCACTCTTATTTATCTCACACGGTGGAACTGCACTATTTTTTACCATGGCATCTGCGGGAATAATTTTGAATATTTCGAAGTATCAGAAGCGGTAGTATTAGAAGTAAACATTATGCGAAAGACACCCAGTTATGTTATTGACTATTTTATTAAAAGTTGTAAATTATTAGATAGAAGATTTAACCAATGTGGGTTAATTCTTGCTGTGGAATTGAATTCAAACCAAAACATTGATACATTATGAAACGAACATTCGGTTCAGCTCGCACGTCGGCATTTCGCAGTAAACCATACTTTGGTCCGCATCGACGGTTTAAAACCCAGGATCTTTCCTTCCTGAAGCGTCGCTTCATTACTGTTTGCGTTATTTGGGCACGCTCCCACATCGCCCCGTCGGCAACGGCCTGAATCCAATATCATTATCATTCGGTCTTGGAGAAATTCAGGCCATCCCTAAACACCCTTAACCAACAAAAGCTATCCGGTCCTATGTTGTAGGGTGTCTTTTGTTTTATAAAATCATCTCTGAATACCGGTATTCAACATTAAAGCTTTATATGCTAATATCTATCTATGACATCAATTGAAGAAATACGTGAGCAACGTATACAAAAAATTAAGGAACTTAGGGAGAAGGGAATTGAGGCCTTTCCTGTGGTAACAAACATTGATTATACTAATAAGCGATTTACTGAAGAATTTAAAGACCTACTTGAATCACAAAAGGAAGTTACAATCGGTGGACGTCTCCTATCTATCAGAGGTCAAGGAAAAGTTGGATTTGCTGATGTAATGGATGGAACAGGGGAGAAGGTGCAATGTTTTCTTTCAATTGATAATCTATCAGAAGAATCTTTGGCAGACTTTTTTGCATTAATAGATAGTAGCGACTTTATAGAATTTAAAGGAGTTGCCTATATTACAAAAAGAGGAACAGATGCTTTACTTGTAAAAGAATGGCGTCTACTTTCAAAAAGTCTTCGACCAATTCCTGACTCTTGGTTTGGACTAGCGGATGAAGATGAGAGATACAGAAAGCGATACGTTGATATGGTTCTCAATCCAGAACTCCGCAACATGATGAAAAGAAGAAGTATTTTTTGGAATACAATGAGAAGCTTTTTGTTGGAGAGGGATTATATAGAAGTTGAAACTCCAACACTTGAGAATACAACAGGAGGAGCGGATGCTAGACCATTCGTCACGCATCACAACGCACTTGATATTGATGTTTATTTAAGAATATCTGTGGGAGAACTGTGGCAAAAGAGACTACTTGTTGCAGGACTTCCTAAGACTTTTGAAATTGGTAGGGTTTTTAGAAATGAGGGAATGTCACCAGAGCACGCTCAAGATTACACCGCGATGGAGTTCTATGAGGCATACAGTGATTTTGATAAGGGTATGAAAATGGTTCGCGAAATGTATATTCAAATTGCACAAAAGGTTTATGGAAAAACTGTTTTTGAAAATAAGGGACACACTTTTGACCTAGCGATAGAGTGGGAGATTTATGATTTCACAAAAATTATAAAGGAAAAATTTGGTATTGATGTTCACAACACAACTGTAGCAGAAGTTGAAACGGAACTTATAAAAGGCAAAGTTGAATACGACAAAAAGACAATAAGTATTGAACGTGGTGTTGATTTTCTTTGGAAAACCGTCAGAAAAAATCTTTCAGGTCCAGGATTTTTGATTGGAATTCCTGTATATCTTGAGACACTAGCCAAAAAATCAAGAGTGGATAATAGAGTAGTTGAAAGATTCCAAATTATTCTTGCTGGTAGTGAGCTTGGAAAAGGATTTAGCGAGCTTAATGATCCAATTGATCAAGAAGAGAGATTTTTGACTCAACAAGCACTTCGTGACGCTGGAGACGAAGAGGCACAGATGGCTGATCAGGAATATGTTGAAGCAATGGAATATGGCATGCCACCAGCTTTTGGCTTTGGAATTTCAGAAAGATTATTTGGCTTTTTAGAGGGTAAATCACTAAGAGAATGTCAGGCGTTTCCGTTAATGAGGAAGAGAGAATAAATCATTTTTAATTTTTTATGCGCAAGAAACATACAACAATCACTCCAAGCAGAAAGATAAAGTCCATCCGCGTTGTTTGGGACAAAGAGGTTAAAGAAGCTTTAAAATCCAAAGGATTTAAGTCTGTTGATTCAGCTATTACACATGCTTTGAAATAGATGTACTGTGTTTTGTATATATCCCAATTAAAAGTTACATGGAACTATAAAATCCTATAATTCTTATCCTTAGGGAAACTTGCGAACTGCAGTGAGCAGAGCCATTTTTCAGCAGAAAAATGGCGTGTTCCCTGAGGGTAAGAATTATAGGATTTCGTGTTTGTATGTAAGCTTATAAATGCTATAATCATTACATATGAAGATATTGCTTACCGGAGGTGGCACAGGAGGCCATTTTTACCCACTGATAGCGGTTGCCGAGGAAATTCGTGAGATAACTCACAAAGAGAAGCTCCTCGCACCCAAGATATATTATATGGCTAATTCGCCTTATAATTCTAAAGTTCTGTTTGATCAGGAAATTGAATATATACATGTTTCTGCTGGTAAAAAAAGAATAAATCCTCAGGGAATTTCTAAGCTGTTGAATCTAATAGATGTATTCAAGATGGGATTTGGTATTATAACTGCTATTGTAAAAATGTACTTTATAATGCCGGATGTTATTTTTGCCAAAGGAGGCTTTGTAAGTTACCCGGCACTTTACGCTGGAAAGTTTTTCAAGATTCCAATAATTATTCACGAATCAGATAGTGTTCCAGGACGTGTTAGCAAATGGGCAGGTAAATTTGCTGTAAAAATTGCAGTATCATACAAGGAAGCATCTGTCTTTTTTGATGAGAAAAAGGTGGCATACACAGGCAATCCAGTTAGAACAGAAATTAGTCAAATACTTTCAACTGGAGCAGCAGAATATTTGGGACTTGAAGAAAATGTTCCGGTAGTATTTGTTACTGGCGGATCTACGGGGGCAAAGATAATAAATAATATTATATTAGAAGCACTTCCAAGATTAGTAGAAAAGTACCAAGTAATTCATCAAACAGGCAGATTGAATTTTCAAGAAGTAAAGAGATCTGCCGATGTAATATTGAAAAATAACCCTCACAAGAATAGGTATAAGCCTTACGATTATCTAAACGCACTTTCGATGAGAATGTCCGCAGGAGCAGCTAGTGTAATAATTTCTCGTGGAGGATCTCAAATATTTGAAATTGCACTATGGGAAATCCCAGCAATCATAATTCCAATCACAGATTCAAATGGCGACCATCAACGTAAAAACGCATACAACTTTGCCAGAAGCGGAGGGTGTGTGGTGGTAGAAGAAGCAAATTTGAATACAGAAATTATTTTGAATGAAGTGGATAGAATCGTGAACAACGAACACGTAAGAGAAACCATGATAAACGGAATGAAGGAATTCAGAAGACCAGATGCTGGCAAATTAATCGCAAAGGAAATTTTAAAAATAGCACTTGAACATGAATATGAATAATCGATTTTTAAACGTAAAAATCGCGTCGAAATCAGCAGATTTCGACGAAGAAACAATATATATAAAATAATAATATGGACAAAACAGAAAATAAAGTAAAAATAGTAACCCGATTTGCCCCATCGCCAACTGGCTATATGCACGTTGGAGGAGTTAGAACCGCACTTTATGCATGGTTATTTACTCGCAAACATAACGGAAAAATGATTTTGCGAATTGAGGATACAGACAAGGAAAGAGAAGTTCCAGGATCCATTACTCATATTATTGAAGCACTAAGGTGGGCAGGAATTGATTGGGATGAGGGCCCAGATATTGGTGGTCCAAACGCGCCATATTTACAATCGGAAAGGTTGGATTCTTACAAAAAATATGCACAAGTTCTAGTAGAAAAAGGTCTAGCGTATGCCGATCCGTATTCTGAAGAAGAGTTGGAAAGTTTTAGAAAACAAGCAGAGGATGACAAGAGACCATTTCTCTATAGAAACCACAGACCAGAAAATCCACCAATCTGGGATGGATCGATGCCTCTTAGATTAAAAATCGTGAATCCTCAAAAATCAAAGTGGCACGATTTAGCCAGAGGAGATTTGGAAGCTGGCCCAGAAGCCTTGGATGATTTTATTTTGATTAAAAGTGATGGGTATCCAACATATAACTTCGCACATATTATTGATGATCTAGAGATGGAAGTAACTCACATTTTTAGAGCTGATGAATTTATTTCCTCTACTCCAAAATTCCTAGCACTATACGAAGCACTTGAAATACAAAGGCCAGAATTTGTAACCCTTCCACCAATCATGGGCCCAGATGGAAAAAAGAAATTAGGCAAAAGAGATGGCGCAAAGGATTTATTGGATTATAGAATCGAGGGTTATTTACCTGAAGCGATAGTTAATTTCCTCGCATTGATTGGATGGCATCCTGGGGGAAACGATGAAATTTTTTCAATGCAAGAATTGAAAGATTTATTTACAATAGATAAAATTCACAAGAGTGGAGGAAACTTTAATGATGTTAAACTAAATTGGATGAATAGGGAGCACATGCTTAAACTCTCTCACGAAGAATACAAAAAAAATCTTGAGACTTTTATGCCAGAACATCTTTCAACTTTAGATACTTACGCATCAAGAATCGATTCTGTGTGTGCTATAGTTAGAGATAGATTGGAGTATTTTAAACAAATTCAAGAAATGTACGATGAGGGGGGTCTTGAATATTTCTTCGTTGCACCACTCTATGATGCCGATATTTTAATGTGTTCAGAGAAAATGAGGAAGGGGAAGGATTTAACCAGAGAAAGTCTAGCTAAAATATTAGCAACATGCAAATTGGAATTAGAAAAATTACCAAAAGAAACCGGAGAGTTCATTGAGGGTGGGGAAGTGAAGTGGAACAAAGAATCAGTCAAAAATGCCCTGTGGCCAATTGCAGAATTAGAGGGTAGGGGAATCGTGCTTTGGGGCATCAGAGTTGCCCTCTCTGGCAAAGAAAAATCTCCAGATCCATTTATTCTAGCAGAGACAATCGGCAAGGACGAAACTCTAGCTAGAATACAAAGAGCAGAAACGTTTTTGAAAGAAAAATTGGTGCTTTCATAAGGAGTAACGGCTCGCAAACTAACTAAAAAAGCTAATCACAAACAAAGCCGGAACTCTCTAGAATCACAAACAAAATAAGCAAAAACACCAACAATGAACATTAAAAATATTAAGATTAAAGCAAAAAAATATTCATCACTAATCAGTATTTTTGCCATCTTTATTTTAATGTTTCAAATGAACCTAAGTTCGACATTTATTCATAAAGCACATTCTGCCACAGTTGAAGAATTGCAGGCCAAGATTGATGAGAAAAATAAAAACATAGACGCGCTTAACAAAGAAATTCAACTTTATGCTGACCTAACGGATAAGACATCAAAAGAAGCGCAGACCCTTCAAAACAAAATTAAAACATTGACTCAAAATGGTAAGATGCTAGATTCTGACATCAAGAAAACAAAATCTCAAATCGACGTGGCAAATTTGGCGATACAAAAAATTGGAATAAATATCAAATCATCGGAAGATAAATCAGATCATTATAAAAATGTTATTGGAACAGAACTGAAAGATATTCAATTTAAAGAAGATACATCTTTAGTTGAGAATATTTTAAGTAAGAAGAATCTTTCCGATGCACTAGTTGAAGTCGATAGCTTGAGAAAGTTAAATGAAAATCTAGGCAAGCAAATAGATTTACTAAAATCAGAAAAACAAATTCTTCTAGAAAACAAGACAAAAAAGGAAGCAACCAAGAAAGAATTGACAGCCCTGCAGACCGAATTATCTGGAAAGAAAAAAGTGGTTGAGGAAAATAAGCAAGAACAATCACAAATATTAAAAGATACGAAAAATAAGGAGCAGACGTATCAGCAAATCCTGACCCAAAGAAAGTCCCAAAAGGAGTCCTTAGATAAAGAGTTGTTTGACTATGAAGCTGCCCTTAAGTATACTTTAAATCCGTCCTTGATACCCACATCGACGTCCAAAGTTCCTTTTATTTGGCCACTTGATAAGATTATAATTACCCAGTTATTTGGTAAGACATCGGCCTCAAAGAGACTATATGTTGCTGGAACACACAACGGAATAGACTTTGGAGCTAAGGTTGGAACGCCAGTTAGAGCTGTAGCAACAGGGGTAGTTGCAGGAGCTGGGGATACTGACTTAACATGTAAAGGGGCATCATTTGGACGATGGATTTTGATAAAATTTGATAATGGATTGGCTGCCACATATGGACACCTCTCCGTTATCAGCGTTACAGAAGGACAGCATGTCACAGCGGGTGATATTATCGGATACTCAGGAAATACCGGATATTCAACGGGGCCACATCTTCATATAAGTGTATACGATGCCAGTGCAGTGAACGCAGAAACTAGACCAAGTGTTTCTTGCGGAGGAAAGATTTACAGAATGCCAATCGCGCCGGTTGCAGCCTATCTTGATCCAAGAGTTTATTTTCCAAAATAAGCATTAGAGAGTGGGACGTCGGGTGGAGTAAATCAATTTAATTAAAAAATAAAATAAATACAATAATAGAACAATATGTGTGGAATCGCAGGAATAATTGGAAATAAAGAATTAACATCTGGATCAATTGATTCCATGGTTGATATAATAAGTCATAGAGGCCCGGATGACAGAGGTGTTTTAAAGGAAGATTCTTTTGCATTTGGAATGCGAAGACTTTCTATTATTGACCTTGCGGGAGGCCATCAGCCAATATCTAATGAAGACGGCACCATCACCGTTGTGTTCAATGGAGAAATTTATAATTACAAAGAACTTCAACCCGATCTAATTGCCCGAGGATACAAATTCAAAACTGCCAGTGACACAGAAGGTCTAGTTCATCTATATGAAGAATACGGCAAAGATATGGTCAAGCACTTGCGTGGCATGTTTGCATTTGCAATTTACGATTCCAACAAGAAACAGATTTTTATTGCAAGAGATAACTTTGGTATCAAACCATTATATTTCTCAACTGACAAAGACGCCACATACGAGTCTAATCCAAACGGCGGAAATATTTTATCATTTGGATCAGAAATAAAAAGCATACTACTTGACCCACGTATAAAGAAAGAAATAAATCACGAGGCTGTTTATCAATACCTCGCATTTCAATATAATCCACTTAATGAAACTATGTTTAAGAGGGTTTTCAAGTTGACCCCTGGCCACCATCTGACTATTGATTTAAGTAAGGAAAATGAATCACCATTTGTAATTGAACAATATTGGGAATATAAATTTAATAATACTGACAGAAAAAGCAAGAAAAACATTGAAGAGGTATTTGCACAAAAAACAAAATCCATAATTACAGATTCTGTCAGTCATCACATGATTAGTGATGTTCCTGTTGGAGTATTTCTTTCAGGTGGAATTGATAGTGGAATCATTGCAACACTTGTTCAGGAGGAAAGAAATAAGGTTAAGGCCGGGCCAGTTTCTACATTTACCATAGGTTTCAAGGAGGTTAGTGAACAAGCAAAGGCCAGAGAAGTGGCTCATAAAATTGGTTCAAAGCACAATGAAATTCAAATAACATTTGAAGAATATTTAAAAGAGTTACCAAATATCGTCTGGTATTTTGATGAGCCGGTTGCTGATCCATCTGCTGTATCACTTTTCTTTCTCGCTAGGGAAGCGCGCAAGCAGGTCAAAGTAGTTCTCTCTGGTGAAGGAGCGGACGAATTATTTGGTGGATACAATATTTATAGAGAACCTATCGATGTTCGATTACTTAGTCACATGCCGTTTTTTGTAAAGAAATATTTTCTTCGACCATTTTTGAAATTTCCATTTAATTTTATTGGAAAAAATTATATTAGAAGGGGAGTGACTAGGTTGGAAGATAGGTATATTGGTAATGCAAATATTTTTACAGAGAAGGATAGAAATTTAATCTGGAAAAAAGATAAATATACACCAAAGTTTTTACCAAGAAAGGTCTTGGCTGGAGTTTATAAAAAGATAAGAGGGGAGAATGATTCAAGAAAAATGCAATATGTTGATATTAAGACATGGCTACGTGGTGACATCTTAGCTAAGGCGGACAAGATGACTATGGCTAACTCACTAGAACTTCGAGTTCCCTTCTTGGACAAAGAAGTGGCTGAGTTCTCAGAAACAATTCCAGATAAGTTAAAATATAAAGATAAGAAAACAAAGTATATTTTGAGACAAGCCTTTTCCGATATCCTACCAAAAACTACCGCTGACAGAAGAAAGCTTGGCTTCCCAACACCTTTTGGCGCATGGCTTAAGGATAGGCCAGACGAAGTTATGAGCATTATTCTTAATAATGATTACATTAAAGAGTACATGAATATGGACTTCATTGAAGATCTAGTCAAAAAGCATGTCAGTGGAAGAAAGGTAGGAAAAGTAGATATCTCTAGAAAGATTTATGCACTATTAATGCTTTCTCTGTGGTATAATGAATTTATAAAAGCAAAATAATAAAAACAATAATCTATTTTATGAAAAATAAATTTTTAACTCAGCTATCTAATCGAACAGCCAATCGCCAACGAGAAATTAACAACAAAGGCTTTATAGAAATCATAGTTGTAATTATCGTTGCTCTCGTATTACTCAACCTTATGGGAATAGATTTAAAAGCCGTCTTAGCTAAGGAGTCAGTTAAGCAATTTTTCACATACGTTAAGGATATGATTATCTTAGTTTGGAGTGATTTTAAATTGATTGTGGATTTTATAAGAAATATGGCGAACAACTAGTTGTCGATTCGAATATTTGATGGAAATATAAATCTAATTAAAAATCTGCTAATATTACAAATATTGGCAGAATTTGACGTCACAGAATCGCTCTACAGGCTCGGCAAAATATTTAGACGAGTATTTGCACCTTTGGATTTTAGCTAAAAACAGAGAAATGCAAAACGCCACGAGAAGTTCCTTGTTTAAGGGATTATTCTCGCGGCGTATTTTTTTGGTGAATGCTTTCTGACGTGTTCTGGCGACTACTCAGGAGTTAAAGGCAGCTCGGGTTCAATGTCTTGATTCGCATGTCTGGTAGCCAAATCGAGCGTACACTGAACAGCCAATGACATACCCACCATACAGTGTGCAGTGAATTCATTACCATCAAATTTCTGCAGGGCAGGTGGTGTTTGAAATGAATTCAGTAACCAAATCACAACTTGTGCAAAATGCCCATATTCGTTCAGAGTCAGCTCTGGGTTACCCGACTGGCTCTTACGAGCATTAGCTTGCATCCAATGCACCTCCGCACGATAACGTTCCATGGTTTCCTGCGGCTCAACATTCTTAGCCCATGAAGGTCCACCGCCCTCATGATTGCAAATGACTTCAGCAATAAGGGGGTCATCCGCAATACGCTGCATTTGATGCATTGAGGTACCGGTCAAGAATCATTTGCTGGTTACAAATCGTCAGTTGGGCCCAATGCCTGGCCGCATTCTGCAACATAGTTGGATCAATTAATTTGCCTTTCATTTTACGTGATTTGATTTTTACTTTAACCCAGTCGGATTTTACGAATTAAGAGGGAAGTGGCCATCCAGCCAAACCATTAATTCCCAAAACCTGTTCTAAGTTAAAATTTCAAAATCAACATACATGAGTCAGATCTAAGTCCGAGGAAAATGATATACCATAAGTCGCTCAAGGTCAAAGAAAAAAGAGGATACTTAGTAGGTCAACATATGCCAACTCCAGGCTAAAATCAATTTTACAGCCGAGGTAGCAACGGCCCTTATTTATATATATGTATGTCGCAAAAGATATATTGTGCGACGTCTATATACTTTGAGCCTTATATTGGGTCATCACTCCCCGCAACAATAAGGCTGGTTTTATGTCGTGAAAGTTTCGTGTATGCGACAATACCCTACTAAAAGTTTTTGTTTTGAAAAATTTGGATTTTAAATTTAGCGAATTTTTTTTTAATTATTTTGAAATTTGAAATATTTTTAATTTTGGTTAAGAGCCTGATTGGGGACTCTCCCCTATTTTTCCAAAAATAAAAATAACCTTGTTGTTTTTTTCCAAGGTCATTTTTATTATTTTGAATTGTAAGAAGTTTTTAGTTAGTTATCGTGATAGGTATCAAGTTACCTCCTAGTCCAGCATTTTGAAAGACTCTCAGATTATAATGTCCCGTTTTAATGTTTGAAGGAACAGTAAAGCCTAAAGAAGTTGGGTTAATCAATGTTGTACTGACATTTCCTGGAAACCATCCATCTATAGTTAGAATAGAACTGGAGTCAAAATTCTTTCCAGTAACCACCACGGCAGTTCCCGCTTTTAAATCAATGGGATTTATAGATGAAATCACAGGACTATTATCATAAGGTGCCACTGTAGGAACTTGAGGGGTCGATTTATATAACACAGTTACGCTGACCTTATTACTAATATAATTATTAGTAATATAAAGATCATAGGTACCAGGTGGCATAGTACTCATGGTATAAAGAGCAATTGAATTATTTGTATAACCATATGTGCCCTTAACTACATTAATTCTGTCACCACCAATCCAAACCGTAGTATCTACATTTGGATTAAAATTTGAACCACTTATTATAATCATGTCACCTGGATAAAATTGCCCAGCTGGATTTGCTTTTGAAGTAACACTCGTAATTATAGGCGCAGAGGGATTATATTCCATCGAATGACTACCATTTGACGTGGTTGTACAAGGCGCCCCTGTTGTTGCACTGAACACCATACCTACTGAACATCCCGCTGCTGCTGAGCCCCCTACATTTATTGTTGTTGGTGATGAAATAATTGTTGCTGGTGGAGTAACAATAGTTGGTGTACTAGAGATGCCATTTAATGTACTTGCGCAAGGTGCTCCTGTTGTTGCACTATATACAGCCCCCACCGCACAACCAGACGTTGTTGGTACTTGCACCGCAACAACCGCAACACAAGACTGTCCTGTTGTTGCACTAAACACCGCTCCTGATGCACAACCTGATATTGTTGAACTTCCTGCGTTTGTCGAACCTACTTGACCAGAACAAGTTTGAGTTTTTATTTTTTCTCTTGTTATTGGGCCGACATAACCCGTTGAAGTTATCCCGTTAGCTGATTGAAAACTTTTAACGGCTGCCGTGGTCATTAGACCAAAAAAACCTACTGGGTTAGATTGAAGGTATCCATTTGTTTGCAGAAAGTCTTGTAAAACAGAGACTTCCCCATTTGTATTAGCATCATTTGCTCTATATCTTAGATTATTGTTAATTGAGACACAAGATGAATCCCCCTGTGGATCAATATCGCCACTAGTTGCCAAAACAAAGTTTGGTACAACAACTAGAGCAAGAACCGCGATTAACCCTACTAAATATTTCTTCATATTTTAATTTTTATATTTTAATTTGTAAAACTAATGTTACGTTATTATTATAACATTAATCCCCCCCCCCGCAATAATTAGATCCCCTTCCCTTTTCAAAAATAAGAAAACTTCTAACAAAATTACAAGACAAAAAACATATTTTATATAATTACGTAACCAATGTCTTACTCGATAGAATTTGTACGAAGAAGCTAATACCTAGCAACGAGTTGATATGGTTTCCTGGTCAATTTTCAGAAAATATGAACACGGAGACAGCACTTATTACGATATTATTAGACAAAATATCATTGAAGAGAATCCCCTATTTTAAGAAACGCAAAACCCCGAACGCTATATAGTGGAACCATACGGGGGCCACACGTTCGGGGAATTATTTGCCACTATAATATACACTAAGAATACTTCTTCTTCAAATCACCTAAGGCAGAAGTCGCTTTAGACATTCGTAATATTTCATTCTCTCTTTGTGTAAAAGGAATTGCATGTGTCATTTTAGCAGAGCGAACTCTTATATTAGGATTAGGTTGATCTTTAACACTGTGAGTTCCTAGTGAACTTGGATTGTTAACCCTTTGTCTATAAGCTTCTTCATTAAGTTTTGAATCATAAGTTAGAGCATCTTGTAATCCAACAACTTCAGTAGCTTTAACTCCATCAGGCCAAGGGACACCCTGTGCAAGCTCGTGCTCAACAAGACCAATAACTTTTTTCTTCATAGTTAATTGTTCAGATCCAACATTACTTTTTGTAAGACCTTTATCAGAAAGTAGTTTATTAACTTGATCCATATATTTTCCATTCTTAAAAATTACATCTCTGGTGTATGCATCTGTAGTCAAGGTGTATGCAGCCTGTGCGGCAAAACCACCAAATAGTTTAATTTTGCTCCAAAGGTCTGGCTTATTTCTATGGCCTGGGGCTGTGTCTATTCTAACCTGCATAAAAGGCAATCTATCTGCAACTCCCTCTTCACCATTCTCTACCTCACGAGACTGAGTAACAACACCATCTTCCAAAATTATTTTTGCAGTCTGACCGGCAAGACTGGCTCCCATGGAAATACCATATAGTACGATATTAGTATCTCCCTTCTTATTACCATCTCCATTATCACCCTCTTCTTTTGATGCCATGGACGTAATTAATTCGGCATACATATCACCATAAGATTCAAAAGCATGGCCCTTGCATTCTTCAACAAATTTTTGCGATATCGAACCTGTAGTTGTTGTTGGTGAACCCAAAACGCACACTTCGCTAGAATCAGGCTCTTCCCCATTTTCTATGCTTTCAAGCGCAGAAGGTAAATTTTTAAATATCTGATGCAAAATTTCTTCTGTAAATGTAAATTGATTTCCATGAGAGACAAGTTGAAAAGAACCAAATAAAAATTCTAATCTCTTTTTACCAGATTCTCCATCCTTACCAGAAGGTTTTAAATCACCAATCTCACGTCCAGAATATGCTCTGAAAAGCGCCTTAGCAATTTCTGCTGTATTTACTGTTGTATATGGAAAAGAAGCTTCGTGTTTTTCCGATGTATACATTCTTGTATTATCTATCCCCTTCTCAAGAAAACAATACAAAATATCTTTAACAATTTCAGGGTCAAAATCTTTTCTGCCCTCTTGTTTGTATCTACCTTCAACCTTTTTTGAAATTCCATTTATGTGAGGCATCTGTATTTTTTGCTCTACAGACTTCCATGTTTTTGCATTTTCTTTATCAATAGTCTCCATCTCAGTCCCCTTCTCTTCTTCACCAAATTTAGCTAAATTTGCTTTTATCTCTTCAATTTTTTCTGAATCTTTTTTTACAATTTTTGGATTATTTTTAATTTTTTCCTCTCTCGATGTCCAGTATTCACCCGATGCTTTAGCCTCGTTTAATACACTCTTACGTTCTGTCTTAGGAGTCTTCATGATTGTCTCGGCTAGATCATGTTTATATTGGTCAAATGGTTTTTCCATATATAAAAGTATACCTCCTTTATAAAAAACCTTCAATTACTTTACTTGACTTTTTAGACTTATCCACAATTAATGACGTGCAAGTTTCTATTGTGCGACACCTATATTCTTAAACCCCGTTTCCCCGCATTTATTAAGGTCAGCTGATTGATTGCGCCAAATTTGGATTTGAATTTCAAACTTGCCTTGCTCGCCTACCTTTTAACTTTTAAGAAAATTTATTTTTGCTTTAGATTATTTAAATTTGAAATTTTGTGAATTTTGAAGTTTTTCCCGACTTCTGCCGTTAGTACGACATTTTCTCCATCTCCAGCACAGCCGTAGTTAATTTTATCCTCTGATAATGTATATTTCCATTAAGTTTGTTTTGAATCTTGGCATCAGTTATGGATTTTAAATTGGAAATTATTTG
>CAINHC010000030.1 GCA_903848795.1 uncultured bacterium | reverse complement strand
TTTCTCAGAATTTTATTTCGCTATTTATTTACAACGTAATTCGACAAAATTTATTTTTGAAATAATTAATTATAAAAAATTTATACTAATCTAAATTAATTTAATAAAATAAATTAAAATCCAAATATATCTAGTAATTCTCCAGAATAATAGAATTCATACGATAATCTTCCAAAAGAAATCTTTTCTCCAGCAATATTAATGATTGACCCAGCAACTTCTGGATCTTTTTTAGGAACTGATTTACCAAAACCAAGATTAAAAATCGTTGCCAAAATTTCTGGTCTATTTGAAATATCATACCCAGCGCGCGACCACTGTGCTTCTACTTCTTTTATAAACAAAGCCGTATACAAGTATGAATAATAGTGATTATGTTCATCTGTTAACCTGCTGTATATATCACCCTCCCCTTCTTTATAATCCAACACGTGCTCATATTCTTTAGAAATATAAAATTCACTTTCAGGATCTTTCAGATTATCTTCAATCAGTTTTGCAGTCTCAGGTTTTATTCCGCTGACTCCTAGAGAAAATTGTGAGAGTGTACCTAGAATCTTTAGTGGTTCAAAGACTCTTTTAAAGTTTTCTCTATCTGATGTAAAGAATCTAATTTGCTCCGCTATAACAACTGAAACTAAAATTCTTGGACTAATCGACGCATCAGACGCTGCTTTTCTGATTACTTCCCTATCTTTTGTTAATGCACCGCTTAGCGCTATCCACTCATCTGATTTTACCCAAGCAAAACTCGTGTCAGGAAAAACGGCCTTTCTTGTTGACTCCATACTATTTCTAAATTCTCCTTGAATTTTTGATATCAAAGATTGACTATCCTCTGTTGCAGTAAAGAATTTATTGCGATTATCTATTGATCCCCTAACGTTGAATATTCCAAACTGCATACCCACAAATACACATGAAAATACCAGCCCAATTAGAGCTAGTATAATCACTAAAATTTTAAATAGATTCTTAATTCGCATTAGTTGCATTTTGTGCTGAAGGGTCCTTACCATCTTCTATATCCTTAACATATTTATCTACTTCAGCCGAATAACCTGGCTCGATTGCCTTAATTTTTTTCAATGTCTCAATCGCTGCCCATTTATCACCGGATTTTAGATATACTGCAGATAGAGAAACTAGAGATTGAATATCTTTTGGATTGTCATCCACCTTTTTCTTTGCAATAGTAATTGCTTTATCAAAGATCTTCGCGTCCATTAAAGCCTGCAAAACAACAGGATCGTTCCAGACAGACTCTGCTTTGAAAGCTGGCTCATATTTAACATGATCAACCAACAATGGGTCAATTTCATTTATTTTACCGTTTTCAATTAGACTAAATGAGTAATATTTTAATGCTTCTGGATTTGTTTTGTCTAATTCATAAGCCTTTTTAAATACCACTAAAGCTTCATCTGTCTTTTTTAGAGATAACAATATTTGACCTTCTGAGAATAGGAAAGATTGTTTTGTTGGAGAAAGTTTTGATGCTTGCTGAATAGCAATGAGTGCCTTATCATTCATACCAAGTTTTTGATAAAAAATGGATTCAAAATACCACGGTCTAGGATCACCCTTTGAACCTGCAGTCTCTTTTGCATATTGATCTAATGTATAATCATAAACTTCTTTTGCAAGCGCTGGATCAGTCTTGTTGGACTGTATAATTATTGACGTAGCAACATCAACCAATCTTTCACGAGATTCTGATCTTGTTAAGTCATTTGCATCAAGTACGCTCTTAATTAATTTAAATCTTACTTTTGCATCAGTTGAAACAATTTGTTCCTTGTTATCAACTAACACTCTTTGTTTGTCTTGCATTGCCTTAATCAAGTTTCCACTTGAGTTATAAGGTGACAGAACGGAAATCCACATCACATACACCAAAACTATAACTGCCACAATATCAACTATCAATACGTAATCATCGGCGACTAGAGGCTTATGAGTAAGAGTTCTGCCTCCTTGTCCACGAGTATTTATAAATGCAAGAATTGTAAAGAAGAAAATATAACTTGCAAGGTTGTCGAAGACGAAGATGTTATGGACAAAATACGCAACAAGCATTCCAGTCAAAACGGCGCGCTCTGTAACACTCCAATTATCATCTGTCTTTCTCCACAAGGTATAAATAGCAGACAAGAACAACACGAGGTATGCAATCAATCCCAAAAATCCGGCGGCAATTAGCCAGTCATAGAACACATCGTGAGTTCTATCAAACCATTGCTCTTGATTATACATGGCTGGATCATAGTATTTTGCAAAGACGTATGAGTAGTTATCTTGCCCCCAGCCTAATATTGGTTTTTCTTTTACACCTTGATAAGCCATACCCCAAATCATCTTTCTTGAATGACCTTGGTCAGATAAAACCTTACTAAAATCCCAAGTAATTAATTGAGCAAATCTATTAACTAAGGTAATATTTTTGACAAATGGTGTATTTTTTGTGAATCCAAGTACAGAAACTACAGCAACGACAACAATAATTGAGACAATTCCAATCCATCTGAATATCGGTAGTTTTTTTTCAAAAAATGTCCAGATCAAAGCCATAACAGATAGACCTAGAAGTAAGCCTGCAAACGATCCTCTTGTACCAGTTTGATATAGAACAGCTAGATTAAATATTCCAACAGCTACACACAAAACAGCAAGGATCACATCGGCAAAAATTGTATTCTCTCTAACTTTAACCGGTATTTGCCTGAATGAAAACATCATTCGCTTTATAGCGTCGATCGCCATATACATCGCCAAGAAGAAATGAACCATGGCGTAGCCTCCTAAATATGATGAATTTCCAAGTGTTCCAAAGATACGATCATCAGCCGACTTCATTTGTGAAAACGCGTAGATTCCCATAATAACACTCAAGGCCAACATTGTGTGTAGAAACCATTTCCAGACACCAAAGTCTGATGGCCATGCCCCTATAATGTTTTTTTCCTTTGACTTTTGCGCAAAGAAGTTGCCAAAAACACCAGCGGTGGCGATAAATAGAACAAACATCTCAAGTAGAGTTGCAAAACCCTCCATTCTTTCTTGATTACTCCAAAGGCTTCTCCAAGGGTCGACGGAATTAACGGTCGCAAGGAATAGAACTATAATGAAGGCTGTTGCCGACCACACAATAGGGCTCTTTTTGGGCAAATAACTTTTATCTCTAATAACCAAAGATGTATAAAGTAAAGCAATGACTATAATTATAGCCCTAGCAATAAATCCTTTTCCTGTTATAAAAGGAAAATACAATGACTCGCTTATTACCAGGTCCGCAAATGGTACTAAAAATATAAGGCTAATTATTGCGTATTTCAAAAATTCGCAAATTGAAGTGTTTGTTTTATTCATAATGGGGGTAGTATATCACAGTTGTTTTATTATTTTTAGCCATAATTGCCTACAAAACACAAACTCACCATTCTGTCTATTTGTAAAAAATCGTTAAAAATCGTACACTAGGACGATATGATAACGGTTAAATTAAAGGGTGGTTTAGGAAACCAGCTATTTCAATATGCATTCGGTAGGGCTGTTTCTCTTAAACTTGAGACACCCCTGATTCTTGACGTATCGCAATTTGAAGACCAAGAATTTGGAGATCTATATAGAGAATTTCAATTAAATTGTTTCAACATACAAGCAAAAATTTCAAACACAAACAGCGATTCAAAACTGGACCTTGTTAAGGGGTATTTTGATAAAATCTTACACACAATTAAAAACACAGCCAATCCATACAATGGCTATATTTTTGAACCAAAAAATTTAGAGGCTAAAGATGGTTCGACTCTAAATGGAACATGGCAAAGTGAAAAATATTTTGCCGATATAGAGACAACACTTCGACATGACCTTGTTTTAAAGGAAAAGCTGGGCGAGAAAACAAAGCTTTTTAGAGACAGGATTAAGCAAGTTGACGACAATGGAGGGGTAAGCACTTCCCTACATATTAGGCGATGTGATTTCGTAACAGATAAATATACAAATGCATATCATGGAATTTTAGACATGACATACTACCACAAAGCAATTTCCACTCTACAATCAAAACTGTGTGGAAAACAACTTGTATTATTTGTTTTTTCAGATGATATTGCTTGGGTGAGAGAAAACCTTAAGACAGAGGTTCCTTATATTTGTGTATCGAGACCTGAGATAAAAGATGAAGAGGATATGTATCTTATGAGCCAATGCAGTCACAATATCATAGCCAACTCCTCCTTTAGCTGGTGGGGCGCATGGCTAAACCCAAGGAAGACTAAGATTGTTATTGCACCTAAGCGCTGGATTAGAGACCCTAGAGCGAACACAAATGATGTTACTCCGCTTGATTGGATTAAGATATAGTTCATTCAAAAATCTCTAGGAATACTGAATCCGTTAGATTATTGGCTAATATCTAATATTCTTTTTAGATCATCTGGTGTCAATGATCCCGTGTGCGAGTCTTTATTGTCTTTTTTTACTTCATCATTTTTTTGCGTAGAAACGTGAATGGTATTACTAGTCTTTTCTATTTTAAACTCTTTAGGAGCATCAGCATTTCCCATAACGGAAAGTAGGGCTTCCCTAAGCGCAGCTACATTTTCTGGTTTGATATCTTTTTGTTGATTCTTTACCTTATTTTCATTTCCATGTGATAAGGTATTCAATGATACACGACTAGGTTGAGGCGCGACTGGTGTGGTAGCATTTCCGTTTACAGGCGCAGCGACAGGGGCAATCACAGGTCTGTCTTCATCTCTTGCTCGAATAGCCGCCTCGTCTCTTCTACTCAAGCTGTTACTTATAGCAATACGATCTCTCTCAATATCACGACTACGAGATTCTTGGCGAGGAGCTCTTTCTGTTCTGCTGTCATTTGGTTTTTCAGAAGATCTCTCACGTGGCCTTTCAGGAGATCTTTCTGAAGACCTACTTGACGATCTCTCAGAAGGCCTATCGGATGACCTGCCGGAAACAGAGGATCTTTCAGAAACTTTTTCCGATGATCGTGCTGATGAAGGCCTATCGGATCGACTCTCGGATAATGGGCGCTCGGACGACGAAGATCTTTCACTCACCTTTTTGACTGTCTCTTTAGCTCCAATCTTTTGAATATGCCAATCTCTTATATCTTCTTCTACCTTTTCTCGCGGATTAGCAAATTGTTCTCTTGAAAAATTGATTATTTCATCAACATAAGAAATCTCGGGTTTTGCAATTGGAGCCATTCCTATTGCAGAAAACGGCCTAGAAGTTACACCATCAATCATCAGCTTCAAATACATTTGATATTGTTGGAGATTAACCAAGTCTTCCGCGGTAAACTCTGGCGCATATTCTTTTTCAAAAACAGCCGCATCATAGGCTCCAATTCTAAAGGTAATCATCGTTCCTACGTTTCCAAAAACAGCAGCTCTAACTTCTTCTGGCATTTGTTCTACATATTGATTTGCGATAGTTAAACTTAATTTATATTTTCTAGCTTCAGATAAAATATCTGCAAAAGTTTCATTTGCAAAGTTTTGGAACTCGTCCACATATAAATAAAACTGGGGGGTCTTTTTTAATTCCACTTCTTTTAAATCAGCGCGTGACATAGCCGCAAGATAAATCTTTGTAATCAACATTGCACCCAATAGGTTTGCATTAGCCTCTCCGACTCGACCCTTTGATAAGTTAATTATCAAAATTTTCTTATTGTCCATTATCTCTCTAATATCAAAACCGGATACAGGTTGACCTATAATATTTCTAACAAGAGGATTACCAACAAATTGTCCAACCTTGTTTTGAATTGCAGGAGCAGCTTCTGCTGCAAATTTTTCTGTATACTTTCCATATTCATCAATCCAAAAAGCCTTAACTGTAGGGTCTGTAACATTAGCAACAACCGTACTTCTAAAATCCTTATCCGTAAGCATTCTATTAACTGACATTAATGTTGAACCTGGATATTCCAAAAGAGCGAGCATTATATTATTCAAAATATATTCCATTCTAGCAGAAAAAGCGTCAGCCCAGATTGTCTTAAAGGCACTCATTAAACCGTTTGCGACAAGGTATCTTTTTGTAACGTCAACATCCTCAAGAACATTAAAGGCGATAGGAAAATCAAGATCAAAAGGAGCAAAATATACAACGTCTTTTTTACGATGTTCTGGGATGTACTCCAAAAGTAGATCTGCTGATTTTCCATGAGGGTCAACGAAGGCGACCCCCTCGCCATTTTGAATATCTTGAATAGCAAGATTTTCTAGAAGAGTTGATTTTCCCATTCCAGTCTTTCCAATAGCATAAACATGACGAGCTCTATCTTTTGCTTTAATACCAAAACGCACTCGCTTATTTCTTGCGTCTGTTAAACCAAAGTATGTTACTTTTTCTTCGTCATGCATATATTAATTATTATATACAGTATAATGCGAAAAAAGTTTTATTACCAGCGAAAAAATCACAGCTTCATATTATCCAAATCGCATCATAAGCGCTACAAACTAATTCTTCAACAAAATTTGCCTTGCGCTACTATATTTATTTGCGGGATCCCAAATCATCCAACTGTCCAATCCAGAATCTGAAACACCCTGCATTTGTGCTTTAACCATCTCTGGTGTATAAGTTGCACCTAAATTAAAATCTTGAAGCCAGGGACGAAGCTTTTTAGGATCTTGGCCCATTGCTTTTGCTCTCGCAACTGCTTTACTCATAGAAACATGAATAACATCATACGGTCTTGTGGCGGGCTTTGTGTAGCCATTCCAACCAGCTGCAAAGTGAGATGGATAAACCATTGGTGCCATGTAATCAACATAAGGTAATATTTTCTCCAGTACCTGCCCTATTCCTAAGTCATCGGTATTTGTTGCAACCATTCCAAACACGTCGGCAGAAATCTTTGGTCTATCGTCACCACTCTTTCTAAGTTCCTTATCCATATATGCAAAGAATCTTGAAAGAATATTAGCGCGAGTATTAATTGTTGTGTCAGAAACGTCACTCACATTTGAAGCAGTTTCAGCTTCGGCAACTTTTGTTGATGACGCTGTTGTTGATGTACCTTTTACAACCTTTGGCTTTTGTACAATAGGATCAGCAACAATATTAACTGGATACGAAATGTCCTTCATGTTTCCATCGGATGGAAATCTTATGTAATCCAGGTTAACTTCGTCAAAGCCGATAGAGTATGCAACTCTAGCAATCTTCACATTATAATCCCAAACGTCTTTTGATCCAGCATACACCCAAGATATTCCCTTTCTGTCTTTCCAAATCAAACCATCGCTTTTTCTTTTAACTGCGTATTCTGGATGTTTTTTGGACAAACAAGAATCTTGAAATACTGCAACTCTAGCAATCACATATATACCTTGATCGTGAAATTCTTTTATAAGACCCTTAACATCCTTAATTCTATGCTCAACACATCCTTCATTATCAATTGCTGGCACGCCAGTTTCCGCTGAAAGCATTCCTGTCGAATCTTTAAAGTCAATAACCACAGCATTAAGCTCTGTGTCTTCTATCAATTTTTTAATTCTGTTTTTTATATCATTTGAACCAGCCACCCAGCTAGACATATAAACCGCCTTAAGTGGCGTCGGGGTTTTTAAGTGTGTTGCGCCCGCTTGAGTTTTTATAATTGGGCTATTGGGGTCAAAATCAATTCCTGATACAGTGCCCACGGTGGATGAAGCTGATAGAACTTGATTATTTTTTCCAGACAATGTGGAAGATGTCGAATCAACAGAAGACGATGTCGCCGATATCGAATTAGCGCCAGCGGTATTTCCTACATTCAAAACATTTGCCTTCATATGGCTCGCGTCAAATGTTACGGAAAAAAGATTAGGTAGAACAAATAAAATTATGATTAACAACAACGCACCTCCGAGAATATAGGGTACGTTTTTTCCACCCAGAAGATGCTTTAGATATTTGAGATTACTATTTTTTTGTTTGTTGCTCATGAATATATAGATAGGATAAAACAGCAACTAATAAACCAAGGATTGTAATAACTCCATTCTTAAAACCACCCCAAACGGATAGGAATGTTGGAATGAGTGCAATTAATAAACCCAAACACACAAGCATTGTTCTAATTTTCTTCATGTTGCTAAGTATAGCAAGATTAATCGATTGTTCCAAGAAACTTTTTTAAAACTTTGAATAAAAAACTACTACTAATTAATCTTTTTTTCCTACTTCCCTCCAAAGAATCTCCACAACTTTATGATCGGGGATAGTTTTTTAGACTCGCCAGCCCTCGTCACCGTTCCTGTACCCGTGTTGCCTACGGCAGTGGAAGTCGTGTCAGCTTTATTATTAGTATTAACGCCAGTATCAACACCGCCAACTCCACCTGTCGTGATATTTACATCCTCCACAACCTTATTCACCGCGCTGACAACCCTCACCTCCAAAATTAGTGTCCCGACCTTCAACACATATCTTCCAAGCTCTTTTGGAGCCATCACATTCAGCTTTATAACATCGTCCTTGCTCCTTGTGATCTTAACATCTTCATTGTTGAAAACAGCAGTAGCGACC
>CAINHC010000029.1 GCA_903848795.1 uncultured bacterium | reverse complement strand
TTAATTACATATTCCTTTACATCTTGTGGAACATGCACCCCTTTTCTTCCTTGATATATTTTTTTAGTTTGATCCATGTATATATATTAACTTGATAATTCAGAAGAGAGAATGTGTGTACAGGATTTGGGGGACCTGCCAAGGAAAGACAACCGTTATCGAAATATTGGCAAGTATGGGGTATAAAGTGATACCGGAAGCGGCACGTATGGTTATTGAAGAAGAACAAATTAAAAATAGTGAAATCCTACCTTGGAAAAATCTGTCAAAATTTCAAGAGATCGTCGCGATGAGACAGCTTCAAGCTGAAGAGAAAATTCAATCGAATGTTGGCCAATCTGTGTTTTTGGATAGAGGCATTATTGATGGATATGGATATTGTCTACGTGGTGGTGTAACTCCCCCTGCTTCAATTACTGATAATGCTAAGAATAGATATGAAAAAATTTTTGTTTTAGATCCACTAGAATTATACGAAAAAGACAGTGTTAGATTTGAAGATAAGGAAGAAGCTCAAAAAAGTCATCTCAACATAATAGAAGCTTACAAGAATTTTGGATACGAGCCAATTTTTGTGCCTGTAATGCCTCCAGAAGATAGAGTTGAATTTATATTGAATAGACTATAAAAATTCGTGTTAATTTAATGAAAATTATTTGATAAAACATAACTAGAATCATTAACTGGTTTTGTTTGTGCTACTTCGCATCTCTGCTTTCAACGCTCGAATTTCGTCCCTTACATGTTTCAGCGTGATAACCTCTTCCTCAATAATCTCTTCAGTTCTGTCTTCAACCTGTTTTTCGTGCCTAAGTCCTGAGATAATAATCTTTTCTCCAACAAAAACAGAAACCATGAGGCCCATGAGCATTAGAATTATAGTTGAAAATACAACTTGATTTGGTCCGTAGAAAAACCAATGTAAAAATGAATTTCTATTTGAAAGAATATCTGCGGTATTCCAAACTCCTCGCCAAAATAGAACAACGAATACTCCGCCTAAAAAGGCGTAAAACAAGGGGTGTCTTGAAAGGTGTTCTCTCACATATTCTTCCGCTCTGTCGAATGCTTTAAAAAATCTCATTTTTTGTGCTTGTTGTTTTATTATTAATTATTAATTATTGATTATTGATTATTTTATATTCTGTAAATATTGTGCCCGTCTCTGTTTTATCTAAATTTACCAATTCTAATTTGATATCCAAATCTTCTTTAAAAATTCCCATTCCTGCGCCAAAAAGAATTGGTTCGGTTGTTAAGTATATTGTATCAACTAATCCGGATTTAATAAACATTGTGTAGATTGTACTTCCTCCACAAATTGCAACTTCTGTAAATCCGCGAGCTTCTAAACTTTTAATTAATTCTGCTGGAGAGAGACTTGTGTATTCAACAACTCCATCAATATTATTTTTAGCCGCATCAACTTCAGGTGAGTATACAATGTGCAACCTGTCTTTTAATGGAGAAGGGAATGTCTGAAAAGTATTTAATCCCATTACCATAACCCCTGCCTTTTTAGTGATATCGATAAAGCGTCTTTTGTCTTCCTTGCTTGTCCAGACGGCGGGGTGTGAGCTATTTTTTGCAATGAACCCGTCGGCTGTCTGGGCTACTATTATAAAGGTTTTAATCATGTTGGAAATGATACCATATTTGGTATAATTGGGGTATGAAGAAACCAACATCAAAAAAAGCAAAGATTACTAAGAAGGTAAACAAGAAAGAACTTAAGGTCGAAGTGAACAAAGCTTTGAAAGAAAAGATGTTGGAGATTGTAAGCGGTCGTCAAACTTGGGATGAATACTTTATAGATATAATGAAAGCTGTTGGCGGAAGAGGAACTTGCGATAGAGGACGTTCTGGATGCGTAATTGTAAAAGATAAAAGACTTATATCAAGTGGTTATGTTGGATCTCCTGCGGGTTGTAAACACTGCGATGAAGTCGGTCATGAAATGCATACAGTAATAAAAGAAGATGGAACAGAGTCTCGTCACTGTATTAGAACTTCTCATGCAGAGGAAAATGCAATCGTTCAAGCTGCAAAGGTTGGAATAGCAACAGATGGTGCGACTCTTTATTGCAAAATGTCTCCATGCTACACCTGTGCAAAAATGATTATCAATGCAGGAATAAAAAAAGTTGTAGCATTGAATGACTATCATGCAGGTTCTAGATCCAGGGAAATATTCAAGGAAGCTGGAATTGAATATGTTTTGGTGAATAATCAATTGGAAGAGTATCCTGATTCAGTTAAAAAATAAAAGACATTAGCGTGGTTAAGAGCGAAGAAAAAAAGGGGGGGTCGCGGAAATTAAAAATAATCTAAAATAAAATGGCAAAAATAATAATCGGACTCGTTGGTCCAATGGCGAGCGGTAAGGAAGTTACAAAAAAATACATAGAAGAAAAATATAATGCAAAAAGTTGTAAATTCTCTACAATCCTGCGTGATGTTTTAGATAGACTTTTTGTTGATAAGAGTAGGGAAAATATTGTAAGT
The DNA here is from genome assembly GCA_903848795.1 of uncultured bacterium. Classification (GTDB taxonomy): domain Bacteria; phylum Patescibacteriota; class Minisyncoccia; order Phycocordibacterales; family CAIZLB01; genus CAIJKW01. The sequence goes on along the minus strand of CAINHC010000029.1, from coordinate 20,514 downwards.
ATCTCTACATCTCTTAGGGAGACTTTTGGTCAAGATTTGTTAGCTAAAGTTATCGCAAAGGATTCTCTGGCACATGATGCTGATATTGTCGTTATTGATGGTGTAAGACGAAATTCTGATATTGTCTATTTAATAAATTTGCCCAATTTCTATTTGATATCGATTGATGCATTGCCAGAAGTTAGATATACAAGAATGGTATTAAGAAACGAAAATGCAGGGGATTCTGAAAAGACATTTGATAGATTTATGAAGGATCATCAGCTTGAAACAGAGACTCAGATACCAGAGGTGATGGCAGAAGCAAAATTCTCCATTGATAATACAGAGGATGGATTTGAGCACCTATATAAAAAGATAGACAAGATGATGGGGGAGATAAAGGCTAATTAAATTGTCGGTATAAGTAAAGACATGGACTTACGCCGTTGGGAATTTCCGTGAATTAAACAGCTATCGGCGCTTTAATTGCATCATGTGGTTCATATCCAACAAGTTCAAAATCTTCCATTTTGAAATCAAACAAATCCTTTACATCAGGGTTAATCTTAACTGTAGGAAGTTTTCTAAAATCTCTTGAAAGTTGCTCTGTAACTTGATCAAAGTGATTTGAATAAATATGAGTGTCGCCTCCAGTCCAGATGAACTCATGTGGAGTGTAGCCCGTAGCTTGTGCTACCATCATCAGAAGTAATGAATAACTTGCAATATTGAATGGAACGCCCAAGAATGTATCGCAACTTCTTTGATACAATTGTAGGGACATCTTTCCATTTAATATTTTGAATTGAAATAGACAATGACATGGCGGAAGGCCTGCCTTTGCCATTTCATCGATGTCTGCTGGGTTCCATGCGGAGACAATTAGACGGCGGGAATCAGGGCTCGATTTTATTTGTTCAATTATTTTTGCAAACTGATCAATGTAGACCATTTTTCCTTCGATGTTTCGTTTATGATCTGGCCATGAACGCCATTGATATCCATAGACAGGTCCTAGGTCTCCATACTTTTTATTAAAATCTTCATCGGCGAGAATCTTTTCTGTAAATTCTTTTATTCCAGTTTTCCATTCCTCGCTTCCGGTTGGAGGAATTGGTAGACCTTCTGCTTTTAAGTACCACTTGTATGGCCACTCATCCCAAATGTGATTATTGTTTTCGAGAAGGGTTTTTAATTTTGTATCACCTTTAATAAACCAAAGTAATTCGCTCAAGATTAATTTGAATGGGACTTTTTTTGTTGTCAGTAGTGGAAATCCGTCTGCTAGATTGAATCGCATTTGGTGTCCAAATATGGCGCGGGTCCCAGTGCCGGTTCTGTCTGTCGTATCCTCGCCCTCGTTCATAATTTTTGTTAGTAGTTCGTGGTATTGTTTCATCCTTCAATTATAGTACTTTTTTGAGATGTATACTAGATTTGACTTTTTGACGAATTTGATACAATTAACCCATGAAAGACACCCAAATACAAAAAATATTGACGGAGGAGCGAGCTCGTCAAAAGAAGGTTATTAACTTAATTGCATCAGAAAATATTGTCTCTAAGGATGTGCTTGAGGCCCTAGGGTCTGAACTTACAAATAAATATTCAGAAGGGTATCCTGACAAAAGATATTACGGTGGAAACGAGGTGGTAGATAAGGTGGAAAAATTAGCACAAGATAGAGCTTTAAAATTATTTGATCTCTCACCCGACGCATGGGCAGTTAATGTCCAACCTCTCTCTGGTTCTCCCGCCAACTTAGCAGTATATCTTGCCCTTGTTCCTCCAGGTGGAAAAGTTATGGGAATGTCACTTTCACATGGGGGTCACCTCACACACGGCCATAAAGTTTCTGCAACAGGAAAATTCTGGCAACAAATTGCATATGGCGTTGATCCAAAAACTGAAGTAATAGATTATGAAGAAATAAAAAAGCAAGCGCTAGCTGAGTTACCAAACATAATTGTCTGTGGGTACACAGCCTATCCTCGCGCTGTCGATTTTAAAAAGTTTAGAGAAATTACAGATGCTGTTTCTGCTCTAAGAAAAAAAGCCAAACTGACACCCGCAATTTTGATGTGTGACATGTCTCACTTTGCAGGACTTGTTGCAGGTAAGCAATACGCGTCACCATTTGAATTTGCAGATGTTGTTACAACAACGGTTCATAAGACTCTTCGTGGCCCTCGTGCGGCTATGATTTTTTCAAGAAAGGATATGGTCGTGAAGGGGGAGAAGTTGGCGAGCGGTAAAATGGGGAAAGACCAAACTTTTTGTGAACTAATTGATAAGGCAGTTTTTCCTGGTCTTCAAGGTGGTCCTCATAATAATCAAATCGCAGCTGTTGCAGTTGCGCTTAAGGAAGCAAAAGATCCATCATTTAAAAAATACGCATTACAAGTCAAGAAAAATGCAAAAGTTTTGGCAGAAGAATTAATGAAATTGGGATGGCACGTTGTCTCGGGTGGAACAGATAGCCACTTGGTTTTGGTTGATGTTTGGATGAGTGGAGTTAAAAATGAAAAAGGCGCCGGAGGGATTACTGGGGAGGATGCATCGATCGCACTTGAGAAGGCGGGGGTTATTGTAAACAAAAACACAATTCCAGGGGAGTTGCGTAGTGCATTCGATCCATCAGGAATAAGGCTTGGTTCTGCAGCTGAAACAACTAGAGGAAAAGTTGAGAAAGATTTTGTAGTTATTGCAAAAAAGATTGATAAGGTGCTGAGGGGATAATATGGTGGTTTTTTTAAGTAATTACTGATTTCGTATTGAGTAATATGGGTATTAAGGTATACTTTATACTAGAAGAGTTTTTTAATATCTTTCGTTTTTCGCCATAGCCAAAAGATTCTTATCTAAAATCTTTAACAAATTTATTTATGTATTTTTTGGCTATGGCGACGAGTGTCGTCTTGGCAATTTTAGAATTCAACCCCCAGCTAGAAAGGCTTTGCTATGAATAAAATAACTGTTGCAAGATTTGTATGTCCAGGGATAGAGTCTCCCATCTTAATCGGCGATGTCCCCTATGAATTTGGGCTATTTGTATGTGCAGATGTGGACGATGGCACAGCATCCTCAAATTTGGGAGGCAAATCCAGAGTTTCGCAAAGCGGGGAGTTTCTGGACAGCCTGTTTAACAGATTCTGCGATTTTAACAGAGTAAATGAACTTGACTGCGAACCTTGGGAAAGAACGGAAGCTTCTCACTTACGTGAACTTCTGAATACTTCTCGCGGATTATCTGTCATAGGATTATATGATTCTGTTGCCACTCTCAATCCAATTGCGCTTGACGGTAGATTACATGTGGTGCATTGGGGCAGGAACACTGGTATTAGTGTGAATCCTATCCATGAAATACTGTTATCCGGGACGTTGTTCCTGATGGTCCGAAAAGACCCCATCCTTCTCGTCGTTTGATGCAGGCGATTTCTCTTTACCAACTCCGTCGTAGCCCCAGAGGGTGCGGCGGGGTTTTGATTTTAAAAAGGTGGCAAAAGCCAAGATTGTTGATATTATTTAATATATGCAATTAAAGATAAAAAAACTTCAGCCTGATGCGGTTATTCCTAAATATGCCATCCATGGTGATGCTGGCATGGATCTGTTCGCGTTGGAAGAAATTACAATAAATAAAAATCAAAGAGTTCAGATTCCAACTGGGGTCGCTATGGAAATTCCGGAAGGACATGTGGGTTTGATTTGGGATAAGAGTGGGTTATCTCATAAATATGGCTTGAAAACATTGGGGGGAGTGATAGATGCTGGATACAGAGGGGAAATCAAAGTTGGAATAATTAATTTGGGCGATGATAATTATAAAGTTGGAAAGGGAGATAAAATCGCTCAAATGATTATTCAGCAAAAGGTAACGGTGGAGATTGTTGAGGCCGAGGAACTTGATGATAGTCAGAGGGGAGATGGGGCATTTGGTTCGACTGGAAAATAAGGGACTTAAATTGGCCATCTATTTGGGGAATGTTTGAGCATAAATTAGGTGCATAACTTGGCATTGGCCTGTGATACAATTGAATCATATGACAACACCAATACAAAGAGGAAAATTCATTATTATCGAAGGGGGAGAAGGTGCTGGTAAGAGCTCTCAGTTAAAAGATTTAAAAGAATTATACGGCGATAAAATAATTACGACTCGTGAGCCCGGTGGAACTCCATATGCCGAAGAAATTAGGCATCTTATTTTAAAATCAGAAAACGCCGGACAAGCCGATGCTAAAACTCACTTTGCATTATTTTGGGCAGCAAGAGCGGATCACATGAAGAACAAAATTATTCCCGCACTTGAGAGTGGAATAAATGTTATATCAGATAGATTTGATTCATCGACTTTTGCGTATCAAATTTATGGACAAGAAGCAAAAGAGTTGGAAGGGTTCTTCTGGCAGATGAGAGATTTTTATTTGGGTAATGATAAGCCCGATTTATATATCTATTTGGATGTTTCTGCTGAGGAGGGACTCAAGAGAAAAAGTTTTCAATCGGAAGATGAAAATAACCACTTTGATCAAAGGAAGGTGGATTTTCACAATAGAATGAGAAGTGGTTTTGTTGAATTTTTAAAACAAGTTCCAAGTGTCGTGGTAGATGCAAACTCATCAAAGGCTGAGGTTAAGACCGTGCTGATTGAGGCAATTGATAAAGTTCTAAATAATTAATAAAAATAATCAGTAGCTGTGATAAAATATAAATTGTTAAAATATAAATAGAAAATTATGCCAAGACTACAAAATAAAATTGCATTTATAACAGGAGCGGCTGGAGGAATCGGGAAGAGTATCGCTACTAAATTTCTTTCTGAGGGTGCTACCGTTGTTATATCTGATGTATCAGATGAGCGTGGTGTCGCAACCGCAAAGGAGTTGGGTGAGAAATGTACATACATGCATCTTGATGTTTCAAATGAAGAAGAGTGGCAGAAAACTTTGCAAGCGGTATTTGATAAATTCGGCCACCTAAATATTTTGGTAAATAACGCTGGAATTTTGGGGTTAGAAAATCCAGCATGGGGGCCACAGGATCCTGAGAACGCTACGCTTGAAAGTTGGAAAATGATTCACTCAATAAATAGTGATTCAGTATTTTTGGGTTGCAAGTATGCCATTAAGTATATGAAGCAAAATGGTGTGAACGCTGTGGGTAAGCCAATTGGCGGAAGCATTGTGAATATGTCTTCGCGTTCTGGAATGGTAGGCGTTCCAACTACAGCCGCTTATGCATCAAGTAAGGCATCAGTTAGAAATCACACAAAATCAGTTGCTCTATATTGCGCAAGTCAGGGATATAATATTCGATGTAATTCAATTCACCCTGCGGCAATTTTGACTCACATGTGGGAATGCATGTTGGGCGATGAAAATGTTAGAGATGAAAATATGAAAAAACTTTGTCACGATATTCCACTTGGTCACATGGGAACACCCGAAGATGTTGCAAATGCTGCAATCTTTTTGGCATCCGATGAATCAGCGTTTATGACAGGGGAGGAGATGGTAATTGATGGGGGAATTTTAGCTGGGACTTCTTCATCGCCAAGAAAGGGAGAGTAGTGGGCTGGAAATTAGATGAATAAGCCGTGTGTTCCATTTTAGAACATACCACAAACCGTGGTGCCTTAGGTGAAAAAAATTGGGGAATACCCAAAAGTTTGCTACAATGGTTCAATATGGCTGATAAATATTCTGCAGTTTGGGTCTCACATTCTTCGATGGGCGATTTTATAAAATGCCCTCGTCTTTATTATTTGCATAATGTTTATAAGAATCCCAAAACTGGGAAGAAAATTAACTTGGTAAGCCCAGCGCTTTCTTTGGGGTCCGCTGTGCATGAGGTTGTTGAAGGTCTATCTGAATTTCCAGCTGAGAAAAGATTTGAAAATCCACAATCTTTGCTTGATAAATATAATAAAGTTTGGGAGAAGTTTAGCGGAAAAAAGGGGGGATTTAAAAATGAGGAAGAGGAAGCTCTAGCTAAGGCACGCGGAGAGGGGATGATTAAAAGAGTTATTAATAATCCCGGACCCTTGAAGGAGAAAATCGTAAAACTTAAAGAGGACGGAATGTTGCCAAACTTCTATCTATCAGAGGATGACAATATTATTTTGTGCGGAAAAATTGACTGGTTGGGATATAAGCCTGAGGATAACAGTATTCACATTCTAGATTTTAAAACTGGAAAGCACGAAGAGAGTGGGGAGTCATTGCAATTACCAATTTATCAATTGCTTTTAAATAAATTACAAAAGAGAAAAGTTTCAGGTGCGTCTTATTGGTACTTGGATTCTGATAATGAACCAAAGGAAATTGATTTGCCTGATTTGCAAGAGTCGTACGATAGAGTTTATAAGGTTGCAAAGGCTGTCTCTGACGCTCGAGCTCTTGCTCAAGTTGAGGGTCCTGAGAAAGCTTTTGTTTGTCCACGAGGAGAGAAGGGTTGTTTTGGTTGCGCTCCTTTTGAAAAGATAATACGCGGGGAGGCAGAGTTTCTAGGAAATGGTGAGTGGGGGCAGGAGATTTATTTGGTGTAAAAAGCATTGCATTGTATAGGCCAGTATGTTCCATTTTGGAACGAACTGAAACAAAGCTTGTGAGCGGAATGCTGAAGTAGTATCATTGGCACATGGAACCCCTCGCATCAAAAATTAGACCTAAAAACCTCAAGGAATTTGTGGGGCAGGAGCATTTGGTGGGGGAAGATATGCCTATAAGAAGGGCAATTGAATCGAGGCATCTTTTCTCCTTTATTCTCTGGGGTCCGCCTGGAGTTGGCAAAACAACGCTTGCTCGAATATATGCACAATCACTGAACGCCGAATTTTATGAGCTGTCCGCTGTTTCTGCTGGTAAGGATGATATTAGAAAAATCGTTGACGATAAGATAATGCTAAACACAAAGCCAAAAGTTTTGTTTTTGGATGAGATTCATCGATTCAATAAATCGCAGCAAGACTTTCTTTTGCCTCACGTTGAAAGTGGTGCCATAACTTTGATTGGTGCAACAACTGAGAATCCAAGTTTCGAAGTCATCGGGGCGTTGCTTTCTCGAATGCGAGTGTTTACTCTCACAGAACTTACGCCCGAGGACATGAAGAAAATTATCAAGCGAGCGGGTGTAGTTGCTGGAATAAAATTAGACAAAAAAGCTCAAGAGTGGATTATTGAAATGGCGGCAGGGGATGCAAGAATGTTGATGACAACACTTGAGACGGCTAATAATTTTTATGGCAAAACGGCGGGCGTGGCAGGTGCCCTAACTGTAGAAAACTTAAAAGACACTGTTCAAAATAGATTTTTAAGATTCGATAAAAAAGGCGAGGAACACTATAACACTATTAGCGCATTTATAAAAAGCATGAGAGCGGGAAACGCAGATTCTGCAATTTATTATCTTGCCCGTATGCTTATGGCTGGCGAGGATCCAAAATTTATTGCAAGGAGAATGGTGATTTTTGCATCAGAAGATGTCGGTCTTGCTCAGCCGACTGCGCTTGTGGTTGCTAATGAAGTATTTCGTGCAGTTGAAGTAATTGGAATGCCGGAGTGTAGAATTAACTTGGCGCACGGCGTAGCATATTTGGCGCTCGCCAAAAAAGACAGAACTGCATATGATGCAATAGGTTCTGCCATGGAAGACGTTGAACGATATGGAAATTTACCAATTCCAATGAAGCTTAGAAATCCAAACACAAAGCTAATGAAGGAGGCTGGGTATGGGGCGGGATATGAAATGTATAATAAAGACGGACTGTTGCCTGATAAGCTGAATAATAGGAAGTATTTGAAATAATTTACGAAGTCGGGCGAATGTTTTGACTTATTGAAAGTGTGATATAATGGATAGCATTATGATGTACAACAATTTATATGGAGTGGGGCATTACGGCGGTGGTTTGGGGCAGGGTTTTGAAGGTGGAATTGGTACATGGGCTTTTAGTCCAGCTGTATTTATTGGTTTATCAATATTAGGATTTTTGTTTGCAATCTGGTTCGTGATCTCTCTTGCTCTAAAGGGTTATGCATTATGGACTGCAGCTAAGAGAGGCGAGAAGTGGTGGTTCATTGCACTTCTAGTTATAAACACAATGGGTATTTTTGAATTACTTTATCTTTTGTTTATCGCAAAAGTTTCTTGGAGTTCAGATTGCAAAAGCTGTGGACACTGTAAACATTGCTGTGGGAGTTCAAAAACTTGCGAGGTAGATGACTCAGACGAAAAGATGGATAGAGATAATGAAGAGAATACAAAGAAGGAAGCGGAGGAAATAATGTAATTATCTGAATTTATAAATTCGCACAAAATAAAGACGTCACATAATGTGACGCTTTTATTTTTGATAATAATTGGGTTACCGATTAATGTTGTATATCTAAACTTATGATATTATTGCTATATATGGATATATATAAAAAACTAGCATTGCTAAATTTTCCCAAAGGTGAATATGTTATTGTTGGTGGTTCCATGACCGCTCATGGAATAAGAGAAGCCCATGATTTAGATATTTTAGTCACTCCAAATCTATATAAGACATTGTTAAATAGCGGGGAATATCGACAGTGTACTTGCGAGCAATGTATGCAAACCAGCAGGTTAATGCTTAAAAGTGACGGCGTAGATATTCTTCCAAATTTTATGTTTGGAAATTATATTGGCGATACAAAAAGTCTAATAGAAAATGCTGATATTATTGATGATTATCCATTTATTAAACTTGAAGAATTTGCCAAGTTTAAAAAAGAGCTTGGCAAGCCAAAAGATCTCGAGGATATTTTATTGATAGAAAATTATTTAAAAAATAATTAATTTCAAACCACTTTCAAGTCTACTTTTTAATTTCTATTCGATACAGCAATTAATCGCTCTTCTAACCATATCTCCAAGCTTGCCAGTTAACCCTTGCTTCTTCTCGTCTTTGTCAGCAACATTGATTTGATTGTCATCAATCTTCTTAACATCGGCAACTGAAATCATCTTCATATTCAAGCCCCAGAATAGAGAATATAGCTCATACGATTTATTAAATAGTCCATAAGCATCCTCTTTGTTTCCTCTACTCAATTGCTTTGTTCCAACTTCCATTAATCTATAACTTGCCGCCATTAAGTGCTTTGAGATACACCAAACTTCACCCTCATAGTCCTTAATAATTCTTTTCAAAAGTTCCTTGCGCATCTCTCTAACTGTATCAATCAAATCATAGTATTCGTTCTTGCCTGTTTTTGCACCTGTAAAAAAGAAGTGCTCCTCAATACTCACTAAGTTCATGATGGCAATTGAGAGGTCTTGATCGGATGAGAGGTCCATCTGGTCTTGCTTCTTCATGGAATCCACCTTTGCTATAAACTCTTCGAGCTTTTTAACGTCAAGACCGCCAGTTTTTTCTGCTGTTGTTTCTCCATGATGCTGGTGGGCGCCAGCGTGAGCGGCTGGCTGTGTATTTGACCCTGTATTTGTATCTGTGTGTGTATTTGTTGTTTCGTTCATATATTTATATTTATTTGAATAATATCAAGTTTATTTTGTTAAGAAAAAGAACGCGAAGCTCATTATTACGAGCAGGGCGCTTGGCATCACAACTTTTTCAAATGGAAAATGCGCACGGCCGTGATTCTTGGCCTTAACATGGGCGTACCATTCAACGCTAGTCCAAAATGCAAAGGTTCCAACCATTATTCCAAGAGATAATTTATCTATTGAAAATAATGATTCTGTACCAAATGTCTTAAGAGCTCCTAACTTATTACCAATTATCCCCATTCCCCAAAGGGGAAAGATGACTATTAGGTAATACGTAACAACAGTGATTGAATTTCGGAATTTAAAGTGGATTTTCTTTTTATCAAACCAATTGATATTCCAAAAAGCCATGGACAAAGTAAGGGCGCCAACCCAAAGGCCTGTTACTGTATCGTCAATGCCAAGCCATCTAGACAATCCAACACCTGATGCAACAGCAATGGTACAAAGAGGGCAGACAGCTAAGGCGACCTTGCTTTTAAAAATTGTAACCAAGGCTAGGCCTAGCGCAGATGTTTTTAGTAGTGATGTTGTTTGATTCTTCATTATTTGTAATTAACGTTATCGATTTGTAAACCGTTCTCATAACCCCCTCCAACCTTGGACCTGTCTATTCTATCTAATGAAATAGACAAAACAGCCACAGCTATTGATATTAAAAACAATAAACTTGATGCAATCAATTTTTTACTCATATCAACACATTATAGCCTTTTTGGGCATTTGTGTCATCTTTACCCTGTGATATAATTGTTGCCATGAACACAAATAAAATTTCATATAATAAATATGTTGCCGAAATAATCGGTACTTTAATGTTGGTATTAGTAGTCGCACTTTCAGGTGCAGGATTATCAGCTATTGTTTTTGCGGGACTAGTTCTTGCCTTCATTGTGTATCTTTTTGGAGATATTAGTGGAGCACATGTTAACCCAGCATTTACAATCGCAGCTTTATCAATGAAGAAGATTAAGTGGCAAGATGCAGTTCTTTACATCTGTTCTCAACTTATCGGTGCTGGACTTGCTCTTATTATACTTAAGAACATTCCTGACTTTAAATTCACAGACATAAATGCACTAGGAAGTGCGTCAGCTTGGAAAATCTTCATGGCAGAAATAGTAGGTATGATTATTTTCTCGTTCGGATTTTCTGCTGTGTTGTACAAAAAGACAACTAAAAGTAATTCTGGTTTTATAGTTGGAATGGGACTATTCTTCGGATTATTAGCAGCAAACATTATAACTGGTGGTATCGGAGTTCTTAATCCCGCAGTTGCAATTGGAACAAACATGTTGAATTGGGCAACTATTATAGCTCCTATTATCGGTGCCCTTATCGGAACATGGCTATACAGATTCATGGTTATTGGAAGTTTTTGCGGATGTGACGCATGTTGTGGAAAGTCTTGTGGTGGATGTGGTACGTGTAAAAAGTCTGAAGTATGTTGTGGATCTAGTTGTTCATCAGATGCTGTTTCTGAAGTTGTTTCTGAGCCTGTAATTGTAGTTGAGGAAGTTGAGATCATAAACTAACTCAATATTGCTCAATAAAATAGATGAAAACACTAATAATAACAGCTCACCCAAGTTCGCTTGGCTTTACTCATAAAATCGCAGAGGCCTATAAAACTGGAGCGCAAAGCATAGGTTGCGAAGTTGAAATATTAGATTTGTATAAGGAGTCAGTTAAACAATCAAATCTTTTCTTTGAAAATATTAAAGAGCCATCTGTGGATGTTCTCCGAGATACTTATCAAAAGAAAATATCTGAAGCTAATAATATTGTTTTTATTCATCCATTGTGGTGGGGGTCTATGCCTGCCGTCATGAAGAATTTTATTGATTGTAACTTTACTCCGAGATTTGCTTATCGATATGTTAATGGAAGACCGGTTGGATTACTAAAGGGAAGAACTGCTAGTGTCTATATCACATGCGATGGATCAATGTGGATATATAGAGTGCTCGCTGTTCCATTTAAGATTACGTGGAGATTTATAATCTTAGGTGTTTGTGGGTTGAAAGTTAAAAAGATTTCTGTTCTCGATAAAAAATTTAAAAGAACTGAAATTGAATTAAATAATTTCTTAGAGAAAGTTAAGGGTGACGCAAAGAGATTGAAATAGATATTCATGAGGTGCCAGTGCACGTGGTGCATATTTATAGGAAATGTAGTTTCGTCAAAATCAAAAAATGTTTAGATCATTTATATTACATGAAAGACCAGAAGACAGGCGTAGAAATAGGCTTGTTATTTTGGGTTTTATTATATTTATCTTTATAATTTCTTATATTATATACGGTAGCGTGGCGTATGGACTGAGTAAAATAAATATATATTATCCAGCTGATGATGGATATATTCCTCCTGTCCACCTTAGAACAATTGATGTGATTTGTGCGGATCAAAACACGTTCAAAACCTACGTTGCGAACAATGAACCTGATAGAGAAAAAGGTCTTAGTATATTTAAGAAAATAAATAGTGATGAATCGATGATTTTTATTTTTGATACACCAATGCGATATGCATTTTGGATGAAGGACATGAAATTCCCGATTGACATTGTTTGGCTAGATGAAAATAAGAAAATTGTCGACATAAAAAGTAACTTATCTCCGAGTACTTACCCAGAAGCTTTCACTCCTGAAGGCGAATCCTTGTATGTAATGGAGTTTAGAGCTGGAACATCAAAAAAAGATAATATCAAAATTGGGGATACCTGTAATTTTGATTTTTCTATCCTAAATTAGACCCTAAAAAATGGGACGGTAGGGGGCTTGCATTTTATTTTCTTTACATAAAGCAAAAATTGTATTTTTGTTTACTTTTGGTCGAGTTATCCACTACTTTTTTCCCCAATAAGTTATAAAATGTATAACGCTCGTTCACCTGTCTTAGGTAGGGGCAGTAATCCTAAATACCTAAGATGTCACTTGAGCAGGGTAGCATAAATTTGCATGTAGCTTTCACAGATTTCGTGAGTTCCTCGTGCTAATTAGTCGGATTCAATTATTAAAGTTAATTATTTATGATTATGGCATCATCAAAGAAGAAGGTTATCAAAAAGACAACTAACAAGGTAATAAAAAAGGCTGTTAAAAAAGAAGTTAAGAAGGAAATAAAGAAAATTATTTCTAAGCCTGAAATAAAAGCTAAGGTTGAAGTTATAATACCAGAAGAAAAAGTTGAGAAAGTAGAAAAAACAGAGAAAAAAGTTTATCTAGTTAAGCGTATTATAAAAAGAAGTGGTGAAGTTGTTGCTTTTGATTTCGAAAGAATCGTTAGTGCTATTCATAAATCCATGATGTCAGTAGGAGAAGGTTCATTTGAAGAAGCCTCACTTGTTGCTAATAAAGTTTATGCAGATCTTGTTCGTGTTTCTAAAAAATATAAAAATTTCATACCAGATGTCGAAGGAATTCAAGATACTGTTGAGGGTGAATTAATTTCAAGCGAATATCCAAAGTCAGCTAAAGCTTTCATTCTTTATCGTGCTGAAAGAGCAAAGCAAAGAGAAAAGAATGTTGCAGTTCCTGCACACGTCAAAGCACTCGCTGAAGAGAGTAAGAAGGCATTTAGAAATCCACTTGGTGAATTCGTTTATTACAGAACTTATTCAAGATGGATGGATGAAGAATCTCGTCGCGAGACTTGGACAGAAACGGTGAACAGATTCATGTCTTTCATGAGAGAGAATATGGGAGAAAAACTTACAGAAGCAGAATACGAAGAAGTTCATCATGGAATTTTTAATCAAGAAGCGATGCCGTCAATGAGACTTTTGCAATTTGCTGGTCCTGCTGCAAGACGCAATCACGCATCAGTTTATAATTGTTCTTTCATTGCTCCACAATGTTATCAAGACTTTGCGGAAATAATGTTCTTGTCGATGTCTGGAGCTGGTGTTGGTTTTTCAGCTGAGAGTTATGCAGCACAGTCACTTCCTCAAATTCAGTATCAGAAGAAGAGTAAGGCTGTTGATTATGTTGTTGAGGACACTAGAGAAGGATGGGCTGACTCATTGTCATTTGGAATGGAGAAGTGGTTCCAGGGGCACGATGTTAACTTTGATTATTCGAAACTTCGCCCAGCTGGAGCACGTCTAAAAACTACTGGAGGTAAAAGCTCTGGTGCTGATCCATTAGTGCAGATTCATCAATTCGTAAAGAATAAAATTCTTTCAAGACAAGGTCAGCACTTAAGTAATCTAGACGTCCATGACATTGTTTGTATGATTGGTATGGGAGTTGTTTCTGGTGGGGTACGTAGAACCGCCCTTATTTCAGTATTCGAGCCTAAGGATGAAGCTATAAGAAACTGTAAATCTGGACAATTCTGGATGGCAGAGCCTCAAAGATCTCTTGCGAATAACTCTGCCGTTTATGATAAGAAGCCAACTAACGCTGAGTTTCTAGAGGGATGGATCGAGTTAATTAAAAGTGGGGTAGGAGAGCCGGGAATTTTTAATAGAGGAGGACTTAAGATGTCCATGCCAGCTTCTCGTGCGAAGCTTTCTGAGGGTTGGTGGGATAAGTTCGGAACTAATCCATGTGGAGAAATTATTCTAAGACCAAAGCAATTCTGTAACCTATCAGAAGTTGTGGCGCGTCACGACGATACAAAGAAAGATTTGATGAGAAAAATCAGAATCGCAACAATCATTGGAACATATCAATCAACTTTCTCAGATTTTATATATCTATCACCTGAGTGGAAGAAAAACTGTGATGAGGAGAGACTCTTAGGTGTTTCAATTACAGGTATGTGGGATTGTCCTGCGGTTCGCGACGCTGCAACTTTGCGCGAGCTTCGAGAAGAAACTGTTAGAATAAACAAAATTTATGCTAAGAGATTTGGTATTAATTCTTCTGCAGCTATAACTTGTGTTAAGCCATCTGGAAATCTTTCACAAACTGTAGATTGTTCTTCTGGAATGCATGCAAGGCATTCAGATTATTACATTAGACGCGTGAGAATTTCGGCAACAGACTCATTGTTTAAGATGATGAAGGATCAAGGGGTACCGTACCACCCTGAAGTTGGACAAACAAATGAAAATGCAACAACTTACGTAATTGATTTTCCAGTAAAGGCGCCAGAGGACTCTAAATTCAAGGATGATCTTTCTGCAATCGAACAGTTGGAATTCTGGAAGTTGGTGAAGGTAAACTATACTCATCACAATCCTTCGGTAACAATTTCAGTAGGGGAGACTGAGTGGGTTGAGGTGGCAAACTGGGTATATCAAAACTGGGATATTGTTGGCGGACTTTCATTCCTACCAAAATCAAATCACGTTTATCAATTGGCTCCCTACGAGACAATTACAAAGGATAAATATGAAGATCTTCTTGCAAAGTTTAAGGATTTGGATTTCTCAAAGATTGTTATTTACGAGAAACTAGATGAGACAGACGTTAAGTCAGAGCTTGCATGTGCTGGAGGAAAGTGTGAGACAGAAGAAATTCCAACAGCCAGTGGGGCGGTGGTGGCGGCGTAAGCTGTATAGTTTGCAGGTGGATATAAAATAAAATAAAAGATACAAAATACACAAGACAGGCCTGCCGCTAGCAGGTCTTTTTTGTTTGTAGGTTGCTTCCTTGAGTTATCCCCCACCTTTCACATAAATCATCTTTACAACTATAGCTTAAAAATAGTATTATATATACATAAATCCTCCATTTTTACGAGCGATTTTGTACTGATTTATGAGAAAAATATTACTCAATAAAATATACAAAAAAAGTGATATTTTGTTGCTCGGAATATTTCTCTTCTCTCTGGCTTTTCTCTTTTTTCTAACACCACATATCTCTTCCGCCGCCATGCTCACCCCGGGCAATATAAGCACCTGCGGAGAGCTTGGCGCAAGTGGAGAGTACATACTAACAAATGACTTGGCAACAAGCGGGTCATCCACTTGCTTCTACATATCCTCAAACGACGTTACAATAAATGGTAACGGTCATACAATCACAGGAGCAGGAACTAGCTCAGGAGATATTGCAATAGACACTAGGGCAAGAACAATGGGGCCAGATAGCGCAATAGAAGCAATGAGTGATGACTATATCAATCTTGTTCTTACCAACTTAACAATCATAGGCTTCACCGTAAACATTCAAAGAAAATATCCAAATATCGAGGTGGCAGAACAAGATACTGATACAGGGAAACTAGTAACCATCTCCTCACCAAATGAAAACCCAGACGCTCCACTTGTTGACATCTTAGCTTCCACTACAATCCCAGAAATTTACAAAGTCGGAGAAGAAAGTAAAATCCAAATCAAATGGAAGAATGAAAACAATCAAGAAGTGTCATTCCACGCATACGATACAGACAACAACGGCTACCTAGATTATATCGAGTGGACAGTTCCTCACCTTTCGACTCAACTATTTGAAATCATTTTCATCTCCAAAGCATTTCAACTAGATCAAGATAAAAATATTATCGCCGATGTATATGACTCGGTTAAAACTCAAGATGGAAATTATGCACCGTTCACTGATGGACAATATGCTAGAGTTACTTTTGCCAAAGCCTTGACCAAAATAAATGACATCACCTTATTTGCTCGTCCAACAAACTATCCGTTACAAACGATAAATCCAACAATTGAAGTTTATCCAGTTTATACAGATGCCGATGGTAATAAAACTGAAGGGCCACTAACTGCAGTGTTTAGTAATATGGACTATGATGGTACTTACAAAATATTGCTTACTAACCTAGCGCTTCCAACAGATCAATTTGATTTGAAAATTAATGGAGAAATAGACTTAGATTATATCGTTGATCCAGCGGTCACTTACTACTGGGTTGGTGGTACTACAAATTCAAATACAAGCAATCCGGCAAACTGGAAAGTTGGTTCTGCTGGAGCTTGTGCTGATAATGCCAACCTGAACGTTCCAATATCCACTGACATTATTTATTTTTCTTCAAACTGTGTGAATAATGCGACGGTAAATACAGTTTTGTCAGCGGCTTCTATTACCTTGAATGCTGGTTATACGGGGACATTGACCACGAATGCCAGTCTGTCAGTCAATAGTTTTTCTATGTACGCTGGTACAACAACCATTAATGCTACTAATTTTAATGTTGCCACAACATTAATAGTAGATAGTGGTACATTATACATAACAAATGGTGGAACGGTCACTGCTCCATCTGGTAGTAGTGGGTTTGTGATTGGTAATAGTGCTACAGGAAACGGAACAGTCACTGTAACTGGAGCCAGCTCTACGCTTACTCAAACCATTATTGGCGATACTCGTTTACGTTTAGGTAACACAACTGGATCCATTGGTAACTTAAATATTTTGAATGGCGCTGTAGTAAGAACAGCAAAGACTTATGCTGCTTATGCCGCTGGTAGCACAGCCAATATTAAAGTAGATGGTGCTGGCACTGTTTGGAATCCTGATATTGCAGACATTGCCTATCTTGGGCGATCTGGAACTGCTAATTTAAGCATATCAAACGGAGCTGTGGTCAATACTGTTGCAAACCCTCTTCAAATTGGTGGTAATACTGGATCTTCAGGTACCGTGGATATCACGGGATCAGGTTCTCAATTAAATGCAGGATCAACTATTTGTGGTTATTCTGGAGCAGGTTCAATATCTGTGTCGAATGGGGGTTCTTTTATTGCAGTCGGATCTCTCAAAGCAGGAGTGGGTGCAGGAGTTCCATGTACTTTAAATATAGGTAAAGGTACAAGTTCAGGATCTTTTCTAGTTTCTGATATAGCAAACGGGTCAACAAATTTAGGACAAAGAACTATTAATTTTAATCATTCAGATTCATCTTATAATTTTTATACTAATATATTGAATGATGGTTTTAGTATTAATCAAATTGGTACTGGAACTACCACACTCACTGGCAACAATACCTATACCGGCACCACCACCATCTCCGCTGGAACACTTGTCGCTGGAACATCAACGGCTTTTGGAAGTAGCTCTTTGGTAGTCAGTGCAAATGGAACACTGGGCACGCAATCAGGTAGTTTAAATATCCTTGGTAACCTAACTGTCCTAGCAAGTACGACTTTTAACATGATAGGAAAGAATCTAACAGTCTTTGGGAATTTTCTAAATAGTGGAACTGTTACAAATGATACAACAACACCAATTACCGTCATAGGAAACACGACAAACAATGGAATCATAAATAATGGCTTTACCTTCAATTCCTTTTCCACAAACCCTGGTACAGTAAATGGTAATGCAATATTTAGTACTTCTTCAACAAACTTTGGCACGGTAAATGGTGTGGCAAAATTTAACAGTCTCACCGCCATAGATGGAACAGTTTCATTTTCCGGTACATCTTTTAATGGAACTGGATATGTGAATGGGAACATTCTTGATTCTTTTAACTCACAAATTACCTCTTGGATTTTTAATAATAATGCATCTTTTTCTAATAATAGATATCTTAAGGGAAATGCTATTTTTAATAATTCAATAAACTATGGCACAATTCTCGGCGATGCAACACTTAACGGTACATCTTCTAATGCTGGTACAATTACCCAAAACGCATATGTCTATTATCCGGCAGCCAGACCTGTTGTAGGTGTCTCTGGTCAAATCTTTTATCGTGGATATCCAGCAATGTATTTTAACGATAAAAATACAGGAGATGGAAACTGGAGTAATCCTCTAAACTGGTGGCTTAATGCGTCTTCTTCAGTTCCAGCCAATTCTATTCCTTATCCATCTGACGATGTTTATGTATATAGTAATTTAGCAACGACCACTATTTCAGCTTCTGCAAATAATATAACATTTGAAAATAATACAACAAATGGAATAAGTATATCTGTTGCGGTTGGTGCGGTCTTCAATTCCCATAGTTCAAATTTGTTGGGAGGTAATATTATAGGTACTACTACTTTTATGGGTAACTATACTGAAAACCAAGGAAGCGTAAATGGCGCAATTATACGTTCCTTTAATATTGCAACAAGTACAGGAGGTAGAAATTTCACTACAGCCAATTGGGTTATTGTAGCACAAGGAGTGATTTTGGATATTAGAGATGCTATATATAATTTAGCTATAAATGCTTTCAAGGCGCTTAATGGTGGCGGGTTTAACACAGGAGGTAATGCTGTCACACCTGCTGTAGTTTCAAATTCGCCATATGATTCTGAGATTATTACAAAATGGCTTCCGTCTGTAAACTGGGGTGTTTCAACTTTATGTGAATATTCTTATGACAATTGGGCTACGTCAAAATTATCAAATTGTACGCTTTCAGGTTCAGATATTGCAAGACCAGGAGCGGGTATTCAAACATTATCTCTTAGAGGTACTAGATTTATTAATGGTAAAGTAGAAGGAGATGTTACTGAAAAGAATATTAATTTCACATACAATAATGTTTTACCCATTTGGACCGCTTGTGGTACTGATCTACTTGATGAGCCTACACGTGAATACTACTACCTACAAAATGGGTCTGTCAGAGGTGATTGTCATATAAGTGCAAATGGTATAAAACTTCATGGCTCTATCCAAGGAACAGGTATTCTCACTGGACAGGTGATTTCCGATGCTACATCAACTGATGGTTTTGATATAACTCTTCAGGACATTATAGTTACAGCGACAACAACATCTGGTTCAACTGGTGCTGGAAAAAATGGTGGAAAGATATATGTATATAATTCAACGACCAACGCGCTTGTTTCAAATGGAACAGTAGGGACTATTGGAGGAAATGCTGGAGAAATTATAGTTTCAACTTCAACCACAGGTTATATATTTGCCAACGGTGCAAATGGATCAACAAATGGAGGAGCGGGTGGAAGTGTTAATGTAACAAACTCTTATGCTATTCCAACAGACTCTTCTATTACAGCCAATGGAGGTAGTTCAACAGGTTGTGGAGATGGAGGTAACGCAGGAAATATCACATCAATCAACTCTTCATATGGAATATTAACAAATGATCCAGGAACAGGCTCCAATGTAACCTGTAAATCTCAAACTCACGTAAGTGGATCTCTTGTTCGACCAACGGTAGTTGGAATCTACATTTCACCTGTGAGAAGTTCTCCATTATCAAGCATAAATAACGCATCAGTTGGCGGAGGCGGTACCTTAATTAACATCACAAATTTAATTGGAAAGCTTAATCTCAAGAATCTTCCGTCAGTTGGCTTTGAAGGTATTGGAAAGAATCTTGGAACATCAAGGTTGGTAAATCCACTTGCTGATTTACTTCAATTACAACCAATTACGGGATTAAAGCCGTTACATGTTATAAACTGGACTGGGAAGTTTGATAAATTCATAACAAGTGCAAATACTTTGCCAAAATCCCTCGCTGTTCTATCAAATACAATTACTTCAATTAGAAAGGAATTGAATAAGGCTGGTATTATCAATGGATATGATTTATATCGATTGAGCGAGAATAGCCCAGTTAAAACTCCAACATTAATGGAGATTATAAATAATGGAATTGTTCAACCTAAGAATCTGTTATTTGTCTCTGTTGATGGATTGGAGACGGAGACAAGGTTGTCGATTGATAGGCGGGGGAGTGCATATCAGATACTAACGGTTAGGCCAAATGCTGTCATAAATGTTAATGTTAAGGCCGATAAGACTAATGCTCTTCCAAAGACAATATTTGATAACAATCCAATTTTAGCTAGCAGAGATAAGAATAATAATATTACAATCACACTGAACACCCCAAGAGAGTTGGGGGCAAAAGTGCTGACTGTTGGTGATTTGATATTGGAAATTCGGGTGAGGGCGACTGCGCCAGATCCAGCATCCTCCATTATGTCTGCGACATCACAGGGAAAAAATTTGTCCCCAATTATAAAGTTGTGGAGCTGGTTTGCAAAGTAGTTCGTGATTTGAATAACCTCATGATTTTGCTAAATCACAAACGGGGTGCTATAATTTATACATAAATTAATTATTAAATAATCAAAATATTATG
>CAINHC010000028.1 GCA_903848795.1 uncultured bacterium | reverse complement strand
GATATGAATTCTACATACTCTGGATTCTCTGCACAAAACATACAACTTGCTATCCCTGAAGCTGTTTCAACATCATCAACTGGATTCCTTACACTAAGTGATAGACCAATTCTGGCGACGGTTGTGAATGCGGTGAAGGAGATTGCATCTGTTTTTGTAAAAATAGAAAACGGTATTGCATATTTGAGGGAGGTTGTGGTGGATAGATTAACCGTTGGATCACCAACAAAACCTACAGGAATAACTATTTATGATTCAGCAACAGGAAAGCCTTTCTGTCTACGTGTTGTGAATGGTCAAACTAAAACAGACTTAGGAAATTGTGATAATTTGCAAACGGTTATTGTAAATTCATCAATTACGAGTCCTGCATCAAATGGCACGGTTGTTGATGATTTGGCGAAGTTAAATTCTGGTACAACCACTAATTCTACTACAACCACTAATTCTGGTGCGGTCACGGATTCTAAAATTATGAACGCAACAACTACGGGAACAACCACAGATACAACCACAGATACAACTGTAGATACAAACACAAGCATAGCTCCGATTGTCCCAGCCCCAGAGACGACTCCGGCAACAGAAACAACTCCATTTCCAGCCCAAGGCTCATCTCTCGTACCGACTCCACCAACAGACCCCATTCAGTAATTCACAATCTATGGATAAAATGCATAATACCCCGCTTTTGGCGGGGTATTATGATGTTGTGTGTCTATAAGCCGAATTCTGTACGGCGCACAATTGCTTATGCGTCCGATAGGCATTTATCTTGAATGCATGTTGCCATACATTTCTTTGCGTCACTCTTATCAATTGCTTGATAAGCACGGACTTGCACTCAGGTAAGGATTTAGCCGTTTCATTCTCTTGGTTCCCCAAGGGATTCATCCTAAATTTGCATCTAGGATGTCCTGTTTTTTTCAAAACAAGACGTCACTGTTCGCACCTCGTAGATTTCTCTAGACAGGCGTTACCTGCTACCTTTCTCCTCGCAAAAGCGGGGGAGTGTTCGGACTTTCCTCTCTTGTGAAATTACTTTCAATATGAGCACCTATCTGACACTTTTAAATTATAACATAACTTGGTAAAAAAGCCAGCGTCTATTTGTGGTATAATAGATTTCTATTAACCAACTAATAAAATTTATGTTAACTACAATAGCGGTAATCTTAATTATTCTCTGGGCTCTTGGAATTATAACCTCACATGTTATCGGAGGCTTTATACACTTTCTTCTTGTTATAGCAATAATCATGATTTTAATCAGGGTGATTAAGGGTAATAAGGTGATATAAACGTTGATAGGCAAAAATTGCTTGTGCAAAATTGCTTGTGCAAAATTGCTTGGGTACCTGGGTAAAACTACCTTTTAAATTCACTTAATTCTTGGTAAGATTAGTCTATTATTCGAAAAATAGCTGTATATTGCTATTAAAATTAAAATCAAAAATGCCAAAGATTACATTAAGAAAAAAGAAAGGAAAAAAAGAAGAGATTGATTCAACGATGGCTGTAGAAATTAAAGATGTAGATATTAAAGAAAAGCCAAAAACCAAATCTAAAAGGGTTTCTGATGTAAAATCAAAAATAAGGTTTTTTGATAATATAGCTAAATATTCTATGTATGTTTTGATTGGACTCCTTCCCGTTTTTTTTCTTCCAACTTCCTTTATTGAATTAGGTCAGGCAAAATTGGGCTTGCTAATAACAGCTGTAACTGTGGCAGTAGTCTCTATGGGATTGTCCATAATTTATGGCGGATCAATAAAAATAGTCAATAAAAAAATTTGGATCCCGGCGCTTTTGATTTCTATTATAACCCTAATTTCTGCATTTTTTTCAACATCATACAGTGGGTCAATTATGGGCAACGGATCGGAGATTGATTCATGGTATTTAATTTCAATTTTATTGCTGACCACTATCCTAATATCTTCCGTCATTAACACGAAGGAGCGTATTTTCAGCGCACTTTCTATATTTTGGTCAGGGCTTGGTGTAGCTTCTGTTTTCCAAATACTAAGGCTCATTTCGTCTGCGTTTAAAATAGATTTATTCACAAGTATATTGAGCTTGGGAGGAAGATTTGATTTGCCAGTATTAAATATGATTGGCTCATGGGGTGATCTTGGTATAGCAACAGGTGTTGGAGCCCTGTCTCTTGCGATAACATTAGACATGGTTCCACTTAAGGATTCGATAAAAAAGATTTACTGGGTTATATTTTCTGTATCAACATTCGTGAGTTTTGTAGCTTCATCGATTGTTGTTGGTTCTGGAATAGATCAATTGAATAATGGATCACAGTTTGTTGTGCCATCCATGACTGTAGTTGGAATCGTCGCCCTACTCTTCGCTGTATTTCGATTAGTGCAAAGTAGGAAGGAAAAAGAGGATAAAATAAAGTCCGTGAATTTCCCCGTAGCTAATGTAATATTGATTGTGTTAGGTATTATTGTCATGGCGTCTCCTTTGGCATTAAATCAAGGGATTAATCAATTCACAGGTGTTCCAAATGAATCTGTGTTGAATGTTAGGCCTGGTGTGAGTGATACTTATATAGTATCAAAAGAGGTTCTTAATTCTTCCATCAAAAATTCTTTAATCGGAGTTGGCCCTCATGGATTCTATATTGCATGGAATACATTCAGACCTGATTATATAAATAAGACAGATTTGTGGAATACTGATTTTCAGTTTGGTGTTGGATATCTACCAACCCTACTTATTAATAATGGTGTCCTGGTATTCATTCTGCTGATTGTTAGTTTGTTGCTACTACTCGTCGCTGGCATAAAATCAATACTAATAAACAAAAAAGATTCAGCTCATACTTATACAAGTATCGTTACACTTTTGTCTGCAATATTTTTGTGGATCAATGCAATATTGAATGTCCCTGGTTCAATGGTTTTGATTTTGACCTTCATTGTCACAGGATTTTTGTTGGCAAATATTATTGTGGATAATAAATTGACAGCGAAGGAATTTTTGTTTGACGGCTCAAATGTCAGTTTGTCTGCTGGTTCAAATGACGGCTCGGCTACTGATTCGACTGCTGGTTACGATTTGAAGAAAAAGCATAGCTCAAAAAGAGTATTCAGTATGGTTACAATTATTCTTGTGATGATTTTGACGGCCTGTCTTGCTCTGGTTTGGATCAATCGAATTCGTTCCCAATTCTACTCTGCAGAATCTACACAACTTATTTATGCTAAGTCTGCTAATATTTCCATCGTTCCACAAGCAATATTCTCATTGCAAAAGGCTTTTGATATTTATCCAAATGATCTTTACGCTAGGGGGATAAATAATCTAGCAATAGTTCAGATAAATTATGATATTTCATCTAGCCCAGAGAATCAAAATATGGATGCATTAAAAAATGGGCAAGCTTTGGCGATGTCTTCGTCAACCGAGGCCTATATTGAAGTTGCGGCATCTTCAGGTAAGGAAAGTGTTTATAAAAATAGAAATGACTTTAGAAACTATTTGCAATTTGGATCGACAATGCAAACTATCGCTCTTTTGAATTTGGAGAAGGATGCTGGTGGTTATGCGCTACAGAGTTTTGCGCAAGCGATTAAATTAGCCCCAAAACATCCACTACCATTGTATTCTCTTGCTAATTTATATGTGCTGGCGGGGGATAGGGGAACAGCAAAAACACTACTTGAGCAGGCTCTAAAATTAAAACCAAATTTCAATGAAGCTAGCGATTTGTATCAGGGAATTCTGACGGATGAAGCTAAGGCAAGGATTGGTGCTGAAGATAATTCCTCAGCCACCTCAACTACGAAGAAAAAATAAAAAACGAAGAAAAAACAAAAATTCTGCAATGGTTAAAAAAATATTTAAATTATTTCATAGTGAGGTTGGGGGAATGCATCAAGCCGCAGCGATCTTAGGGTTGTTCACTTTGATGTCGCAGGTCTTGGCGCTTTTCAGAGATAGAATCTTGGCGAGTTATTTTGGCGCTACTCATTCGTTGGATTTGTATTATGCATCATTTAGAATTCCCGATTTTATATTTGCCTCAGTTGCTTCCCTTGTTTCCATCTCAGTTTTGATTCCGTTTTTAAGTGACAGATTGGAGAATAAAAAGGATGGGACGAAGAAGTTTTTGGACTCAATTTTTACTGTGTTTTTCTCTGCAATATTAATTGTAGCAGCAGTCGCATTCTTCTTGATGCCTTACATTGCTGGTTTTGTTTTTCCTGGAATTTCTGATCCCGACTCATTGAGTAAGGTTATATTTTTGTCGAGAATATTATTGCTACAACCAATTTGTTTGGGAGTATCGAACATGCTTGGAGTAATTACGCAAATAAAGAAAAGATTTTTCTTATACGCTGTGAGTCCTATTCTTTATAATGTATCGATTATTTTCGGAATAATATTTCTTTATCCATTCTTCGGAATCACTGGTGTTGTTTATGGAGTGGTAATTGGTGGAGTATTACACTTTTTAATTCAAGTTCCTTTTGTGATAAAGCAGGGAATGTTGCCTGTCTTTACTTTTAAAATAGATTTTAAAGAAGTGTGGAGGGTTGTAAAAATATCTGTCCCAAGAACCCTAACACTCTCAACCAATACACTTGAGCAAATTTTTATCACAGCCTTTGCATCAACCTTAACTGCAGGGTCAATTACGATATTTAGCTTTGCTTCTAACTTACAATCTGTTCCACTTGCGATTGTTGGTATAAGCTATACTCTCGCTGCGTTTCCGACGCTTTCAGCTTGCTTTGCTAAGGGACAAAAGGAGGAATTTATGAAGCATATCGTTGTCGCGGCAAGACATATTATCTTCTGGTCTTTTCCAATTACTGCGCTTTTTATTGTTTTGCGGGCACAAATTGTTAGAGTAATTTTGGGATCTGGATCATTTAATTGGCAAGATACAAGACTTACAGCAGCGTGTTTGGCACTATTTACGATTTCACTTTTTGCACAGTCACTGGAAATGTTGTTTATAAGATCATATTATGCGGCAGGAAAAACTAGAAAGCCTTTACTTATTAATCTAGCTGGCTCTGTTGTTACAATTCTTTCTCCATTTTTATTATTGAAATTATTCGCAAGCTCAGAATCATTTAGGATATTCTTCGAATCCTTATTTAAAGTTGCAGGGATAAAGGGGACTGAAGTAATGATGTTGCCATTTGGATATACGATTGGGACTCTTGTGACTTTGGTGATGCTGTGGATTATTTTTGAAAGAGATTTTAGAGGATTTACAAAGAAAACTGCTATGATTTTGGTTCACTCACTGGGGGCGGGCGTAATTGGGGCATTCTTTGCTTATGTTGGGTTAAATATATTTTCCATGGTCTTCTCACGTACCGCAACGATGGGAGTATTTTTGCAAGGGTTCTGTGCAGGTATTATTGGCATAATTGTTACAATTTTGATTTATATTTTGCTTGACACAAAAGAGCTTGGCGAAGTTTGGGGAGCAGTTGCGTCTAAGGTGAATAAAAATAATTTGATTGTTTCGGAGCCAGATACGATTGAGGGGTAGGGTCTTAATTGATGCGATAATTGCGTTTATTTAATACAGGTTAGGGGATCGCTCGAAAATAAAAAAGTTCTCACTAAGCACGCGACCTCTTAAAAATCAGATAGAACTTGTGAGAAAATAATAAAAGCAAAAAACCCAGAGTAAACTGGGTTTTTTGCTAAAAAGGTTAAATTAATGGGCCTTTCTGCGGTTTGGTGATGTAAGTATATCAAATCCCATTTTGTTGTCAAATTCAGCGTTCTACGATATAGTAACTAGCATAAATGAATCTCTCAAACATCAGAAACTTCAGTATTATTGCCCACATTGATCATGGTAAATCCACGTTGGCTGATCGTATGCTTGAAATAACTAATACTATTGAAAAGCGTAAGATGATGAATCAGGTCTTGGATAGCATGGAGCTTGAGCGTGAGAAGGGAATCACTATTAAAATGCGTCCAGTTAGAATGTCTTATAAGAATCCGGTTGAGGCGGGTGGAGTCCACCCCAAAGAAGGGAAGCAATACGAGCTTAATCTAATTGACACTCCAGGGCACATTGATTTCTCGTATGAAGTGTCACGCGCTCTTAAGGCTGTAGAGGGCTGTATATTGCTTGTAGACGCAACGCAGGGTGTTCAGGCACAGACTCTAACTACACTTAGATTAGCTCGGGAGATTGGTCTAACTATTATTCCTGTGTTAAGTAAGATCGATTCGCCAATCGCTAGACCTGAAGAAATAAAGGAAGAAATGTGCGCACTTTTGGATTGCCAGCCGGAGGATATTCTTGGAACTTCTGGAAAAACAGGTGAGGGGGTTGATGCGCTTTTGCAGGAGATTATTAAAAAGATTCCACATCCAGTTGAAGAAATTGAAAACTCCGCAAGTTGTCGCGCGCTTGTTTTTGACTTTCAATATTCAAATCACAAAGGTGTTATCGTCTACATTAGAGTGATGGAGGGAAGTATTAAGAAGGGCGATGAATTGGTTTTCAAAATTGCGAATGAAAAATTCACAGCACTCGATGTTGGAATTTTTACACCAGATGAAGAATCAATTGATGTTTTAAATGCTGGAGAAATTGGATATATTACAACTGGTATCAAACGCCCCGGTATTGCTTCCGTTGGAGATACTATTACAATGTTTAGAAAGCAGCTTCCAGAGCTTGCTGGATATATGAATCCTTCACCTGTTGTTTGGGCTTCAGTTTATCCAGAAGATGCGGATGACTTTGAAGTTTTGAAACAAGCACTTGGCAGACTTAAACTTTCTGACTCTGCTTTTTCATTTGAAGAAGAATCATCGGGTTCCCTAGGACGAGGTTTTAGATGTGGTTTTCTTGGACTACTTCACCTTGAAATTATTACAGAGAGATTGAAGCGCGAGTTCAGATTAGATTTGATTATTGCAACCCCTAGTATTACCTATGAGGTTACTCTCGCAAATGGAAAGGTGGTTATGGTTTATTCCCCATCACTTTTTCCAGAGCATGGTCAATACAAATCAGTGCGTGAACCTTGGGTGATTACAAATATAATTACTCCTGCTGCTTATACTGGTTCAATTTATCAATTACTCTACGATCATGAGGCGGAGCTTGGGGACACCGAGACCTTTGGAGATGGTAGAACAAAATTGGTTATCAGAATGCCACTCCGAGAGCTTATGCGTAACTTTTTTGATGAGCTAAAATCAGTTTCTTCTGGTTATGCTTCGCTTTCTTATGAGTTTGAAACGATGCGCCCTGCTGAGGTTACTAGAATGGATGTTCTTGTTGCGAACGAGCCCGTTGAGGCGTTTACAAGAGTGGTGTCTGAGAGAAGAATTGACGAGGAGTCTAATAAGACGGTGGATAGGCTTTTTAATGTTTTACCAAAGCAAATGTTCGTTGCCAAAATTCAAGCTAAAGCAAATGGAAGAATTATCGCATCTCGAACGCTTTCTGCTATGACAAAAGATGTTACAGGATATTTATATGGAGGAGATATTACCAGAAAGATGAAGTTGCGTGAAAAGCAAAAGAAGGGAAAAAAGAAAATGAAGGAGCGCGGTGTTGTGAACATTCCGCATGATGTGTTTTTGAAGATGATGAAGACAGGGGAATAGATGGGGTCAGGCCCCGTACGAAGCACGGAAATCGTGTTATAATATCAATAAATTACACAACAAAAAATACTTCTCGTATGGGGCCTGACCCCAAATCCAAACATGAAGCATAAATTACAAAATATCCTAGGGTTAAGCTTTCAGCTGGCAAAGACAAATTTTAAACTCAGAAATGAGGGAAGCTATTTGGGTATTTTTTGGTATTTACTTGAGCCTATTGTTTCCTTCGCGGTACTTCTGGTGGTTGGAGGAATGCTGGCGCAGAATACAATTCCGTACTATCCAATATATCTTTTTATCGGTCTCATTATGTTTAACTTCTTCACAGCCACTACTAATTACTCTGCACAGACAATAATCAATAATGGCAGTTTTTTAAAATCAATAAAAATTAATTCGGAAGTTTTTGTAATTTCAGGCGTGATGCAGTTTTTATTTTCTCACTCCTTTGAATTTATACTTGTGGTAGCGCTTGGAATATTCTTGAAGATGAATATACTGTGGTTTATTTTTTACCCCGTCGTTTTATTTTTCTTCACACTTTTTATAATTGGAGTTTCATTCATGGTTTCAGTCTTCAGTGTCTATGTAGCAGATCTGAAAAACGTATGGGCAGTCTTTACGAGATTACTTTGGTTTGTGACACCAATCTTTTATGCAATACCAACCAATAGCTTTGTGCACACCATCAGTATGTTGAATCCGATGTATCATTTTATCAATATCGCAAGAGACCTAATTATCTTCCATAGAATAGTAGAGATAAATACCTTTATATTAGCCCTAATTTCAAGTATTCTTGTTTTTGGGATTGGTCTTTTCGTGTTTGAAAAAAATAAAAGTAAATTGGCTGAAAGGTTATAAGGGCAAGGTAAAATTTGGCGCTGGGGGGGGGCGAGCGCGGACAAAATAGAGAAAATTACAAAAATAAAACCATGACAAAAGAAATAATAAAAAGAATAGAAGTGCAAAATATTTCAAAGAGCTTTAGCGCAGATTGCAGATCAAGTATCGGGGCGCTATCTACTTTTATAAACTTCGTGACATTTAAAAAAGAAAAGAAAGATATTGTAGTTGCAGATAATATTTCTTTTGATGTTTATTCAGGCGAAGTCTTGGGTCTAATTGGAAAAAATGGTGCAGGTAAAAGTAGTTTACTTAGACTAATCGCAGAAATATATAGGCCGACATCGGGGAAAATTAAGACACATGGAAGTGTGGTTTATCTAACTGGAGTCGAGCAGGGGATTGTTCCAAGGTTGACTATGAGAGAAAACATTCATCTTATGGGATCGGTACTTGGACTTAGCCAAAAAGATATACGGAAAAAGTTTGAGGATATTGTCGAATTCTCAGGGCTTCGCGATCATGTTGATATGAAGGTTTATCAATTTTCAACTGGTATGATATCGCGTCTAAATTTTTCAGTAATGATTAATTGTGTAAATCATCACAATCCAGATGTGTTGTTAATTGATGAAGTTCTATCTGCTGGAGGCGACGCTGATTTTCAAGAGAAGGCGACACAGAAAATGGAGGAATTAATTAAGGGAGGGGCAGCTGTTATTTTAGTTAGTCATGACGTCGCGGTGATTAAAAAATATTGTAATAAAGTATTGTGGCTAGATGGGGGAACTATAAAAGAATCAGGCTCGTCTGATGTGATAATTGAATTGTATGAGCGGAACGCTCCAATATTATAGACCTCTAGACAATACAGGTATGTAAAGCAAAATCATTGAGATAATAATCAATATACAAATTATACCCCAAGCTAACCTTACCTTTTTCTGGTGTTTTGGATTTAGAAACATATAGTCTATAATATACCAGTTAATGAAAGAATTTCAACATGATAATGACAATACAGACAAAAAGTACTCCAAATGGGTTCTTTTGCTGTTGTTTGTACTTATTGTTATTGTTGGTAGAAGTCTGATTAGTTTGTCTACAAAACAAATTAGTAGTAGCGAGGAAATGAATTTGGTTGAAGCTAAAAGGTTAGAATTGGAAAAAAGACATGAGGACTTAACTAAAAAAGTTGGGGAATTGAACACTAACGAAGGAATGGAGAGAGAAATTAGGTCAAAATTTGATGTAGTTTTGCCCGGGGAGCAGGTCATTATGGTTGTGGATAAAGAAGTCCAAGCGCCAATAAAAGAGGAGCCTAGCGTTATTAAAAAACTGTGGAATGGTGTTGTTGGGGTCTTCAAGAAAAAGCCATAGTGGTATATAATGTGTGATATGAAAATAATGATTTACAGTACGCCGTCATGTACATTTTGTGTCATGGCCAAAGAATTTTTTAATCAAAATAATATTCCGTTTGAAGAGTATGATGTGGCAGCCGATTTAGAAAAGCGTAAGGAAATGATCCAAAAGACTGGACAGATGGGTGTTCCTGTAATAGATATTGACGGATCAGTTGTTATCGGATTTGATAAGGAGGTTATTGCAAAAAAAGTTGGTATTAAAATTTAATCAAATAATCAAAGAAAATTTATGAAGAAAGTATTATACGTAGTCATCGTCATCGCTATAATTTTACTAGCAGTCTATGTTGTGAATTATGAATCAGAAAAGGGGCCTATTGTAGGTACGTCGGCGAGCGTAATAGACACAACTATTACTGGCACTTCGACAGTTGGAGCGACATCATCTGTTGATGCAGTTGGGGGCGCGACGGGTGTAGCGGGAGCGGTTGCTAATTCAGATATTAATAAAAATAATTCTAATAAAAAAATGGATACAGAAAAAGTTTCAAAGGCAGGAGATACATTGACAGTTAATTATGTTGGAACGCTTGAAAATGGAACAAAGTTCGATAGTTCAATCGACAGAGGAGTTCCATTTAAATTTATTGTTGGAATCGGACAAGTTATCAGAGGCTGGGACGAAGGAATGGTCGGAATGAAAGTGGGCGAGAAGAAGCATTTAGTTATTCCTGGAGAGAAGGCATACGGTAGTTCTGGAATTCCAGATGGTAAGGGAGGATACGTTATTCCACCAAACGCTACTTTGATTTTTGATGTAGAAATGTTGGGAATTGAGAGTAAGTAGTCGGTCGTCGGTAGTGGTAGTTTTTTTAAAATCGTGTAATTATAGGTGGGGTTGATTCAGAAAATTACACGATTGCCGCCATAGTTCAATGGATAGAACAGTCCCGTCCTAAGGGATTGATGTGGGTTCGATTCCTGCTGGTGGCACAGAATGAACGGAGTGAATTTTGGGAAGCCGATGTGTTGCAAAATGGGTCTTTCTCTTGACTAATGGGGTAACTGCATAGTAAACTACTTGTACTATGCAAAAAAGGGATAAATTGCATAATATGACGTAAATACTATGTTAAAATCAACTGTTTTAAAACAAAAAACTGACAAAGAAAGGCTTTTAGCCCGTCCTTACGTGGAAAGGACCAAGGAAAAAGATGTTCATAAGTGGATATCATCAGACTTAATAAAGGTCATTCTTGGACCTCGTCGGGCAGGTAAATCTGTCTTCGCTCTGATGTTGCTTAAGGGGCAGGATTTTGCATACTTCAATTTCGATGATGAATCTCTTCCTGGAGAAGAAAAAATTGATCTCGATGAGCTTATGTCTGAATTAAAACAGGTATATGGAGATACTAAATATATTTTGTTTGATGAAATACAAAATCTTCCAAATTGGGAACTGTTTGTAAATCGTTTACATAGAGCGGGATATAATCTTGTGCTCACTGGATCAAATGCTAGTCTCTTATCAAAAGAACTTGCAACACACTTAACTGGCAGGCATATTCCTATAGAGATATTACCATTTGATTTTAAAGAAATTTTAAAATTCAAACAGTATGAATTTTCAGACGATAAAATGTTGTTGCCTGAAGAAAAAGCAAAACTTCAAGGACATATAACTCAATATATGAGTAATGGGGGTTTCCCAGAAATTGTTACAAAAGATTTGGAACCTCGCGGTTATTTAGATGTTTTATTTGATGCCGTGCTTTTTAAGGATGTAATTAAGCGTCACAGAATACGTTTTTCCAAGCAGATAGATAATCTTGGATCATATTTGATAAATAATACTTCGAGTCAGTATACTGCAAGAAAATTAGCGAACACCCTTGCTTTTAAGAGTGATGTTACGGTAGCAAAATATTTAGATTATTTAATTGAAGCATATTTAATTTTTTCTTTAGATCGCCATTCAACTAAAGCTACCATGAGATTGCAATCACCTAAGAAAACATATGTAGTTGATAATGGTCTTGTCACCGCTAAGGCTGTTCAGTCTTCACCTAATAATGGGAAACTTATGGAGAACCTAGTTTTTATGGAGCTTGTCAAAAAAGGCAATCAACCAAATCGTGAGTTATTTTATTACAAAACTCGTAATGATAGAGAAATAGATTTTGTTATAAAAAAGGGATATAAAGTGGTAGAGCTTATACAAGTTTCTTATGACGTATCAAATTCAGATGTAGAAGAAAGAGAAACAAAAGCGCTTATAGAGGCGGGGTTGGAACTAGATATTACGAAGTTGACTGTAGTAACATGGAATGAAAAAAAGGAGCTGAAGAAAGATGGAGCGATTATAAATTTTGTCCCATTATGGGAATGGCTTATGGATGATAAAAATTAAAATAATATGTTTATATTTAAACCTCAAAAGGAATATGCTTTGATTGATGCTGGTAACAGTTTTAAATTGGAGAGATATGGTGAATATTTGATTGCAAGACCAGATCCCCAGGCTCTGTGGCCTAAGGCGGTTTTTAACGCGTCTGCGAATGGTTCTGCTCAAACAGTGGGCACAATAGGAAATGATAATTTAAATCTATGGCCAAACATCGATGCTGTGTTTGCTAAGTCTGGAAATGGTGGGGGAAGTGGGCGAGGGGGACGAGGTGGTGATGGAAGAAGTGATAGAGGTTCTGTGGGTGGGGGTGAAAATGGAGAAACAAGGGGAGAAGACGAAGATACTGGAAACTGGATCAAGACAAGATCTATTCCAGACAGATGGCCAGTAAAATTTGAAATGGGTGATGGATTACCGGCGCTGAATATTTATGCAAGATTAACTCCATTCAAACACACTGGAATTTTTCCAGAACAGTTTACAAACTGGAAGTGGTCAATGGAGTTGATTAAAAAAGCCTTGGATAATTCTCATGGAGACGCTATTGGGACTGGCGACAAGAGTGTTGAAGATGACGTCCAAAAATTCTCAAAAGAAAATCCTCCAAGAATTTTGAATCTCTTTGGATACTCTGGTGGTGCAACTATCGCATGTCTTTTGGCTGGAGCGCATGTTACGCACGTTGATTCATCAAAGGGTGCTGTGACTTGGGCAAATGAAAACGCAGAGCTGGCTGGTGTAAAAGAGATGCCGGTTAGATGGATTTTGGAAGATGCAGTTTCTTTTGTCAAAAAAGAAGTTAGAAGAGGAAATAAATACGATGGAATAATTCTAGATCCCCCAGCTTTTGGAAGAGGTGCTAAGGGTGAAGTCTGGAAAATTGAAAAAGATTTTTTGCCATTCTTGGAATTAATTTTTGAATTGCTTTCTGACGACGCTCTTTTTTTGATTTTGAACGGATATGCCGCTGGATATTCTTCAATTGCATATTCTCAAAATTTGCAAAATTTGATTGCCAAGCGAGGTGGGGAGGTGGAGCATGGGGAGCTTTGTATTGAGCAGGATTCAGTTGGCTTTGAAAAGATAATGGTAGGTAAAATGGAGGACAAGAAGATAGTTGGTGTCGCCCCAATTATCCTTCCTTGTGGAATTGTTGCACGCTGGAAAAGTGCTTAGCGATATGATATAGTTGTAATCGGCAATGTAGAAAAAAACGTAAATAAGTAGAATTCAATAATAAAAATAATTCAATCATGAATGAATCCATAGAGCAAGAAATTAAAGAGATGCGTGATGATTTGGACGAGATCAGGGGGATGATGGTGGAGAATAACAAAATGATCAAGCGTCTCCATAGTGCATACAGAATGTCTGCTGCTATTTCTATAATCAAATGGGTCATCATTATAGGCTTTACTTTGGGTAGCTTTTATTACATTCAGCCATATCTTGAGAATATACTAAAAATGTATGGTAGTATAAATTCTTTGACTGGAGGGGTTGAAAATAATGGAGGAATTGATATCCTTAACACGTTGAAGAAGTTTTAAGACAGGTTTAGGGTGCGATATGGTAGGGTGGATGTGCAGTGGCACAACGCCGTATAATGCCGAGGTAGCTCAGTTGGTAGAGCATTTCCCTGAAGAGGAAGGGGTCGCCGGTTCGAGCCCGGCCCTCGGCACCAGAATGGTTAGTCTTGTAGGTATGTTGGTTTTGTTGGAAAAATTAGACAAAAGAAACACCCGGGAGTCCTGCGAAGGATCCCGGGTGGGTTTGGTTTGAGGGTGGGGATGGTTACATCCTCCTGCAACTACTGTTGCGCTAGTAACGGCGCATGTTGTAGGGGACGTACTGTTGTTGCTGATATTGCCCTGGTGGGCAATATTGACGTTGCTGCATCACCGGTGGGCAGTAACGCTTCTGCTGAACCATTGGTGGTAGGCAGTAGCGTTGTTGTCGCACTGGTGGCGGACAGTACCGTTGTTGTACCACCGGCGGTGGGTAATAACGTTGCTGCTGTGGCGGCACGACTTGAGGCTGGGGTCGTGATGGCGGTATCGCCACCGTGACGCGGTTCTTACAATCTTGCTTCCACATCTTCTTGGTCACCGGGTGTTGCCAAACGTATTGACCTTCCGGCACGATTTGGAGTTGGGCACGCCCAACTCCACGGGCGTCCTTTCCAAGGTCATTCAGCCACAACTTGCATTGTGGTCCGGTTGCCTTTGTCCATAGAATTAGTTGGCATCCCTTGGGAGGAATGATGGACTGACCGCGGAAGCAGTCGTCGTTGAACACTGTCCCCACGACTAAGCGCGGGTCTTGTTGTTGCAGTTGTTGCTCGTATTGCCCATCAGGCTGTTGTCCAGCCCCGCACGAGACGAGGTGAAACATTGCGATTGCTGTGGCAATCCATTTGATCATTGTTGTTTTCATGCGTTGTCTTTCTGGTTTGGTTTGGTTTGGTTTGGTTGTTCTAGATAGATATCATCCAGCTAACGGTGTGTTAACTAAGTAATATCTACCTAAAACCTTCCAAAGCCATCCATTTTAAACAAAAATGAAGCAACAAATATCTGTCTCAAATATTCCTAAACCTATATATTTGAAAGAACTCTACAACCTTTATTATATAACTATTAAACTTATTTGTCAAGCCAATTTGGTTCTATAAACATTAGTGTGGTGGATAACTAACAAAAAAGGCCGTGTTAAGCTATGGAATGTGATTTACCAATTACAAACCATTAACAAGGCCCTTTCTGTATGAAAAAAGATATCATAAATTGCTTCAATTTAAAAGGATTGATACTAGACAAACTGGAATCAAACGAGAACATTTTTCTCCACGTTAGGAATCCAAAGAATAATTTTTGTTGTACCAAGTGTGAAAGAAATATTAAAACCGTATATGATCAAAAGACCAGAACTATTTTGCATGGAGTGTATGGAGACAAGAAGGTTTTGCTGGTGCTGAAGATTAGAAGATTCAAATGCAAACATTGTCAGTATGTCTTCACTGAACAATCACCAAATGGTGTCAGCAGGAAGAGATATGACGAGCATTTTGCCAATGAAGCTGTGAAGCATTTATCAACCTCCAACTTCAAAGAAACAAGCAAGAGATATCAGGTGTCAGCACCTGTATTAATATCTATGTTGAAGGACAAAAGAAAGACCGAGACACTACCCGATGGAGACATCATTTTGAATGTGGATGAACATAGTTTCTCCGGCAGAGATTTGAAGATTACAATTGGAGAACCACGTCACAAGAAGGTCTTGGATGTGCTGCAGGACGACAGACAAGTGACACTACGAAGATACTTCAAATCTATGCCTGATGAGGCAAAATCAAGGGTTAAAGAGGTTTGTATTGATATGAAGCCCAGTTATTTGAATGTAATTGAAGAAGTGTTATCTGATGCAAAAATTGTTGTTGATAGATTTCATGTTGTGAAGGAAATGATTAGACAGGTTGATGACATTAGAAAAATACTACAAGTCAACGGATGCATTGGTGACAAGAGAATTAATAAATTTTTATTTTCAAAAAACAAGGAAGATTTAAGTCTTGCTGAGACAGAAAAATTAAAAGGAATTTTTGAAAGAAACAAAAAGTTTTCAACTTTGCATGACTCATACTTTGTTAAAGAAAAAGTTAGAGATATGTATAATTCAAGGAACATAAAACAAGCAGAAAAGAAACTTGATATACTTCTATCACAACTTGAACAGTATGAGGTTGGCAAACTTAAAGAAATGCGCAATACTTTAATTCGTTGGAAGCCATACATACTTAATTTCTTTGAGAGCAGGACCACCAACGGATTCATTGAAGGTTGTCACAACAAGATTAAATTAGTTAAGAGAATGTCGTATGGTTTTCGAAATTTTGAGAATTATGTTTTAAAAATCACATTAGCTTTTGCACCGTTTCTGTTCATAAATCTTCCACACTAATTCTCGTAGAACCGCCAATTTTTGAAAAAAAAATACCGCTGGCGTGCCTTTGAAGGGCGACGCAAGCGGTCTTTTGAGGTGGTTTTTCATGCACCTCGGGTTTTTTGTTGTTGATTGATTGGTTGCACACCCCGCATTCGCGGGGCACCGATGTACCTTAGCCTTTAGGGCTTCGGCATGATGGGGTCACCCGACTGGGTCCATGTCCTCTTCATTTTGCTGTCATAGAGGATTGGGAGATCCCACCTGACGTTGTCCTGGCGCAGACTCGCAGTTCCCCTGTGGAAGAAGATTGCCAGATCTCCCTTCTTGTACACCTTTCTCCAAGTTGTGAGCTTGGCGGTGGATGTGGGGGCTATCGGCTGGCCAGCAAAGGGGTCTGCTGCCGGTACACTAGGTACCGTTTGGGTCTGTTGTTGTCCCCATGACGGCATACTTACCTTGGCCCACTTGAGGCCGGTAGTAAGGCATACTGGCCCGAAGAGGAGGGTGGTGAGTGCGAGGAGGATGGTGAGTGCGGCAATTTGCAGTTTCTTCATGTTGTTGTTGTTCTAGTTTTGGTTGTTGTTGTTTTGGTTTAGACAGATATCGCCAAGCTAACCTTGGTTAACTTAGTAATATCTGCCTAAAACCGCTATAAACAACGACAATCAGGAAAAACAAGCACGAATGCACTATCCAGCTCTTACTGAATCTCATCTAATCAATCAACATGTAAAGAACTATGTGGAGTATTATATAACCATATAGTAAATTTGTCAAGCCCGTTTTGTCCATTAAAATCTTCTTTCAAGTCCTTTGCGCTGTCTCCAAAATATCCTATACGCTCTTGATTCTAACCTTCATTTGTCTATCCTTATCAACCCTTGGTAGTTTTAGTGTCAAAATACCCTGTGACTCGATCGCTTCTGCGTGTTCGATGTCGACTTCGTGTGGTAATTGAATAGTTCTAGAGAAAGAACCCCAATAAAGCTCACGATGGAAGTAATCATAATCAGCAACAATCTTTTCCTCCTTTCTAATGCCCTTAAGTACAACAGAATCTCTAGTTAAATTAATTTCCAAATCTTCCTTTTTGACCCCTGGAATCATGGCTTTGACGATAACGTCATCTTGTGTCTGATAAACATCAACAGACAACTCGCTATCGGCAGAAGAATCATCCATCCAAGCGGATCTATTTTTGTCATCAAATTGAGGATGGACTAGGACGCTCTTTTTAGAACCAGAAATAACTGGTTTAGAATTTTTAGCAGGAGAGAAATCATAATCCTCAGCTTCTTCTAATTGCTCGTCTTCGTCAATATTAACCGCCCCCGTTAATCTTTCAAAAAAGGATCTTTTTTTCATATGTTTATATATTTATTATTCAATTATAAAGCATTGAATAAAAAAATGCTACCATTCTTCCAAGGAAATATTATCCTTCTGAGAAACTTGCGAGTTGCAACGAGCAGAGGCGATTCTCAGCAGAGAATCGCCGTGTTCTCAGAAGGATAGTATTTCCTTGGAATGGAGCTAGAATTGCTTTATTTTTTTGACTTTCTCAAGTGATAATATTAGCAGAATGATGGAAATCCATACGAATGAAAATGCGATAAACATATTTTGTTCATCACTTATAACGATAATATAGTTAAAAATTGTGTGAATTACTCCCGCAATGATTAGTCCAATTAGTGTCCATGTTGCTTTGCTCAGTTTTCCTTTATAGAAGCTGTATCCAACAAATACGGAGAATACTCCAGAGGCGGCGACATGAAGTAGGCTCGCTCCCATGAATCTCGCTGTACCTGTTAAGACGCTTGCCACCATGTCCCCATGGAATAGTGGGGTTAATAAAAATAGAGTGTTCTCCATCGCAGCGAAACCTAGTGCAACACTCATCATGTATATAAAACAGTCTATTGGGTGATCGTATACATTTTTGTGTCTGAGTGCAATAAACCAAGCTCCCGCGAATTTCACTGCTTCCTCAATAACTGCCCAGATGTAAATTGAAGATAAATCACCTTCCACTAAGTCAAACAGACTGACAGATATCTTTTGAAGTGGATATACCACAAAAACGCCGACCATTCCTACAACAAAAGATAAAAAGATAATATCCTTTGGTTCATGATGATCATTTGATTCATGCATCCAAAACCATAGCCAAAAAGTCGCAGGTAAAACACCGCCTATTAGGGCATACATAAAAGTTTCAATGGTAAAAAGCGGAACCTCATGTAGGATTTCTAAGTAGCCTGATATTGTATTTAAAAGGTTGGCCATTTTTCGGTCATTAATAATTCTCGAGTTTTAAGTTCTGCGGGAAGAAGTGACCAAATTTCTTGAGTGACATGTGGCATAAATGGATGCAATGTCTTAATGATTAATCCGAGTGTTTCTAATAAAAACTTTGCGCGAGATTTCTTTTTCGCAATTGCTCCGCCCTCAAGATTATCTACATCGGCAAAAATTTCTTTACTATCTTCAAGAATAATATCTGCAAACTCCTTCCATGTATAATTATACAGGTCTTCTGCAGCAATGTGAATCTTTAAGTTGTCGATATTTGTGGATATTGATTTGAAAACTTCATTTCTCTTTTCAATTAGCGCCAAATCGGCATCGGTAAAATTAATTTTTGTGCCATCTTCACCCACGCCGGAGTGTGCAGTTTCGTATAAGCCTTCCGTTGCTGTTAAAATAAATCTTGTTACATTCCAAATTTTATTTGCGAAGTGTTTGTAGCCTTTAATTTTGTTTTCATCAATCTTACTATCAGTGCCCGGTGCTGTTCCAAATATTAGAGACATTCTTCCAGCGTCCATTCCAAATTTGTGAGCAATCTCAATTGGATCAATTCCATTCCCTAGTGTCTTTGAGAACTTTCTTCCTTTCATGTCACGAACCATTCCAGTAAGTAGAACTTTGTGGAAGGGGATAGTCCCTAGTGCATAACCAGTCATAAGAATCATACGTGCTACCCAAAAGAAAATTATGTCATGACCGGTAACAAGCAGGTCCGTCGGGTGATATATTGCAAAATCACTTTGTGGGTCACTTGCTTTTGTTGGCCAGCCCATTGTTGAGAAACTCCAAAGGCCTGATGAGAACCAAGTATCCAATGTGTCTTCATCTTGAATCCATTTGTCTGTGCTTTCGCCAGCCTCGTCATCCGCTCCTACCGAGTCCGTGTCCGTTGGCGCTTCTATTCCACAATAAACTTCAGCGCCTTTATACCAAACGGGGATTCTGTGGCCGTACCAGATTTGGCGAGAGATGCACCAATCGTTCAAATTATCTATCCAATTAAAATATGTCTTAAGAAAGTGATCAGGCAACATTTCAATTTGGCCACCAGAAACTGCTTTTTGCATAATTTCTTTTAGAGTAACCTCGGCACCCGCTTCAATTCCCTTGATACCAGAATGCGCCAGCTTGAATGGCTTATTAACCGCAACAAACCATTGTAGTTTTGGAAGGGGCTCAATAATTCCACCCGTTCTCTCTGCGGTAGAGATTCTTTGATCAATTTCCTCTTCACTAATTAGCAAATCATTTGCTTTTAGCCATTCAACAACAATCTCACGCGCCTCCACAACTTTTTTACCAATTATCTCTGGCCCGCCAACCATCATGCGAGCTTTTTCATCAATCACTTGAATCATTGGCAAATTATGACGCTGTGCAATTTGATAGTCAGTCATACTGTGCGCTGGAGTAATTCCAACAGCACCAGTTCCAAAATCCATCAGCGCCTCATGGTCTCCTACAATTTTAATTGTTATTGGAGCACCACAAAAATCTAAAGAAAATTCTTTTCCTATAAATTCTTTATAACGTGCGTCCTCAGGGTTTACAGCAACAGCAACATCGCCAAGTTTTGTTTCAGGACGAGTTGTTGAAATTGCGATAGGGAAGTCCTTGTTATATTTGAAAGTATAAAATTTTGCTTTTCTATCCTCATAAACTAGTTCATCATCAGAAATTGTTGTTTGACCTTTAGGGTCCCAATTGATAACTCTATTTTTTTTGTATATCAGACCATCATCGTACATTTTTTTGAAAACAGTTCTCACTGCAAAATTTCTTTCTTCATCCAAAGTGAAAGCCTCTCTCGACCAATCAATTGATGCACCAAGAGTTTGAAGCTGACTTACTATTGTATCTCTACTTTGTTGTGCAAAAACACCAACTCTTTTTAGAAGTTCCTCGCGACCCAAATCATGACGAGATTTTCCTTCCGTCTTTTGAATATTTTTCTCAACCATAGACTGCGTTGCAATAGCGGCGTGATCTGTTCCTGGAATCCAAAGAGTTCTGAAACCCTTCATGCGCTTGTACCTTATGATAATATCTTGAGTGGTAAAACCAAGAGCATGTCCCATGTGAAGTGTTCCAGTAACATTTGGAGGGGGAAGAATAATACTATAAACAGGAGCATCGGCTTTTGTTATACCTTCTTTTATACAAACATCAGGATTATAAAATCCACTTTCACGCTCTTGTTTTTGAACGCGAGGCTCCACCTCTGTTGGGTCGTATGGCTTTAGAAGTTGTGCGGGGATGTTTGGTGTTGCAAAGTCCTTCTTTGTTTCTGTGTTTTTGTTATCTTCCTGATTTGCGCCTGTGTTTGGCACTTGGTTTGTGTCTTCGTTCATATTTATATTATTTATGTAATTATATTAGCATAAAATGGGGGATTATAAACCTAGGTTCCCATTCGCTCTGAGTTCCGGAGATTCTTCCTGATTCCATTCCAAATGTTTTTTATCAATTTTGGCGATGAAGTGTCCGCTTGAATATCGTAAAAAGCCTGCTATTCCAATCATGAGAGAATTGTCAGTTGAGAGATGTTTTTGTGGGACGAGAAGTGTGACGCTTTGGTTTTGGATTGCGTCGCCTGTGGGATTTTCAAATGTAAATTCATCGGCAATCATTTTTACAAAAGATTCTTTTATAAATGTGTTTGCAGAAACTCCACCTCCGATTATCAAAGTTTTTGCTTCGCTTTCTTCAAGAGCTCGTCTTGTTTTTGAAATCAGAACGTCTGTCACTGCCTGCTCAAATTCTGCACAAAGTGATGCTTTGTCAGCTTCAGATAGTTCTATTTGCTTGCCATCCGCATCTTTTTTTGAATTATCTCTCACCGCATAAAGAACAGAGGTCTTAATACCAGAGAAAGAAAAATCACAATCCTTTTTTGTAATCATGGGACGAGGAAAATCCCAAGCAATACTTGCTGTTGAATGTTCCGCATCAAATTCCCCCTCGCGGAAGCGTTTTGCAAGTGCAGAAATCTTTGGTCCACCCGGATATTTTAATCCAATAATTCTTGCAACTTTATCAAATGCCTCGCCAACAGCATCGTCCCTAGTTTGCCCTAGTAATTTATAATCGCCCCAAGAATTAACTTGTACTAATTCTGTGTGTCCACCGGAAATTAAAAGTGCAACAGCAGGGAAGTGAATCTCATCTTTTGTTTCAACAATTACATTGTCATTTTGGCTGGCCGGGCCGACTGGGCTTACTGGTTTTTCATCGTCAATTAAAACCGACATTATGTGCCCCTCCATGTGATTTGTGGGAATGATTGGAATTTGCCAAATATATGCTAATCCTTTTGCGCCATTGATCCCAACCCAAAGAGCCGGCTCGAGACCAGGACCAACCGTCACTGCAATAGCATCAATTTTTGGAGTCTCATATTTCAATAAAAAATCTAGGAGTTGATCGTGCATATCTTGTTCTCTTTCACTTAAGAACGATAGAGCATTTTCAAGAAATTTTTTCGGTGATTCTTTTTCCGGCTCAATTGCTTCTACTGCCTCCGCAGTATTTGCTCCGGCGGTATTTGTTTCTTCAATATTCACTGTTCTCAGTTTTTCTTTAAGCATCCCAGCATCTTTAAGTGCAGATATCAAAATGGGCGTAAAATTTACTATGTGTTCACGCTTTGCAAGGGTAGGGAATACACCACCAAAATCCGCATGGGTTTCAGCTTGAGAATATAAGGCATTTCCAAGGACCTTGAAAAACGGCCGAGGCTTACAACTCTCAGCTTTGAATTCAGTCTTTATCTCAGCCTCTATTATTGAGATGGCGGTCTCATCACAACTTGTCTCGATTGACAGTATTTTCATACTCCTATTTAACTATATTTTAGGCGATTAGTATAGGGTATTGGACAAAAAAGAAATCACTGAAAAAACCGCAAAACAAAAGATTCAAATAATAAAATGATTAAAGTAGATGTGCCCGGACATAAGATGGCCGGGCACGGTTTTGGTTGAAAAATGAATGGTTATACAAGTTTGGGGTCATTTGTTGCTGTGTTGTGCACAAACCCAAGCTTGATTTTTAAGGAAGACCAGAATCCGATCTTTGTGACCAGATGGAATTCTCCGGATTGTCCTATGCGAATATACAAACGGAGATGACTAAGTTCTGGAAGTGCCTTTTTTATGCTCTTCCAAAAGATACCATCCAATCTCCTACGCTCCTCAATTGCCGGCTCGTACATTTTACGTCTTATTGTATTTTGCCTTTGAATGACAGTGACTAGCCTAGTGTCAATGATATTCCACTTTTTACAAATATCCTCTGCATGTTCTAATTCAGCAAGCATTCTTTTTGCCACGAATGCTTTCCCGTCAGCCTCAGATCTTCTAGACCACAGATTAATCAAATCCGATCTGGTAATAGTTGCTCTAACTATTTCATTGTTACCTAGTTTAGTGAGGACCGGGGGAACAATATTGTCGCTTCGTCTGTAGCCCCTTGGCTTTAGACAATTAGCATTTGTTTCTACTTTCATGATGTTTGTTGTTTGTGGGTTGGGGTTGATGTT
Organism: uncultured bacterium; assembly: GCA_903848795.1. GTDB lineage: Bacteria > Patescibacteriota > Minisyncoccia > Phycocordibacterales > CAIZLB01 > CAIJKW01. The sequence goes on along the minus strand of CAINHC010000028.1, from coordinate 10,491 downwards.
GAAGCAGGAAAATATATCGGCATTGTAATGAAGTGATATTCCCAAATTGAAATGTACCGATGTCTGTATTTTTTGTAACATATTGAGATTGGGATGTCAAATAAGGGTGAGTTCTTTAGGTATTAAAGCATGGAAATAAGCATGACTGATAAAACATGGCAAAAAAAGTACTTTCATGCTAAATTACTAAATATGAAAGTCAATACAAATTCTAAGGAAGTTGTTAATGACAGAGGGGGCGGAATAGCCACTAACAGGGATTGCGTATTTGAGTCGAAGAAAACCGCCAAAAAACTTGTAGAAATTGTTGGTGTGGGTCTTGGAAATCTAATTTGGAGAATACATAAAGGAAATTTTAAAATAGAAGGATGTTCAGACAAGGACATAAAACAGCATAAAAAAACAAAATATTTTATATTAGGAGGATCGATAGGAACAAATGGGTACACAAAAGTTTTGTTACCTATCTTGGCGCAGAATCAAATCAAAAAACTTGCAAAAGGTAATTTGGGTGTACCAGAAATACTTAGCACAGATTTAAATTCTGCTATAGCGGGAGCGCTTGGTACATTTCATGCTTTCACTAAGGGGGCTAAGGAAAAAATATATAATGAATCAAAAGAGATTTATAAAGAAAATAAAATACCAATTTTGGCGATGGTTGATATTGGTGGAACAAAAATTAGTTTTATATTGACATGCCTAGGTCAAGACGGTCAGCCTAATAATAAAATATTACAAAACTATTCTTTCCCCACAAGAAAGTGTGATACGCCGGAGGAGTTTTATCAACAATTAGTATTATACATCAGACCGATATTAGATAATTTTGAAAATGGTGTATATTGTATATTACCAATGCTGTCTATCGGGCAACCTGGTCGTATTACTAAACCAAAAGGAATTGTTGAAGATGGAGGTGACGATCTTGGAACTTCGGAAGGTGTTTTTTTAAATTGTAATCCATCATCTATTTGCCAAAATATTTTGAAAAATGTGGGACATGGTATGGATGTGTATGTTTGTAACGATGGTATTGCTCAGTTTAACGGAGCCTTGATGGAGATAAAAATAAATAATCCAGTTTTGTGGAAAAAAATGTGTGAGGAGGAACAAACAAATGTTATGTATTTAGGTATCGGTACTGGTTTAGGGTCTGGTCACGCTATAATAAATAAGGATGGAAGCTATGAAATTGGTAACTTTCGTGATGCATATAAAATAAGAGCTATTGATGATTGGGAAAAAATAGATTATAGCCTAGAGGGATTTTCAAGATATGCCAAGCTCCTTAGATTACCTTCCGATATTGATTATAAATACGGAGATTTGATTTCAGGAAAATTTTTTAGAAAGTACATGCATTTTGTTGAGTATAATAATGTGCAGAATAACAAATCACTGGCATTCATTCCGTATACTGGTTTGGCAAATATTCCAGAGGACTCTCTAATGTCATTTTTAAGAGATGTAAAAAATATAAATTCTCCACTCGATACAATAATTATAAATAAAATTTTAGAAAAAGAAGTTGTATCTTCAAAAGCAGAGCAGGCTGTAGATTCAAACAAGGAGGAGATAATCGATAATCTAAAAAAGATTCTAGAAACATATTCCGATGAGATTAGTGGAACATTGGTTGATAATATTAAAAAAAGTCACTATGGAGAGGTGGTGTCAAAAGTAGTTAGAACAAAAAAAATTGGAGGTAGTGTGTTTTTTGTAGGAATAGGAAAGTCTCATTCCATTGCCTATAATCTTTCTGAAAGATATAGAAATTTGGGTATACATAGTGCGTGCCTCGAGCTCACTGGGGCAAACTCTGAGAACTTAACAAATTTGAAAGAAGGGGATTTAATTTTTATGCTTTCAAATAGTGGTAAGTCCTGGGAGCTACTTAATTTGATTGATTATATTAGAAGAAAGGGATGCTGTTCTGTTGCCATAACTGGAGACTTAAATTCAAGACTTGCGCTTGGTTGTGACTATTTAATTTGTAGTAAGGTAAAGGATGTTACCGATGAAATTGTTCGTCTACCTGAAGCTCCAACAACAACTACCACAGCGGCACTTGCTGTTGGAACGGCTATTGGTGTATTGGTATGTCATTATTTTGATTACAATAAGGATCAATTTTATTTAGATCATCCAAATCTTATTTACGATAAAAAGATAAAGTTTGAGGGGGCTTCTATTGATTCCAATTTTTCTATCAATGTTAAGGCCGGCGATATTTTCAAAAGATTATCAAAAAATATTAGTAATCTAAATAAGGAATCTTTTCATGGGCAGGTTATACCTATATTAAAAAAGATTCTTATTTCGTACTACAACAAAAGAACTGTGTTCATTACCGGTTCAGGTTCATCGCTCAGAGTGGCTGAAAAAATGGCTGCCACATTAACAAGCATTGGAATAGACGCAACAGCAGTTAATCCGGCTCAACTTCCGCATGGTGATTTTGCTCATATTGTAGAAGGTGATTTGCTTATAATTATTTCATTTAGTGGAGAGACAAGTCATCTAAAATATATTTGCGATTTAGCAAAAAGTAAGGGTATAGACATTGCTTTGATTACTGGAAATGAGAATTCCACTCTTGCTAAAGAGGTATTTCCTTATTATATAATTGCTGATTCAGAAATGGACGATGAAAAGCTTGTTCCTATTCCTGACCAAAAGCTATTCTCATCATTTCTAAATCTCGCAATCGGTGATGCGATTTCTGTCTTACTTGCTTGGCTCATCAAAACTACCCACTATCAGTTTGCTACTTTGGGTCATAGGGGTGGGGCAATAGCCAGAATGGACAGTAGTTATCAGAAATATTTGTCAGCTGTAAATAATTTTGATGTATCTGCTTTAAAAATAAATATAAACAAAGAATGGGAGATGAATGACGCTAATAGACATTTTGTAAATTTATTAATAAAAGATATAAAAAACATCAATAACGGGGAGCTTCCAGAAGAATATACAAATGAAAAATTAGCAAAAATAATTAATTCTGAATTGAGTGTTTATTCAAATAGAATTCAAAAAAAGAAACAAGATGTAATGATTTTTGGTATGGGCGCAATTGGTTTGGCATATCTTGGGCAGATATTATCAGCTTCCAAGAGGTCAATGATTTTTGTAGAAAGTGATAATAACAAGATATTATTTTTTCAAGACAAAAAAGATGTGATCTTGTCTTCTGGTAAGGGTAGTAGAATTGTTATTCCAATTAAAGGCATAATATCAAGTCTGGATATAGATAAAATATCAACAACAGCGCTGAATGTTGATACTGTTTTTGTTGCAGTAAGACTCAGTAATATTAGTCAGCTGATCGATACTATTTTATTTATTGTTTTGAGAAGATACGCCTATGATATTCAGGATGCTATAAATTTTGTCTTCGATGAAAATTTCCAAGTATATGATAAAACACTTGAATCATTAAGATATGAAATATATAGAAAAATTGATAACCCAGATATTAAGAGTTATTTTGACGAATTTGTTGGGTTGGTACCTTCAATTAATGAAGCAATTATTTCAGAAATTAAGGTTGATAGTAGTGATCCAATAAAGGTTGAGGAATATATTCCACCTCTTTATGTTGATGAAACTAAGTGGAAGAAAAGAAAAGGAGTTGGCTTTCCTGAGCTGAGTGATAAAATAAAATTTGAGAATAATTTTGTGGCAATTCACATGAGAAAACTTTGGGTTCATAATATGGCTCATTCATTAACTGGTTATCTTGGTCATGCACTTAGATATAAAACTATTCCCGATGCTATTTCCGATAAGAGAATTGAGGAAAAGGTTAAAAGTGCGATGAAGTCTATTGGCTATGCGCTTTATAGCAGATGGGATTACAGCGAGACGGAGCATAAAACCATAGAATCATATATCGAATGGTGTATTAAAAAATATAAAAATAAATTTATGGCTGATACTGTAGACAGAATCTGCAGGGATCCAGAAAGAAAGCTTAGAGAAAATGATAGATTGATTGGTCCATTAAATTATATTTGGCAGTACGATAGAGCAGTTGCAAAAGATATTTTGCTTGGAATTATTGCTGCTGCAAAATATAATCCAAAAAAATACAAGCAGACAATAGTTAATGTATTAGGAATGATTAAAATTGACCCAAAAGAATTGAGTCTGGCAGTTGATGATTACGAGGAGTTTGTTGGGAAAAAATAGCATATTTGTGCGCCGCCTACACCAACGTCTTTTGCTTCATTTCATTCGCAAAAGTCTGGGTGTAGCGACATCACCCAGTAGGTGATTGTGCTCAATCACATTCTATAGTCGCCTCGCAGAAGCCGAGGCTTCTTAAAAATTGTGACCCTACCGGGAGTCGAACCCGGCTTTAAAGCTTGAAAAGCTTTCGTCCTAACCGATAGACGATAGGGCCATATTGGCTAAAATGCCTAATTTATTGCCTAAATCAAAGATGAAAGCAATAAGAAGAATATAGCATATTTTCAAAAAAAATCAAAAATCAGGCCAAATTTTCCCAATATTTAGGTAGAAATTGCCATTCATACAGAGTTAATGGTATGCTTGCATAGTTATAAACATTGGAGAGATGGCTGAGTGGTTGAAGGCACCGCTCTCGAAAAGCGGCATGGGGGAAACCTCATCGAGGGTTCAATTCCCTCTCTCTCCGCAATGATTCGCAAAAAAGCCTAAATGGCTTTTGAGCGAATTATCGTTGCGAGAAGGAAGGAGATTTGAAAGGCGGAGGCGCGACGGCGCCGAGCCGGGGTCGCGGAAATTTTCAGCAGAAAATTATCCGTGACAAAATCCCTCCCTCCGCTGACCTCAACACAGTTAAAGAGTGTCAAGAGATATGTATAAAAAACGCTCCTTACTGCGGGATTACTACAGTAAGGAGTGCTGGTTGGGGGGGGTACCTCCCCCCCCTTGTTATTATAGGCGTCTTACCCAATTACAGGCCGTCGAGTCCGAATGGACAAGGCGGTAGTAATCAGGATTGCAACTCCAAAAACATTTCCTGTCTCGGGAACAGCGGAGATGTTGGAGATGGCGGGTATGTTTGTCGCATTGAATGCTCCGACTGCCCAGTCGTTTCCACAACCCAGTGTTGCGAAAATTTTTGTTTTAACATCCGGGTCTGGTTTCCAAAGAATATCATTCGGAAGTTCGAATGACCAGATGTTCTGGTTATCATACACTCCACCGGTATTGACCCCGGTTTTTAATAGCGTTTCGAGTGTACCGGCTGTTTTGACTTCGGTGGTTTTGGTGAATATCACCGAATCCACTGATGACGAAATCAACTTCCACGGCCCACCTGGATCGTTTTGCTGGTAGTAGCAGGTTTGCAGGGTCGAGTCGGGAGATAAGTGTACGAGCTGATACGTCAGCGTGTCATCGTTCACTCCAATCACGTTAACTGCATACTCGAATCCAGCCTGTCTATTACTTACGCTTTGGTATCCGTCAGCGTTTACAGGACGAGGAACATTCTTGTTAAAATGTCCATCGGTGTCTATAAACAACCCACCAAAGCTGAAACCTTCATTGGATGTCCTTGGGTCAAAACCACTTACCATCCATATGGCGGATGTGGTAGGTGTGATATTTGGTTGTAAGCCAAATCCCATCAGGTCCCAATCTTTTCCTGTGACACAGTTTGGCGACACTTGTCCAATTTCGCCTATGCCTGGTCGCGGGTCGGTCAGGAAGACTGAGGGGTTAACGACGCCATCATTTCTAGTGATTTCGGTGGCCACGGAGGGGCCACTGAAATCGATAGTGATGACAGGGGGTTGTTGAGGTGAATCAGCCCTGGCTATAGGGGCCATGCTGACGAGTGGGGTTAATGCTACGACCATGTAGGCCGCAACTCCGACAATTACGCGCGTTAGAGCGCCTATCTTTATCATTGTATTGAAGGTGGTTAAACCCTGTTTCTTTGAAGGCTCAATCCGAATACAATATAGCTTCTGTAACTCGATTTGTCAATAGACTAGTACTGTGTTGTAATAATTTTCGGTATATTATGGGCCTTTAGTAATTCATTGACGGAATCAATTTGTTTTTGATTATCCTCGTCGATTACTAGCTGCCTTGTTCTAATTGTCGAATTCAAAATTGATACCATTTTTTCAACTTGGGATAGCGATACTGTAATATACTTTTTTTGACCAGGTACATGAGTTGTGTGGTCAACCTTTGTCATAAGAGCATCCACAATGCTTAGATACTCAAATACAAATTCTTCTGGTTTAAAAACCTTGTCAATTTTTATTAAAAGAGCACTAATTCGAGAGAATATTTCTCCTTGCACACCCTTGTCAGTTATAACCTTTAGGCCAGCTCTCAAATTACTAATTTCGCCATAGAAATATTCCCGTATTGTTATATCGCTCCTACCAAACATTTCAGCAGCCTCCTCTGGATCAAAGGACACGTAATTATTTTCAGACTTATGTCTATCTAGCTCTTCGATTTGTTGAGTGAATTGTTCCACCCTGTTAGCAACCGCTTCGACAATTTTCCGTTGAAATTCTTTCTCTGTGTTGTATGTATCGCTTTCGTCGAACATTGATATAATAAATTAATCTAATAATTCAAACCTTTTGACCGGCGCTTTTTGCTGTCCATTACCATCTAATTCACCTATTCCAAAAACTTTCATACCAGTAAAGTCACCATATTCTCTAACCCAAATTGGATTGTGTCCAAAATCCTCTGAATCGTATTGGCCTTCATAAATAACAAATTTATTTCCTGGGTTTTTTGGGTCGTAAGCAATCGCTTTTATTATATAAAGATCTTTCGTCTTGAAGTGCTTATATGTTTGTCCAACAGATACGCTGAGTTCTTCATCTTCTGCAATTGATTCTTCGCTGGTTGATGGATCGGTCGCTTTTTCATCAAAATCATCTGCACTCTTCAAATCAGTGGTTTTCTTTAGATAATATTTCTCCTCGGTATCATCGTGGTCGGGAGATGTCCTTTTATATACAACAAATAAATCAGTAGTGTTTCCAGATTCTCTGGCAATAAAATCTACTGCATATTCGTTACCTTCTACTGTAGTATATTTTTGCCCAGCCTCAAAATTCATCACTTGTTCTTGTGTCGTGGATTGAACACTGTCTGCGGTTGATTCACTCATGCTTTATATGATATTGTATTAATAGCTGTTGTGCAACAGTGGGGAGGAAGATAGAAGTGAGGTTAGTGGAATCGTGGGATAAACGGGCGATTAGCTCAGTTGGCTAGAGCGCAGACTTGACGTGTCTGAGGCCACAGGTTCGAGCCCTGTATCGCCCACAAAACAAAAACAATATGGATATAGTCCATATTGTTTTTCGTTTAAAGGTGGGCGATAGGAAGTGCTTTGAAGCACTTCCGACAGGGCGAGAAAAGCTTTGCTCTACCTCTTGCTCAAGCTCATATATATGTCCTCCAGTGCCTTTACGGCGTCACCTACTGCTATGTTGTTTTGATGATATAAACCGTTTGTACAGTCACCTGCGGACCAAATACCGGCTGTTTCTGTTCTCTCGGTCATTGGATCAACAATTATCTTATTATATTCATTTAAACTGACAATATCCTTAGCAAAAAATGTTGCAGGAATCATGCCAATTTCAACGAAAATTCCATTTACTGCTAATTCTTTTTCCTCACTTGTCTCGCTATTTTTATAAATTAGACCACTAACAAATTGTTCTCCCTTAACCTCCACAACTTCAGCCGGTGTTACTAAACTAACATTCGGCTTTGCTAAAACTTTCTCAACCGTGATGGGGTCGGCTCTAAAGGTCTTGCTTCTGTTGATTATTGTCACACTTTTGCAATATGCAGAAAGTTGAGCGACAGATTCGAGTGCTGCATTTCCACCACCGATAACGACAACATCTGTATCAGAAAATAGTGGACCATCGCACGTTGCACAGTACGTAAGTCCTTTATGCTCGAATGTGTCAGCACCTTTCGCGGGAAGTTTTCTGTGAGCGCTTCCTGTAGTTATTAAAACTGTTTTTGAAATAATATCTACAACTTCATCGCCGAATGAACTTTTCATCTTTGAAATAAATAGGGGATCGGCTTCTGTATAATCAGTGTGCTTTTCGATTGAAATAATTCTATTGCCAGTTTTTATTTCAACAACGTCTCCTGCATAAGCCTTCAGATGGTTTTCTAGTGATTTTGCTAAATCAGCACCAGATATTTTGATGGTTCCAATCCAATTTTCTATGCCTTCTGAGACGATACTTTGTCCACCAAAATCCTCTGTAACCAAAAGAGTTTGTAACTTTTTGCGTGAAGCATAAACACCCGCTGCAACTCCAGCTGGACCACCACCAATTATTAGAAGATCGTATGTTTTCATAAAATTATTATATCAAATTAATACAGTGCTTCGGTATTTACAAAATTACAAAGTGGCGTATAGTTGTCAGTGTATGAGAACTTTCGTCGATTTGCCAGTTGATCATGTGGATTATGATTGGGTCGTTAGATTGCTAGAGAGGATTGGTTTTTACGTCATCTCCACGGTTTGTCGACCTATAAAATACCGACGCGTTGAAGATCCTGTAACGGCACTGTATGTTGCCAAGCTCGTGGATGCTCAAAGGATCCTTGATGAGCCGGTGGTGATTGACAGTCGAGGACCTTCCTTGATACTTGTCGGACATTTTGACGCGGATGTGTATCCTGTAGAATGCACATTTATCCCAGGCCAAATTGTCATCAGAATTGATATTCGCAGAGGTTGCATCGTGCACCGTCAATGGTAGCGAGACGATGCTCTGTTTTATCAATTAAAATTAAACATAAAACCCCAACCAAGGATCTCCTAGTTGGGGCTTCTTGTTTCTTCCTCAAACTACTTCTTTGCCCTTCTTAGGAATGCCGGAATTGAGTTCCATTCATCATCATCGTCTTGAACGCCTTGTAATGGAGCGTTTGGATTTTCGTCTTCCTTAACCTCTTCCATTGTTTTTGGAGTGTTGTGTGCAGTGTTTGTTGATGGTGTGTGAATAGTATTATGAATTTTTCCTTTATTATCATCATTCTTTGATTGAACATGAACCTCAACACTTTGTGGGGCTGTATTTATTTCTACATTTGAAGAAGTTGGTCTTTCTGTTCGCTCCGGTCTCTCTGTTGTTTCTTTTGATCCAAAAACTGGAGCAGAATTTCTTGATGACATACTATCAAAAATTGTTTTTCTGATTGCGCTATTATCTGGGAAGTTTGCAGCAATAACTGTAATCTTCAGCTCATTCTTCTTTAATCTCTCATCCTTTACAGTTCCAAAGATAATCTTTGCATCAGGATCGACTGAGTCTGTGATAAGCTTTGCGGCTTCTTGAATTTCCCACATAGTTAAATCGTCATTTCCTGCGATAGAGAATAGTACGCCCTTTGCACCGTGAATTGAAACATCGAGTAGGGGAGAGCTGATTGCAGCACGTGCGGCTTCCTCCGCTCTTTTCTCGCCTGATGCTGAACCAATTCCCATAAGTGCTGGACCAGCGTTTTCAAGAACGGCTCTGATGTCTGCGAAGTCAATGTTGCCAACAGTTCCAGGAGTCGTGATAAGTTCTGAAATTCCTTCTACTGCTTGCTTTAGAACCTCATCGCACATCGCGAATGCATTCTTGGCTGTTGTGTCTTTTGTGACGGCTGCTAGAAGTTTGTCGTTTGGAATAACAACAAGTGCATCAACTGCTTTACTTAATTCTTCAAGTGCATGTTCTGCAAGACGCATACGTTGTTGCCCTTCAAATGAAAAAGGTTTTGTAACAACTCCAACAGTTAGAGCGCCCATTTCTTTTGAAATTTTTGCAACAATAGGGGACGCTCCCGATCCTGTTCCTCCGCCTAATCCTCCGGCAACAAAAACCATGTCAGAATTTTTTAGTGCCTCTTGAATTTCTTCTTTTGTTTCTTCTGCTGCTTGGCGACCAATTTCTGGATTCATCCCAGCTCCTAATCCTTTAGTAAGATTTTTTCCGATGTGAATTTTTCTCTTTGCCATTGAGTGATGCAGATCTTGCGCGTCAGTATTTATTGCAAGAAAATCAACACCCTTAACTTTGGAGTTGATCATGTGGTTGATTGCGTTTTTTCCTGAACCTCCAACACCAACAACTTTTATTCTTGCAAATGTCTCTACGTCTGTTTTTACCTGTGGCATATTATTTCTGTTATTTCGATTATGGTTAACGTTTACTTGGCCTTTATACTACCATTTACGGAAAATTGAGGCAATATTGACTTTTGGTGTTCTAGAGTTGGGCGTGCCGATTCGACTATTGACATATTGTAATATTGTGTAGTATAATATATAACATAAAGTCCTTGGGACATTCAACCCCAAATCCGAACCCCCTCTGTTAATACACTAGATTGTATCAAAACAATATCTTTCTTCAAACTTTTCTCTAAAATCAATGCCTCCTTTGGAGTTTTATAGCCCAAACATTTTCTTGGTCTGTTGTT
>CAINHC010000027.1 GCA_903848795.1 uncultured bacterium | reverse complement strand
CATTTTATGAAGTGTTTGGGTTACCTTTCACCGAAAGAAGTATTGGAAAAACATCGCAAAAGAAAAAAGAAGCTCTGATCGCTTCCTTTTTCTGAGAATTGTATGGTTTTTAAAATATTAAAACGTGGGGTTTGTGTGCCAGAAAAATGTTCTTTAAATTATACCACCCAGTAGGTGATTCACCAAAATCATCGTTTGGACGATTCTGCTAAATCGCACCACAGACAAAAACTCCTTTGTGAGGAGTCTTCGTAATTTTGGTTTTGGAAAGAACTAATTTCGATCTTTCTATTATCCTTTTTATGTTTTCTGTATTTCGTATTTTGGAATGAATGTCGGAAACAGAATTTGTAATCGCCAGGGTAAGTGAATTAACGCTTTGACCACTGTGGAGCCTTTCTCGCCTTCTTCAATCCGAACTTTCTTCGCTCTTTTGCTCTTGGATCTCTTCTTAGAAGTCCTTCGCTCTTTAATACACCGCGTAGTGCTGGAGTATGTTTCTCAATTGCGCGAGCGATTGCATGTCTCACTGCTTCAGCTTGTCCTGCGATTCCTCCTCCAACAACCTTAACTGTGATTGCGAACTTGTGTTCTGCTAAATCAAGTGCAGCGATTGCCTTTCCTTGAAGTGTTGCAGTCTTGAAGTATTCAGCTAGTTCTTTGCCGTTTACTGTTATAGAAGATTTTGTAGACTCAGTGATTCTAGCTCTGGCGCTAGCTGTCTTTCTTCTACCTATTGTCTCTGTATATTTTTTGTGTTCAGTCATATTATTATTTAAATTTTAACGTTTTTTTGCGATTGCAATATTATTCTGTAACAGTTAAGTGAGTCATCATTTTTGCCTTAAGCTTGTTATCAGGAAGCATTCCATTAACTGCAATTCTAAATACTTCTGAATATCCCTTATCCTCTATAACCTTTGACATAGTTCTGATTCTTTGTCCTCCAGGATATCCTGAGTAGTTCTTGTAGTATTTGTCATCCTTTCTTTGAGAATTGATATCAGCCTTTGATGTGTTGATTATTTCAACTGTCACCTCAGGAATGGAGTTCTTTGAATAGTTCACACTATTCTTTCCCATAAGTATTGAAGCAGCTTCTTGTGCCACTCTTCCTATCTTTTTGTTTTTTGCGTCTATTACGTACTTCATATATTTATAATTATTTAGAAATTAGTTCAATTGCAGCCATCTTACTTCCATCTGATGGACGACGATCAAGTTTAATAATTCTCGTATAACCTCCGTTAACTTCAAGGTACTTTGGAGCGATTATATTTGAAAGCTTATGTGAAATAGTATTGTTAGCCATTCTTGACTCAACTTGTCTTCTTGAGTGAACAGTATTTTGACGAGCGATAGTTATCAACTCTTCAGCGTATGGGCGCAATTCCTTTGCCTTAGCTTCTGTTGTAACAATTTTACCATGCAAGAAAAGCTCACGAGCAAGTGAACGTAGCAGTGCTCTGCGTTGGTTTGTCTTTCGACCGAATTTTCTGTTTGCATTATGATGTCTCATGGCTTTACTTTTATTTCTTTAATAATTACTAATTTCTTTAAACTTATTCTTTAAGGTCAAGACCTAGAGAACTAAGCAAAGTTTTGATTTCTTCTAGTCCTTTGTTTCCTAATCCTTCAATATCAAGAATATCCTTTTCTTTCTTACGAATAAGACCTCCGATAGTTCTGATGTTTGCATTTACAAGAGCGTTGGTTGTTCTTTGAGATAGATCTATTGATTCGATACGTGTCTTAAGAGCGTCGTCAAGTGCCTCTTTGTCTTCTAGTGTTGCAACCTTTGAAGATTCTTCAGCTACTTCCTTTTCTTTACTTTTCGCCTCAGCCTCAATTTTATCTTCTTTGAACCCAACAACAGCTCTCAATTGATTAATCATGATTTCAATTGATTTCTCAAGTGCATCATGAGGAGTTATTGTTCCGTCTGTTTGAATCATAAGAGTTAATCTATTGAAGTCAGTTCTGTCTCCAATACGCATTTCCTCTACGTCATAGTTAGCAGAAATTATAGGAGAAAAAGCTGCGTCTAGTGCAATTGCACCAATATCAACTCTTTCTTTCTCTATTTCCTCCTTTCTAACATAACCGATTCCTTGCTCAACTGTTAGCTCAATATCCATCTCTGTATCCTTATGAGTGATTGTGAATAGGTGTAGATCTGGATTTGCAAGAGTTACTTGACCTGACAATTTAATGTCTCCAGCCTTAACTACGTTCTCTCCTCTAACCTTGATTGTAACAACTTGTGGCTCATCTGTTGTTAGAGCAAATCTAACTTTTTTAAGATTAAGAATGATGTTAATAACATCCTCCTTTACTCCGTCAATTGCTGAGAACTCATGAGCAACACCGGCAATCTTAACTTTTGTGATTGCTGCGCCGGTAAGTGATGATAGAATTATACGTCTAAGAGAGTTTCCAAGAGTGTGCCCATAACCAGGGTAAAGACCCTCTATTTCATAAACTCCTTTTGAAGAAGTTTCTTCTACAATCTTTGGTTTTGATGGTAATACTATATTTGAGTTAGACATGGTTGTGTTTTTAAAATTAAATACTATTTTTTATAAAATTCAATCACTGTACCAAGGTCAAACAGTAAATCCTGACCTTCAATACTTGGTAATTTAAGTACTGAAGCTGTCTGCTTATCTGAATTCCAAGCAAGCCATGATGGTGTTTCTTTTTTCACGACTTCGTCGATCTTAGAAAAAATACCATTATTCTTACTGCCTTCTCTAATTGAAACTGTATCCCCGATCTTAACTGCAAAGGAAGGAATAGTTAAACGTCTTCCATTAACTAGTATGTGACCGTGTGACACTGCTTGTCTTGCAAATCTTCTTGTTGGAACAAGGCCTAATCTGTAAACAACGTTATCAAGTCTTGTTTCTAGTGCCTCGAAGATCTTTACGATAGGTGTTGTTGATTTTGACTCAATAACCTTATTAACATAGTTTGAAAATTGCTTCTCAGAAATACCATAAGTAAATCTAGCCTTTTGCTTTTCAATCAATTGCTTTCCGTAATCACTTCTTGGGCCTCCTTTCTTCTTCTTGCCATTCTTTGCATTGAAATCACGCTCAACCCTAGCTTTAAACTTGGCTGTTTGTGTTTTTTCAAAGATGGGCGCACCCAGTCTTCTTGCTATTTTGTATTTTGGTCCAGTTATCATATTTTTATCTTTATTTTATGTATTAAAGACTATACACGTCTTGGCTTCTTTGCCTTAGGTCCATTAAATGGAACACCAGTAGCATCCTTAACGCCGGAAATACTAATTCCCTTACTAATAAATGCTCTGATTGCTGATTCTCTACCTGAACCAACTCCCTTAACAACTGCTGATACTTCCTTAACACCCATAGCGATAGCCTTATCAGCTAGAAGTTCTCCAACTTTTGCAGCTGCAAATGGTGTACCCTTTTTTGCACCCTTAAATCCTAGAGATCCCGATGATGACCAAGCTACTGCATTACCCTTAACATCAGTTAAAATAACTTTTGTGTTATTGTAAGTTGATTGAATACAAAGAATACCAGAATCCATCTTCTTTTTAGATGAAGCTCCCGATGTCTTTTTTGCGCCTTCAGAATTCTTTCCGGCTGTTACAATTCTCTTCTTTCCCATATTGATTATAAATTAAAATTATTTCTTAGACTCTTTCTTCTTACCTGAACCCATAGTCTTCTTAGGACCCTTAAGAGTTCTGGCATTTGTCTTTGTACGCTGACCACGCGCAGGCAATTTACGTGCATGACGCATACCTCTATATGACTTAATATCTTTAAGTCTTTTGATGTTTGCACCAACTTCACGCTTTAGATCGGCTTCAAGTTTAAATTTTTCAATTGCCAAACGGATTTTACCCTCTTCATCAGCGGTTAGGTCCTTTGGCTTTTTACTGTATTCAACCCCAGCCTCATCCAAAATCTTATGAGCTCTTGAACGTCCAATACCAAATATTGCCGTTAAGGCCATCTCAATTCTTTTTTCTTCAGGAATAGTTATACCAAGAATACGCATATTGTTTTTATGATTACCGAAACCTTAGCCCTGTCTTTGCTTATGTCTTGTGTTGGCTGGGCATATAACACGCACAACCCCGTTCCTTCGAACGGTTCTACACTGTACACAACGCTTTTTGACGGATGCTTTTACTTTCATATTATTATTTAAAGTTGTGAAAACGATACTACTATAATTCCAAAAAAATGTAAAGTTATCATCGCACACAATTATGTACACGACAATACCAATGCGGGTCGCTCCTCCCGTTTTACTTTTTTTGTTTACATTCGGCGGACAATTCTACCCTTTCCTCCGTATTGATCTATCTCGACAGTTACCTTATCTCCGATAAATATACGAATTCTATTGATTTTCATTTTACCGCCAAGATACGTCATTATTTCCTTGTCCTCGTCCAATAACTTTACTCTGAAGTGTGTATCAGGTAATGATTCTGTGACGATTCCTTGGAACAGCTTCTTGCCTTGTTTTGATGCATCCATTTGTATAGTCATTAGATTAGCACGATAATTAATCTTGCACAAGTATAGTTATCCCCGCAGACTTAGGTAGAGTCGTACTCCAAAATGGAGATAGCTTGATTTGGGCGTAGGTTACTCCCTTGGTCTGTTGTAGTAGTGATAAAGCCGTCCTTTTACCCTTATTTTCTATAGTTTTAGCCAATTCGTCTTTATCGACAGTGACCTTGATGTCAATATTCCCTGTAGCCGTCATTTGGTCATCAGAAGATGTGGCATTAGAGATGTCTAGCGTGCTGGATGCTAGGCTGACTTCATATTTAAAGCCATTACCATCTTGAACCCCCAAAATCGACTTAGCAGCCTCCACGATTGATGCATTGAGTAGGGTTCCAGCTTGAAGGGTTCCGTCAACCTTAACAACAGCCAACTTCTTATCAGCAGAGAGTCTTGTCTCTGAATTAATAATCTTATATTGAAGAGTGTCATTATTTATAACCAAACCCCTTGAGTCAGCTTGTTGCTTAAGTAAAACCAGAAGCTTATCCTTCATCTTGTCTTTTACGTCTGCAATTTGACCAGCTAAGTCCTTTTGAGAGATATTTGGCACATCTCCGGAATACCCCCCTGTTATACTTCCCTTTGACCTTCCATATATAGTATCAAACTTTGCCGTACCCTTTAGACTTGGGAAAGTGAAGTCCTTTGGTCCTGAATTATATTTATCACCAGTTGCCTCTGCTGTAATTGTTGTTGTCACGCTACCTAATACAGTCTTCTTTGAGACTATCTTTTTGGCAGGAATTGAGACCGCCTGATCCAAAAGATAGATTAGACCGTTTGAAGCTTGAAGCTTTGTTCCCTTAGCGAATTTTTGACTTGCTGTACTGTTATTGAAAATGACTACAGTTCCTGTTGATTTTTTATCCACCTTAGTAGAACCGCTGGCCGGGACACTTATTGAGTCAGTGGAAGTGGATTGAAGAATCTCCCCATCTCCCTGATCGAATTTATAACCTGAATCAAGTGAAACCTTTATGTCTTCAGTTTTCAAGGTAATGTTCGCATGACTAAACGAACTCAGCGCAAAGAAGCCAATTATCAACACAATTAATATTATTGCAGGAATTTTAAAGGATCCTCTAAAGATATTCTTTAGAAAATCTCCACCTCTATTTCTTCGGCCTGTACTTTTTGTATAATCAGTAAAATCCTCGTTTTCAGTTTCAGCTAGTGCTGGAATTTTGGTTTTCTCAATTTCTTCTTTATTTTCTCCGAGCATGTGGACCTCCTCAGTAGTCTCATTATCTGAAGTAGTATGGTCTATAATCTCGATATACTCATCATTGTCGTATTCTTCAACATTAGTTATAGGTCTTGCCAATTTCTTTATCTCAACACTAGATGATTCATTATGATCATGCTTTTTGACAGCATTCTTGTGCGCACCTCTTGAAACACCCCCCTTCTTTAGTTCATGTGATTCTATAATTCTCCCTTCTTCCTCAGCGTCAGTTCCCTTTTCAGGTATAGGAATATTCCTGATTGATTTCTTGTCTTTAGGAACGATATCGTAGAATTTAGATTTTTTACTCATATTATAAATATAACACGGAAATCAAATTGTTATTGTGCAAAAAGTTTTTTGTTGTTGAAAAGTGTTCCGGCAATCATAGCAGCGTCCAAATCCTGATTAATGTTAGCCTCTTTATCTACCTCGCAAAATGGAAACATATCAGCCACTTCAATTATCTTAACCTCAAATTTACCTTCCGTTAACGCAAATTGATTGTATTCTTCATTTTCTACAAATTGCTTGAATATTTTTGCAACATCAGATTGTGCAAAGAGATAAAAATCCTTAGGGAGCAAACCATTTGATGTAATTTGCTTAAGAACAGTTGAAAATCCATTTAGCCATTCTTTCTCGATCATCTTCAATACTTCAGCAACTTTTTGTTTTGTTACTTCATCCAATTTATTGTTCAAATACGCTTCAATTAAGGACTCTGCCATATCCTCTGCACAACCCATGATTTTAGCCATATTTTCCATGACAAAATATTTCCCATACGGGAAAGACCCTGTGTCTCTCAATATATTTTCTTTTATTATTAAAACCTCGGTGAGAGCTGACGTGACATCAATAACTGTATAGTCCTTTATATTTGGATACAAATCCCCTATTGCTGAAAAAGACACGAGTGATTGAGAATGAATATGAATATTGTTTAGATGGAAATTACTACTAATAATATTCTCTATTTTTTTTACAGACTCTGTTCGGGCGTAACTAGTGAAGACATTTATATCAATATCTTTTACTTTCTTTCCGATTGGGTCGATGACATTGTATCCATTTACGACAACTGATAGAAAGTTTTGTTCTAGAACTGTGACATTATCCTTCTCGCCAGTGTAAGCTTTTACAATATTTGCTGTTGCTTTGTTGATTAATTTTTCAGTAACAAGAAAAGGTGTAGCTTCTTGCATCTTAATAGTTTTTGTTTCAGAAAGATACCAGGGTGACGACATAACAACCAGTGCCGTATCTGGTTTGCTACATTTAACATTATGTAGCTTAGGAAAGTCTTCAGTTTTTATTGCTTTAAGTATAGTTTCAAATTCTGCCAATATAAGAGCTTCAAGTTGAGCTCGATCTCTTTCGGGATTATATTTCAAATCGCTTTTTCTAGCCGAAAGGATGATTGGTTTATTTCCTTTTTCATGAAGTACCAAACTTCCTTTGACAACGCCATTTCCAACATAAGCAATAATAGATGTGCTAGTGGTTTTCATTGGTAATATTATAGCACCTACATCCTTATTGACAAAATTATAAACGGCGTTATACTTGTTGGTAAGAGTTAGCAAGTAAGCGAAAGCTACGACCTAACCCCGAAAAAACGAGGCATGCCTCGTTTTTTCATTTCTATGGATGTCTATACATATATTTTTGGGTATTAACGTCGACAATTTTTGAGTTTAAAATGTTGCACATTTTTTCTTCATAACTACCTTTAACCAAAGGACGAACTCCCTCAAGATTCAAAAAATTACAGGTAGCTGGATAAGCAAACAGGTCAGCTAGTTGCGTTTCAATATCGTGATTCTTTTTACTAACAAAACTAATAGAAGTTAATAACTTTTTAAGATCATCGTGCTTAAGACCAAGTCTTGTCAATCCATGAGCTAAATAATATGCATATCTGTTATAAAATGAAAAATCTCTTTTACCAGCAGATTCAAGACAAATACTTCCGCTAGATTTATTCTTGGCTAAATATTCAATATAGCACTCAATCATCTTATCAGAAGCATAATCTCTAATTTGATCAGAATTCCATCCCTTAGGCACGGCCTTACTCTTATCAATTGATATTACAATACATTTATATGTACAGTTATTCATAAATATATACATATCTTTTAAGAAATCGCTCTTTATGGACGGATTATTTAAAATTGAGTAATCACCTTTTTGTGCACCAATATCGGAAGAATGAAAAACTATTTCAGTATGATTCCAATATTTAAACTTTATTTGATCTGCCTTAATTTTTAAATTTTCTGACTGATAGTGATTAACAATTATACCGCACAGTGTATAATTTTGACTATGATCATTTATATCGGGAGAACCGCTCTCATCTAGGTATAAGTGTATTGTGGACATCGTACAATTATACTCAAGTTTATAAGTTTTTCAATCGCAAATCTGACCTATATTTTAAGCATAAATTTATTCTAGTACCGCCTTGATACGCCTAACCCCAGCAGAAACTGCTTCTTCTTTTTGAATTTTGAAGTGACCAAGCTCGCTTGCGTTCTTTACGTGAGGACCTCCACAGAATTCTTTTGAGAATGCTTCTTCGATTGTGTTACCGATATAGTAAAGAGTTACCTTGTCACCATATTTTTCTCCAAAGAAGTGAAGCGCTCCAGTTTTCTCTGCTTCTTCAATTGGAAGTTCAACTACATTCACCGGTAATGCGTCAGCGATTCTTTTATTAACAATATCCTCAACTTGTTGCTTTTCTTCATCTGTCATTTTTGCTGTGTGAGCAAAGTCAAAACGCAATCGCTCTGCTGTGATGTTACTTCCCTTTTGTGAGACATGAGCTCCAAGAACCTCACGAAGTGCTTGATGTAATAAGTGCGTAGCAGTGTGATACTTGATTGAAATATCACTTGTATCCCCCATTCCTCCTTTGAATTTTTGCCCAGCGCCTGAACGAGAAAGGTCTTGGTGTTTCTTCATTTCTTCTTCAAAGGCTTCTTTGTCAACCTTGAAACCAATTTCCCCCGCCATTTCAATTGTCATCTCCACTGGAAATCCATAGGTGCTAAATAGTACGAAAGCATCTTTTCCACTTATCAAATGTTCATTAGAGTTTTTATTTTCTGCACCCTCTGCGCTGGAAAGTTTTTTAATAATTCTATCAAACTCCTTAAGACCGTGAGAAAGTGTGTTTCTAAACTTCTGCTCTTCATTATCAATTGTAATTTTGATAGTTTCTCTTTGACGAGCGACATTTTCATAAATATCAGCGTAAGTATTCACAACTGCGTCAGCAATCCAGAATAGTGACCCTTTCTTTAGTCCCAAGTTATCAGCAAATCTAACGGCGCGCCTTAGCAATCTTCTCAAGATGTAACCTTGATCGGTGTTTGATGGAATTACACCATCAGAAATTAGCATCACAGATGTTCTAACATGATCTGCAATAATTCTCTTTGCGCGAAGTGCTTCTTTTTCACTTAAGGCTGTTGGGTTTTGAAGTTGTGCTGGAGAAGGATTCAACTCCGCGTGTTGCGCATCAATTTTTGCAAAAATTTCTTCAAAAATATCCGTATCATAAAAATTATCCTTTCCATTTAAAGCTAGGCAGAATCTTTCAAACCCAGCGCCTGTATCTACATTCTTATTTGCCAACTTTCCAATAATTTCTCTATCCTTCTTTTCAAATTCCATGAAGACATTATTCCAAATCTCTACAAGCTCTTGAGTTTCCTCAGAAGCTGTCCAATATTCTTCATGAGTTAGACCTTCTGTGTGTTTACCTGTAATATCATAAAAAATCTCGGTATCAGCTCCACAAGGACCATTGTCTCCTGCGCTCCACCAATTATTTTTTTCAGGAAGGAAAAAAATTCTATTCCCCTTAACACCATGCTTATCAAAAATTTCCTTCCAGATAGCTGCACTTTCTTCATCCTTTGGTGCGTTTTTGTCACCCTCAAAACATGTCACATAAAGTCTTTTTGGATCAATACCAAAACCCTCCTCCTTAGAAGTTAAAAGTTCAAAACTCCAATTAATAGATTCCTTCTTAAAATAATCTCCCAATGACCAATTACCCATCATCTCGAAGAATGTGGCATGAGTGTTGTCGCCAACCGATTCTAGGTCGATTGTTCTAACGCATTTTTGTATACTGCAAAGTCTGGTTCCAAGTGGGTGCTTCTCGCCTAATAGATATGGAACAAGGGGTTGCATACCGGCGGTATTGAATAAAACTGAAGGGTCATTCTCCGGGACAAGCGATGTACTAGGTAATACTGCATGGCCTCTTTTCTCAAAAAAACCTAAATATTTTTGACGTATTTCTTTAGAATTCATGAGATATAATATAGCAGATTTGGGGTGGTTTGCATACAGGGGCGCACCGAGTGTCGGAGCAAAATGAAAATGTCACCCTCTCAGCACAATAGAAAAGACTACACAAGGAGGTATATTATGTATAAACTGAAGCGTCTGAAATTATTAGCCTAAATAGTAAATGTAACGGTTTTTCCGTCAATTTTACTATTTAGGGTGAATATTCTGGTTACCATTCGTAAAACTATTACCTTAGTTATTACACAAAATACAACTGCTGTTGTTGTTGTTGATTTTTAGCGAATTTTTTACTATGATAATTGCATGGATTGGGGTGTCCCCGATCGGCACGAGGCCCCATAACAAGGGACTTTTTGCATTTATAGAAAACGACACGCCCGCGCGTGCCGTTTTCTTCGTGGATCATAGACAAGAAACCTACACCCACTAATTTATAAACTTAATTATATATCTGTAGAATTAAAATAGCAAAAGCAATCTTGCACAACATTATTTCCCCGCCTTCTTCACCTTATTAACTATCGCCTCATATTTCTTAACATCCTCAGCTACAGCATCAATTCCAGCTTGAATGAATTTAGGATCTGCAATATCAATTCCTGTCTTTAGGAAAATATCTCTTGGCGACATGGATTGACCTGATTTTAGAAATTCTTCAACTTTTTCAATAAAATTATGATCCTCCTTATATTTTGCACAAAGCGCCCTACTTACAATTTGTCCTAATGCATATGTGTAAACATAGAAGAAATACCTAAGATGTGGAATGTAAATGAATGTGTAGCCATCGTCTTCCGCTGGGGCCATAACTGGTCCGACAAAATTCTTCATCTCATCCAAGAACATTTTAGCCATTTCCTCCTTCGATGCACCACCATCCTTTCTGATTTTATTATGCAGTGCTAATTCAAAATTAAAGAATGAAATTTGTCTAAAAATCACACCAATATCTCCCTTCATCTTTTCGTCCAACAGACGAAGTCTCTCCTCGTCATTCTTTGCATTCTCAATCAAATCATCAATCACAAGTTGCTCAAAAAATGTACTCGCAACTTCCGCAACTGATATGGTGTAATCCTCATATAATACAGGTTGACCTTTTGCTAACTCTGAGTGAATGGAGTGACCCATTTCATGTGACAATGTACAAATATCGTCAATACTTCCAGTCAAATTCATCAAAACATAAGTTGGAACATTGTGCCCAGGTGAGCAATACGCCCCCGCTTGCTTACCTTTTCTTGGTAGGAAATCAATTTGTCCATTTTCTGCAAAGGTTTTTACATAATTTGCAAACTCTGGTTTTATTTTATTAAAACTCTCTATCGCCTTACTTACTATTTCTTCCAAAGTTAACTTCTTGCCCGTCGTTTTAACAACCGGTGCATACAAGTCAGCGGAGCCCAATTTCTCCAATCCAAGTAGTTTTGCACGAGCCTTGAAGAATCTATGAGAAACTTTCATATTATCGTTAATGACTTTTATGAGATTCTCTACTGTGTCTAGATCATTCTCATAACCCTCAACTGTTGCTTGATACGGCGTTTTGTAACCTCTAAGTTCATCCTCTATTTTTTTATCAGTGTAAATTGCATTAAGCTCCGCCTCCGCCATGTGACTTACCGCCTTTAGCGTTGGAATAATCTTATTGTGCAATTCATGCCTTTCTTTGTAACCAAGTTGATGTCTAAGCATCATCGCTTCAGCAATGTGAACATCCCTTTTTTGGAATTTAACAGTTTGGGCATTTAGAAGTTTCTTTTGCGCATCAACCCACATTTTGTAAGTTACCTGTTGCTTTAGACTAATTATCTTCTCTTCTGGTTCTGTTAAAAGATGTTTGCCGGCCTCAAATGTTTTCTTGAGATAGTATTTATAGGGCGCGAAAGATTTGTCATTCAATATTTCCTTTTGCAATTTTGAATCTAATTTGGAAAGTGAAAGTTCAAAGAAAATTATTTCATTCTCAGCCTTGGTAATTCTTTGGGTCAATAGATTTGTTTTTGATTTTCTTTCTTGATTGGAAGAATCTGCATCGTTTAATTTTGATAGATACCAAATACACTTAGCAAAACCTGCTTCGTCTTGTAGTTTTTCCCAGTCCTTCATCGCACTCAAGATTGTTTTAGTGGAGCTTAGGAATTTCTTGTTCGAATACTTTTTTGCAAAAGCATTACGCCTATCCTCCATCACCTTTATTTCCGCTTCAATCTTTGGATCTTTGTCTCCGCTATACAATGCAGAAAAATCCCATTCAGTTTTGAAGGCGAATTTGTTAGGCTTAGCAGCTTTAGTTTTATTAACATCTCTACCCGCGTTCTCAGGTGAAGTTTTGTGTGTGATTTTGGCTTTAGTCATTGGCCAATAATAGCAGATTGTGGTGGAAATTCAAAACATTTTTACACCTCGTATCGTTTACAATTCCTATATAAATCTCAAATGAAAAGAACGCCATACCATATAGAAGTATCGCGTTCATTTTAAAGTTTAACGAGGATTGGACTCGCGGTTACATCACCGAGTGGTTTTGCCACCATCAACCATTTTTACCCGTAGACGCTGATGGGTTAGTATCCGCGGGACTGACGCATGAGCTGTTCCATGGCCGCCTTTTGCATCTGCATCCCCATCATCGATTTGAAGATAAATCCGATGATGTCAAGGATGACAGCCAGGATCCACAGCACAACAATCAGTGCAGAGTTTTGGTCGTTGTATATCGTAGTCAGAATGCCGATCATGAATATCCTCGGGCAAAAGATCATGCCCAGGATTGGAGGGACCTGCAACGGGGTTATCATCCCGTAATAGATCAGCATCATCCTTGGCATCACCACCATCCCGATAATAAACATCACACTGTGTTCATTCCAGAAGTTCATTTCATTCGTTCTTTCTGTTTTTTTTGGTTGTTTGTTCTAAGGAGCTAGGCAATTTAGATATTACCAATAATCGTTTTTTTTTGCAAATCAGATAAGGATAACATGGTTCTTTAAATATTAATGAATTACATTACAAGTTAAACAAAATCCTAGACCCCCTCCACTGCTCTCTTCACCCCTTCCAGCTCCTCAAATATTGTTCCTATCTCAGAATATGCTTTGAATATTTTGGCCGGTGAAATTCCCAATTGCTTCATATCGTCTTTTCTTTCGTACAAATCTTTGCAAAGCATTATTTTTCTGCCAATCAATGATTTCTTGTCTGATGAAGTTAGAGACGTAAGACATGTCACGGGATGCAATTTGTATCGCTCAATTAAATCCAGAATATTTTCATTCTGAGGATAATTCCAGCTAAGTAATTTTAAATTGCTACACTCAGCGTAAGTAATTGCAGTTTCAGTGAATTTTGTATTTGTAACCAACCATCCCTCATCTAGTTTTCTTGCTGGAGTGTCTTCTGTGTATTGATATTTATTTTGCGATAAATCATCAAATCTTGCTTTGACATAAAGTGCGACTTTTAAATCTGTTTTACCAGCTAACTCATTATGATACTTTACCTCCGCCATTAATAACTTCCTTTTATTCCACGCCACAACATCAACTTCATGAGGAACACATTTTCCCAAAACCATTTGGTCGGTTAGAGTATTGAATCCTTGGGCTTTAAATAGCTCGGCTACAAATTCTTCAAATGGAAAGCCCGTTGGTCCGATTTCCATTATTGATCTTCTTAAAGAGTATCTAGCGGCGGCAGAAATTGACATCTTCTTAAGCATTGAGAAAGCTTGCTTGTAAATTGTAGTAACATCACAAACTGCTTTATTTCCTAATCTTGCTGATTTACTTTTTAAATCATCGGTTATTGTTCTTATTATTTTGTCTATAATCGTTGGCTGTGCGCCAGATCTAACCAAAGACTCTTTGAGCTTAATAATATCGAATTCTTCATCTGTGCCGTCCGATTTTTTAACGAAAATTGGATTCATGTTTATTATGGTTTAAATTATTTAGATTATAACACCCCCTAAGGTTTTTGCACCTACCATTACCTTTACTTTCTCCTCGTCAAAATAAATTACGAGAGATTGCCCAGGTGTGATTCCTTCCTGTGGTTTTGCAAATGTGATTTGGTATTTTTCGGCGCCCAAAACTCCCTCATCGCCATCGTTAATTAATGATAGAACGCATTTTTCTTTCTTTTGTCTATATCTTGCTCGAGCTAGACAATTAATTTGGTTTTTCTTTAAGATCTCTTTATACTCTTTTGATATAAAGTGAATATCATTAAAAACTAGTTTCTCCACGCTTCCTGCCCCGTCATTTTTTATCTGCTCTTTTTCAGCAACAGTTATAGTATTTTTTATAATATCTTTATCTATTACATAGTATCTTGGAGTATTTGTTGTGTTTGTACTTAGTGCCAAACCATGTCTCTCCCCTATTGTATAAAGCAGAGATCCATCATGTCTTCCAATTATCTTACCGTTCACATCAAGCACATTTCCCTCGCTTAGTCCCCTGACTTCCGCTGAATGCGATGGGTCCGATGAATCAGAAGCACTCGCCAAGACATGCTCTCTTATAAAATCCTTCATGTCGATGTGGCCGATAAAACAAACTCCTTGACTATCCTTTTTCTTGGCAACGGGAATATTATTTTTCTCAGCAATTTTTCTTACTTCACTTTTTTCCAGATGACCGATTGGAAATAATATTTTTTTGAGTTGATCCTCACTGAGAGTCCAGAGAAAGTATGATTGATCTTTTTCTCCGTCGCGTCCTTCAAACATTTCGCCGTCGCGCATTTGTGCATAATGACCTGTCGCTACACAATCTGCTCCTTGTGCCATTGCCCAATTCATAAACGCGCCAAACTTAACCTCCTTATTACACATTACATCTGGATTTGGAGTCCTTCCCTTTGCATACTCCGCTATCATGTAGTCAACCACTCCTCTCTTGTATTCATCACGTAGATCGAGGGTTACGAACTTTATACCCAAGTGGGCAGCTACCCTCATGGCATCCCTTCTGTCTTCCTTCCAAGTACATTCACCATTTTCAGGTTGCCATACCTTTATAAAGACTCCTGTGACCTCGTAGCCCGCTTTTTGCAAGAGCAATGCAGAAACGGACGAATCCACACCACCAGATAATCCGACAAAGACCTTTTTCTTTGCCGAATTTTGATGGGAACTTGTTGAAGTTAGGGATTGGCTCATTTGTCTTAAATTATTCAAAGTTAACGCTATCTTATATATAATCTCTTAAATTTCAAGTGCTCAGCGTAAGTCTTTGAAAAATAAGTCTTGCCGTCGTCTCCTGTCAAAAAGAAGGTGTAATCATTGGGTGTTGGATAGAGGGTTGCTTCAATAGAATCGAGTCCTGGGTTTGAAATTGGTCCTGGAGGAAGCCCTTTATTTTTATAAGTATTATAAAGAGAATCCGTTGCTAAATCTTCCATTGTTAAGTCAGCAGACTTTTTTCCATTAATATATCCAAGTGTACTATCAACCTGAAGTGGCATTCCATTTTTAATTCTTCTCCACAATAAATCTGCAACCATTTTCTTATCTTCAGCGGTCTTAACCTCCTCTTCCAAAATAGAAGCCATTGTTATTATTTCCGCTTCGGTGTATCCGCTCGCCGAAATCACACTTGCATATTTTTGAATTTTTGTTTTAAATTCTGCCGACATTCTATTGACAATTACTTTTATATCAGCATTTGGCGGAAAAAAATATGTGTCAGGAAATAGGTACCCTTCTTTAGAAAGCACCGATTGTCTATCTGGCGCATATGACGCTGAATTTTTCAAGTCAGGAAATTTAGAATCAATAATATTTAAAATATCTTTTGAATTTATTCCCTCTGGAAAAGTTAGCTTCATAGGAGTATGTCCATAATCCTGGTGCGATAATCTATAAGCAACACTAAACACATTCGCCGGCTTATCAAATTCATAAACACCAGCTTTTATGTGATTTTGCCCACCTTCAATTGAAATCATCAGTCGTAGTAAATCAGCAGACCTAATCACGCCGGCATTTTTAATTTCAGTTGAGATTGTCCTAAGAGAATCTCCTGACGTTATTTCTATCATTAACGGTTTACTGAAAGATCCGAATGGCGCAATAACAAGATATCCCAAGACTAATATAATTAGTATTATCGGAATAAGAGTAATTTTTAAAATTCTTGAAATAAAAAATCCATGCGAAACGACATGCGTCGGCGTTTCAAGCGCGGGCAAAACATT
This sequence comes from uncultured bacterium, assembly GCA_903848795.1. Taxonomy (GTDB): domain Bacteria; phylum Patescibacteriota; class Minisyncoccia; order Phycocordibacterales; family CAIZLB01; genus CAIJKW01. Next base: position 8,263 of record CAINHC010000027.1, on the reverse strand, counting down.
CTTCAACGATGTAGACTCCAACGTAGAAGATGAGGGTGCCTTAGTATTTGTTTCTGGATTTTGGTCTGGCATAATTATATTTGAATATTTTATATTGGAAGATTTGATGGTGGTTCAACTTTCTTAGCTTGTACACGTGATAATGTAGGAGTCCTGGAAACATTTCCTGGCAGGTGGAAAACTGTTGCCAATTCCTCTGTTGTCATAACAAAATGTGCCAGTCTTGCGCCATATGGAATATATTCTGGAATAAAATATGAACGATGCTGATATTCGCCAAGTATTTTCTTTTTCTGTGCCATGAGCTTTACCTCACCTCTATCTTGCCACTTAAACTTTGTAGCCTTGGGAGCGTTCACTGTTTTGAATCCATTTAGATTAGGAGATCCATATTGTCTAAATGATCCATTAATTCCAGCAATCATCGATGATCTAAATACATCCTTCTTAGCAACATAAACCGCTCGGACACCACAATCAAATGGCAATTTAGAAATACTATTCTCAATTGCCTCTGCCGCTTCCTTTTCTGCTTTTGTTAATTGAAGCAAAGCTGGGTTAACCGGCTTGTCCTTATCCATCTTCACATCGCGCTTCATTCTCTTAATCAGATCAAGCCCCGCTGCGTGTTTCCAGTCGACCATCTCTTTTTTTGTACCTGGCTTTATCATTTCCTTTGTGTGAGCTCGGACCAATATTTGAAACCAAACTTGCTCGCCTTTCTTAAGAGAACCCAAAAGCTCAATAACCGGGGTTATAGGGTCGACTTTCGATTCTTCTTTTCCTCCTCCAACTAACCCGTGAGATACATAAGTCTTGATTGGCAAGTGAGATACGGCCGTCTTCACAAAGTTACATCCCCAGTATTGATAATTCTCTGGATCCCATTTTACATCGGTCGTATAGTCATTACCTGTCCTATCAACAATTTCAACATCAGGATATTGAGAGTAAAGCTGAGTCTCAATCATATCCAAAAATGTCGCACGTGACCAAATAAAGAATCGAACATGTCCGTCGATTGAAATAATTTCAAGAGAGAACCACGGACGACATGCGCCATTAGTATACTTTAAGAAAAAACCACTCGCGTCACCACCTGCCTGATACAGCGAACCTAGGAATAGCTCCATAGCCTGAGGAGTTTTTTGAAGATCCTTTGGAGGAGTGATTTCAAGTAGTATATACTTTTGTTTTGCAAAGAATTCTGCGCGAGATTTTTTCTTTAATCTAGCCAAAAACTTCTTTCCAAAGCCGAGGACAAATAAAATGACAACAAATGCAATTGCTATTTTTAAGAAAACCAAAACAAAAACTTCTGCTGTGAATTGTGATTGCATGTTTAAAGAATATTATATACCCAGTAGGCCGATTTAAAAAATCGCCCACTGAATCACTTATATTGTACAATATAGTCTTGCAAAATAATAGTCCCAGATTGAATTCTGGAACTATTATCTATTTTGTATAAAACCTTGCTGACGAATTTAGTTATTCTCTGCGTATCGATATCTTCCCTCTTTATCTTTCTTGAAGAACTTACTATTTTGTAGGTTAACTAGAATTGTGTTTTCCTTAACATATCTTTCCTTCAAAACTTTTTGTATGATTTCTTCTTTTGTTAATGGACCGTTCTTGTCTAATACCTTCTTGATAACGTCCTTAACAACACCGCTTAAATAGCCCCATTCACTCAAAGCATAAAGTCCTCTTCCAACAAGAACAAATCTCTTGTCTTTGATAAGCTCATTATGAGTTGTAGCGATATGTGCCTTTTTGTCGAATAATTTTTCAATTTGCTTTGCAATATCACGGAAGTGTATTGGTGAACCATGCTTTCTCATAGCAAGAAAAGCATAATCTCTAATTCCCTTTGTTCTAACATTTGAAGAATTAGCCTTACCCCATTCTCCTAGTGGATTTTTATCCAAATTCTTTGAAACTGACAACCACCTCTTTGCAATCTCTTCAGTTAGATATTTTTGATTGACATCTTGTAGGTGCTTCAAAAATTCTCCTATAATTTCTGATTCTGGGATAAGAGATTCATCGTCAAGACTTTTGTATAATTTTCTGATAGCTTCATGAACTTTTTTGGAAAGATTTTGATCAATATTCCATCTGTGCTTAAACTCAACATCTTCTTTATCTTTCTTAAAATCTTCTCCAACAACTAGCATAAAATGAACGTGGTTTCTGCCAGATACATCCTTAGACAAAATAGATAGAAGATCATCTTCTGCAAGGAAACCTCCAAGACCATCAATAACGACATCTAATTCATCAAAAGCCGCCTTCTCTTGCTTATAAGCTGGAGACTTCCTGATGTTTTGTAGGGCCGCATGCTCAATCTGACGAACACGCTCACGTGTAATAGAATACTGTTCACCAATGGCCTCTAGGGTCATCTTTTCGCCGTCTTTATCAAGTCCATAGCGCTTAGTAACGACCAATTTAGCCCTATCTGTCAGAGAGGACAGGAGCTTCTTGGTAACGTTCTTAGGCTTAAAAGATAACACTATGTTTGTGGTTGACATCGTTTTTATTAATTTATACCTTATTTTTAGCACATTATAGATGTTTCGTCAAATGGGTTATGCACATTTTGACAAATACAGTTCAGGCTTGATGTATAAAGCCGTGTAAACTTTACGCGCAAAAATTGAAATAGTTTAAATCTTTAAATATCTAACACCTCGGCCTTGACCAACTCTTTCAAGAAGTCGTAATTTTACCAGACGAGACAATGATTGCTTGATGGTTTCTCTTTCTATTCTACCTTCTAGAAGAGCCATTACTTCTGCTACCCCCATTGTTTTATTATTAGTGAACAACTCAAATATCTCCTTCTGCTTTTCAGAAAGAAGTTTTTCTGGCTGATCTTCATCCATTATACTGCGAACCCTCTCTGTCTGCGTAGTGAGTGCAGTAAGAAAATAATCAACCCAAGGTGCAATGTCTTCATGATCGGTTCCGTGATTCTTTTGGGTTGCACGAAGAGCAAGATAATAATCCACCTTAGTTTTTTCAATTATTTCATCAAGAGAAACGTACGGTACGTAACTATATCCAGCCTGAAGAAGCAAGAGATTTGTAAGGGCTCGACTAACTCGACCATTACCATCAGAAAATGGGTGAATGGCCAGAAATTCAAAAATGAAATTTGCAATTACAAGAAGTGAGTGAATTTGTTGACTTTTAAGCTGTTCATTTGTCCATTCTATAGCTTCCAACATTTCTCCTTTCACAAGATATGAATGTGTAGGATTAAAAAGCACGACATTTTCTTTTTTATCATTCTCCATAATGACTGTATTGTCACCATCTTTGTATTTACCCTTATGAATTTTGTCTTTCTCAGAAAAATTAAGAAGAATACTGTGAAATTGCTGTATCCAACCTTCTGTCAATTTCATTGTTTTCCAACTATCAAAAATACGCCCAATAAGATCAGCATAACCTGCCACTTCTTCTTGATCACGACCTTTTGGTGCATTTTCTTTAAGACCTCGCAAGAAACGAGCAATTTCATCATCGGTCATTTTTGCGCCTTCAATACGAGTAGAAGCACCAGTTGAGGTAATAACCACGAACGCTTTAAGACGCCCGAGTATTTGCGGACTAAGACGAAGACTTCCCTGCCAAAGACCTTGGAATTGGTCTATTTTGGAAATTCTAGCTAAGATGTCTTGCGATAGCGGTATTCTCTTGTTGAAGCGCTCCACTACATCTTTTTTATTTATATTTGGCTTATTTTTGTCTTTATTTTTCATAAGTAATTGGTTATAAATCAACTATACACAATTATACACAATTATACACAATACGGCAAGCGGTGTTGGAATAGCTGTGTTGGAATAGCTTTATATAGGGTTGTATTTTATCATCCAACGTCTTATATCTTGAATTCAATTTACTCCTCGCGAGGCTCGGAGTGATTGATTTTTGATTTGATAAATCACCCAGTAGGTGAGCCACGTGGCGATTTTGCTAAATCGTCCGCTGAATCAAATCTTGAATTCAATCACATCCCCATCCTTAACTATATATTCCTTTCCCTCAGTTCTCACCAGCCCTTTCTCTCTAGCTGCACCGTATGAACCCGCACCTAATAAGTCTTTCCAAAATACAATTTCTGCTCTAATGAATTTGTCTTTGAAGTCCGTGTGAATTGCCATTCCAGCAACAGGTGCAGTGGAGCCTTTTGCAATTGTCCAAGCTCTTGTCTCGACAACTCCGGTTGTAAAATAAGTTTCGAGGTCCAATAGCTCATACCCTTTCTTAATTAACAAATCGACACCGTCGTCATGTGCGCCAAGTTCTTTTCTGAAAATTATTTTATCCTCCCCTTCTAGGTCTTTTAGTTCATGTTCAATTCCAGCATCAACGATAGTCCATTTGGCCTTTTGCTCATCTAAGAATTTTATAAGCTCATTCCATCTTTCATCTTTTACTTCATCCAAATTCTTTCCCCCAGCCTTTTTGTTCAAAATATACATTATCGGCTTCATGCTCAAAAGATGTAGACCTTGGATAATTTCTTTTTCTTCATCTGTTAAATCAAGAGTAGAAGCGAGCCGCGCTTCCTCAAGTGAGTGTGCAAGCTTTTGCAAAACCGCCTTCTCCGCAATAGCCAATTTGTCACCTCTCTTTGCTCCACTTTCAACTCCAACAAGTCGCTTGGATACAGTTTGTTGATCAGCCAAGATAAGCTCAAGATTAATTACCTCAATATCACGCTTTGGATTAATAGAACCATCAACATGAATCACATTTGCGTCTTCAAAGATTCTGACAACCTCGGCAATTGCATCGGTCTCTCTGATGTGCGCTAGGAATTTATTCCCTAGGCCTGAACCCTCGGATGCTCCCTTAACAAGACCTGCGATGTCCACAAATTCAATTGCAGCAGGTATTGTCTTTTGAGTCTTAGAAAACTCCGCCAGTTGATATAAACGCTCGTCTGGGACCGGTACAACCCCAACGGAAGGGTCTATGGTACAGAAAGGGTAATTCTCGGCAGGAACTGACTTTTTGGTCAATGCATTAAATAACGTAGATTTACCTACGTTTGGGAGACCGACGATTCCGATGGATAGTTTCATATTGTGATATTAACATATTTTGAAGATATTTCTACCTTTTACATCAACTCTCTCGCTAACTTAGTTAACACTAGTAAACTAGCATGAACTATCTTATAATTAAGTAAAACACGCCGCGAGGGTTTTCTCGCGGCGCTTTGTAGTTTCAGAAGTCAATCATACTAAACGCAAGTCTGGATTATGATTTACGACGACGGATTCAAGATTGCGTCGACAATCAAGAAAGAGGTATCGACGTTTGAATCTTCTCCCCTGTCAATACTGTTTGTGAGATAAAGGTGATCAAAATAACTCTTCACCCGATTTATTCCTGATAGAAGCACACCATGAGTGCTGACGGCAATAGTCTTCTCTGCTCCGCATTCCTTACACACTTCATTGAACATCACCATGGTTCCGCCTGTTTCAATCAAATCATCGACAACAGCGACAACCTTACCTTCGACACTCGAGCGGAATTCTTCACCCCATTTTATCTCGACATCAAAGGAATTGTGACGTTCCTTTTCAGTACCCGAAAGATTGGTGCGCCTTTGAGAACCAGCATCAGGAGCCATGAAGATCACATCTGGATAATCCTGACGTGCTGCAGAATATAGAATTGGAACCGCTGAAACCTGGACTATCGGATAATCAAACAGCCAGGTCTGACCCCCAAAATGAGGATCGAGCAAGTAAATCTTCTCTACATTGTAGTAATTCACAAGCGTGGAGATGATGTCACGAGCCATATTTGTCTCCCCATCGTGTTTTGCGTGGTCCTGCATACCATATGAAAAGTATGCGAAGAACACTTCAACCCTAGCCTTTGACCTGGAAAGGATCGATAGAATCATTTGCAATCTGATAAGACCATCGTTTGGGTTTGGCATCCCAGAGTGAAGCACTACGATTCGCCCTTCGAAATCATTTACCAACTCAAGGGGAAGCCTTGTATAGACTTCCCCATCTGGAAAACTTTCCTGGTTTTCACTATTTCCGATCGGATAAACAATCTGAATCTGGTCGTCCAGACTTTGACTGTTAGCGATAGATTTGGCCAAATGTTTCGCATAATAAGTGGGAATCAAAACAATTTTTTCACGATTTTGCATTGTATAGTTTATTCTATTGTTTGGGTTGTGGTTTGGTTGTGGAATGATCGGGTTAGCAAAATAGTCATATTTAGACTAACCTTTCTACAAGAATAATACAATTATTATACAAAAAACACAATAAACTATTTTGTTGTATAATTACCTTATGAACAACAATCATATCCCCCACCCTCGTATTGAGGAGAGAATAAAATACGGACCACACCTAACAAAAGACGAGGGTGTCGGTTTTAACGGCAAGCTTGCGGTCCTAATTACCAACATAGTGAGCACAATGTGGTGCGCATATCTTTTTTCAATTATTGCATTAATTAGCCTCCCAGCAGCTATTGCTGGCGGAACGGCTACTCTAATTTCTTGGATTGCTCAAACGTTCCTACAATTGGTATTACTTTCCATTATTATGGTTGGCCAAAAAGTTGCAGCCAAGGCGTCTGACAAGCAAGCCTTGCAAACATACAAAGACGCTGAGGCGCTTCTTCAAATTCAGGACCAAGTTCACAGACTAGCTGAAATAAACAACCGTTTAACAGAAGAAATTCATGCGAGCGTTGTTAAGAAGTCATAATAGTTCGACTTGACACAACTACTTCCTGCCACTGCCTACCGTTGCCCCAATATACATTTTAATTCCCAAAAAACATTTCTAATTGACCCCGAATAATCGAGGCAATCGTCACAAGCCCTTGCGTATGGAGAAATATCATGTGTCTTTCTAATTTGCAAAATACTTTCCTTACCTCCATTTGGATCCCCATCAATCAAATCATATTTCATAGACAGACCTTCTGCATATGCAGGTGCTAAATATCGCCAATCTACAATTATTTTCTTGTTATAAACTCTTTGCAACATCTCTGCCAAATTGGTTGTACAATTATCAAATAATAGATTATAAAATTCAGGGTTATCTTTCAATTCATTTGTCCTGTATAAAGCCTCCATAAATAACTTCTGAATATTTTCTTTAGACATTTTTAATGGGTACATATAAACATTATCCTTTCTGTAATTAGTACGAAGTTTAATTACATCTGATTCGCTTGACCAAACATAATACAGCTCAAACCCACGGAATAATCCCTTTAAATCATCAAACACCTCGCCCTGTTCTCTTCTAATTTCGACAGACAAAACAACCTTCTGACCATCAGAAAATTCAAAATCAAGCATAGTGTGAGACGCTAAATTACCAAAAGGATCTGTAATTAAATATGCACTCTTTATCTTTTTGATATCAAATTTTGTATTATAGTACCTCACATCAAAATCATCAGTGGTTCTATATAGATTGTCTCTAATGTTATTTAGAGTAACAGTACTGCTACCACTTTCAAATTCAACAGAGGAAAGGACACTCATGTCCTTAACCCAATTCCTATTATTTGAAGGCTGATTAGCTAACACGAATAGAGCATAACAAATCGCTATAAAGATAAATAAAAAGGTCAACAAAAATATAAAATTTCTGATGATATTTTTGATGTTAAATTTAATTTTAACCATTTTATTATTTTAGACAAAAACTAAAGAGGATAGGTGGGCGTCCGTGCTTGTCGGTCAATATGTAGCAAGTATACAGTGACCACTACTTCCCCATTATTTGTCGGAGCTTCTCCTGATGCTGTCCCATAACCTCCATCGTAGCATCCATTTGGCTCTTACCAGTTTTCATCCTAGCCTGAATTTCTGTTGCGATGTTTGTAAAAAAATCTGGATTCTCCTCAATGGCCTTCAAGATCTTTTCTTGCTCAGCCTCTGGAATTCCTTTCATTTGTTTTTTAAGCATCTGCTTCATTAACATGTTTTGAAAAAATGACATAGTGATTGATACTTTAACAGATTTTACTATTCCGCACAAATACTATAAACGATTGATTGCACAATAGTAAGTAGAATATTCATTTTACGGAAGGGTCACAAAGCCCACGTTTACAATTTTACTCACTGAACCCATAGTCACTGAACATGTGTTGCCACTGCTCGAGGTACATCCACTCCAGGACGATACTGCGTAGCCAGAATTAGGAAAGGCTGTGACCGTAATAATGTCATTAGGTT